>CAZYRG010000346.1:0-3033 GCA_964650425.1 uncultured Flavobacteriaceae bacterium
TCCCTATTATTCAGTTACCAAGCAAGTTTAAAATGCAACAGGCGAATATGGTAGTAAAAGGGCTTTGCGATAAGTGTAGCTAATCTTTGCAATCGAGTTGCAGTACATTCATTTTAGCTTTGTGTCATTATTGATATTAAAGCATAATTATGATAAAAACTGCATTTGGGTTACTTACCTTCATTTCTTTTTTCACTTACAGCGTATCGGCTCAAACGGTAGATATATCCATTAAATTATTGGATAGCGATAATCAGGAACCCCTAATTGGTGCTACCATACAAATAGAAGAGCTGAAACAAGGTACAGTAACAGATATTGATGGAATTGGCAAATGCCAAGATATTGAGGCAGGCACATATCGCTTTGAGTTTTCATATTTAGGCTATGAAAGACGAGATACTACACTTACAATAAATGATAGTAACACCTTTTTTACTTTCAACTTAGAAAGTGCCAATCAAGAATTGGGTGCAGTTACTATTAAGTCAACCAGAAGCACTCGTACAATCAAAAATATCCCCACACGTGTGGAATTTATTGGTGGTGAAGAACTGGAAGAAAAAGCCATAATGAATGCTTCAAATATCTCTATGGTTTTAAGAGAAAGTACAGGTATTCAAATTCAGCAAACCTCATTAAGCAGTGGTAACAGAAGCATTAGAATACAGGGTTTGGATGGCAGGTATACACAATTACTCAAAGATGGTTTTCCCTTATATGGCGGTTTTTCTGGTGGATTAAGCATTATGCAAATACCACCTTTAGACTTAGCTCAGTTTGAAATAATAAAAGGAAGTTCTTCTACCCTTTATGGTGGTGGTGCAATAGCTGGCTTAGTAAATATGGTATCTAAAAGACCAGAAGAAGGTCCTGAATTAAACATACTTCTTGCTCAAACACATACAGGAGGAAGTACAGGTAATATTTTTTACAGTAAGCGAAAAGAAAAGTTAGGATTTACAATCTATGGTGCGGCAAATTACAACTCACCTTATAATCCTGATGATGATGAATTTACCAATATCCCAAAAACAACGTCATTTTCATTAAATCCAAAATTATTTTATTATCCAAAAGAAAACACTACCATTTGGTTAGGCTTAAACGCTACAACAGATAATCGAGAAGGTGGAGATATTAATGTAGTTAAAAATGGTACTGATGCTAATCATACATACTTTGAAAACAATACTTCCAACCGAGTTAGTACTCAATTTGCTTATGAATCTAAGTTGGCAAATAATCAGAGCATAGAAGTTAAAAATAGTGTAGGTTTCTTTAGCCGTAAAATTGACATACCTAATTATAGTTTTGACGGTGACGAAACAAATACATTCACAGAACTTAACTATGCCAAAAATGGCAAAAAATCAGATTGGATAGTAGGAGCAAATCTATACACTAATTCCTTTAAAGAGAATACCGATAGCACCCCACGTAATATGAAGCAAACCACCGTAGGTGTTTTTGTAAATAATACAACCGATCTTACCAACAAACTAATATTAGAAACGGGCTTTAGAACGGATTATTCTGTTGATTGGGGTGTATTCCCTTTGCCAAGAGTGTCATTGCTTTGGAAAGCAAACAATAAATTTTCAACTCGCATAGGTGGTGGTTTAGGATATAAAATACCAGATATTTTTACAGAAGAAGCAGCTACATTAAACTTTCGTTATGTTCAGCCAATAAATGCAGATAACTTAGATGCTGAGAACTCTTTTGGAGCAAACCTTGACTTAAACTATAGAACCGCACTAACCGACCAAATCTTTTTCTCTATCAATCAATTATTCTATTTGACAGAAATCTCAAATGCCTTGCTCTTAGAAAATATATCACCAACTGAATATCGTTTTAGTAATGCACCTGAAAACATTCAAAGCCTTGGGGCAGAAACAAATATAAAGTTGTCATATAAGGACTTTAGGTGGTTTATAAACTATGCTTATATCGATACAAGATTAAAATATCTACAAGGCAATCCACAAAAACCATTGACCCCAAAGCACAATGCAGGTACAGTCTTAATGTATGAGAATGAGGATTGGCGGATAGGATATGAAGTATATTATACTGGAAAACAAAACCTTTCCAACGGTACACAATCCACCGATTTTACAACTATGGGATTATTGGTTCAGAAACATTTCAAGTGGGGCAGTCCTTATATCAATTTTGAAAACTTTACGGATAGACGACAAAACAGATATTCACCAGAAGTATTAGGAACAACCCAAAACCCAATATTCCCAGAGATTTATGCACCAACTGATGGCTTTGTTTTTACTGTAGGTATAAATATTAAACCCTTTGGAAGAGAAGAGTGTGATGATGAGTGTCACAAGGACTAAATTCAATTTACTATGTACTTATTTATATATTTTATCGCTTATTTTCTCTTAGTATTTGTTCTAAGGTCATTTCTACTTTGGAAGAAAACCAAAGTCAATCCACTTACCTTCAATAAGGGTGATGATGCCCACGGCTACAATGGGAAAGTATTTGGTATTATTTCTATTATCGAGTTAATTGTAGTTTCCATTTATGCCTTTGTTCCAAACTGGCACAAGTTTTTATTACCGTTTTGGTATTTAGAAAATGATACCTTGGTTTATATCGGCTGGGCATTACTAATCCTATCCTTACTATTTGTATGGTTTGCACAATCCAATATGAGAGAATCTTGGCGTATCGGTATAGATGAAGAGAATAAGACGGAATTAGTAACTAATGGCTTTTTTGCTATTTCTCGAAACCCCATTTTCTTAGGCATTATGATTGCCAACATTGGGCTATTCTTAGTGCTTCCCAATGCTTTTACCTTACTAATTATAGCACTTTCCACCATAAGTATCAATACACAGATTAGATTAGAAGAAGAATTTCTTGAACAAGAGTTTGTAGAGCAATATGTTGAATATAAAAAGAAGGTTAGAAGGTGGCTGTAACTAAAAACATAATGTATAAATCAACATTTCATATAAAAAAAATGGACTGTCCTTCGGAAGAAAACTTAATCCGAATGAA
>CAZYRG010000347.1:0-3022 GCA_964650425.1 uncultured Flavobacteriaceae bacterium
AGGTGTTGGGTTAGGTTGAGTAGGTTGTGTAGGTTGCGTAGGTTGTACCACAGTTCCTGTTGTGTATTCATAAGCTCCTATATCTGGAGATCCATTGATGATACGTGGATTACCAGCATAATCAAACGGAGGTAAATCTGAATGTTTTTTACCTGCGTCAATTGCGATACTAGATGCTTTAGGGCGGAAATCTCCCTTTGATGGATTTACAAATAGATTCTTCGCATTATTAGAAGTAGGCGTTAAATTGGTAAATTCTGATCCTGCTTTAAAATTACTTTTCCCATTAATACCGATGTTATTACTTGCTGTATAACTCACCTGTCCGAAGGTTCTGTAATTAAAATCAGAACTATTTCTTACTTGGCTTATGTTGTTATACATAAAAACTTTTTTACTTGCATTTATCGTTATCCCTCCAGCAGCTTGTCTACCATCACCACCTTGTGAAACTGGTCTTGGGTCTACTGTACCATTCATGTAAGCAATATTATTAGTTACAATTGTTCTATCTGTTTTATGCACAACTAAACCATTAATTCCATTGTTGTACGTAATGTTATTTGCAAAATAAAACCATCCATGTAGATAATCGGTTTTGCTTTGCCATGGTGTTCCAGGGTTATTTCGAGTGATGTAGACACCAGAACCATCATGTATGTAATTTTGTTTTATTGTTCCATAATCGCCACCAGTTGGAGATACTGTACAGCAATAAAATGGGACGAAATTTCTATTGTCATGTACAAGATTATGTGTCAACACCATCTTTATTTTATTCAGTTTGTCAAAATCTTTTGATTGTGCAATTACAATGGCACTTGAACCAAGCCACGTATACCAGTTGCAATTATACACTTCGTTGTAGGAAAGATCTATGTAATCACCGTCATTTACACGTATACCAGAACCACCACAATCATGCACTTTCATGTGATGAATTTTAATATGGTGAGGGTTTCTAGATCCTCCCCAAACTGCTATTCCTTGACCTCCAAAGTATTTGTGTTGTACCGTTCTATTGGCTATTGCTTGCTTTTTGGTTATTTTTTGATTCGCTCCTTCTATTTCAAGGCCTGATATATCCACATAACTCACTCCATCTCGTAAGACAATTCCTGACTCACCATCAAACTGTATTTTTGGCTTATCACCAGGGTAATTTGTAATGATTAACCAATTGTTATTAGATGTGTTAATATCGGTTCTATTAATAGTTAGAAAAGGAGGATTATTAAACCCAGATTTTCCTCCAGAACTTTGAACCTTTCCATAGTTTGAGTTACGATACGTACCTTCCATTACGTAAATTTTGTCTCCTGGTTTCCATGCTGTTTTTACCGCATAACCCAAAGAATTCAAAGGCTTGCTTGGTGATTTTCCATTTCCACCACTAGTGTTATCCTTACCTTTTCCGCCTTTCACATACCAACTTGATCCTGTAACAGTTGGTGAGACAATAGTTCCAGCCGCTGTTACAGTTACGTCATCCAGATAATAAACTCCAGGATTTTGAAACACAAACTTTATTTTTCCTTTGGAGTAGTTTCCATCACTTTTGAGTTTAACACTGTATTTTTTCCAATTGGTAGAACTAATTTCAACTGTTGAACTACCTAGTTCTGCATTTCCATTGTTATTTTGTTGTAATACAATCTTCACTTTATCTCCTGCATCTCCTTTTAACCAAACAGAAATAGTGTATTCTTTGCCATTTGCCAATGGATAATCGCACTTTGTAAGTATTCGCATCTGCCAAGAATTATCTTTTGTAACATTAGCTTTGAGAGAATGCGGACCAGCATGCTTTTTAGATGACTCTTGCGAGTAAGTCCCATATTTCACCCCAGATTGCGTATCGTATTTGGTCCATTGATTGTAATTTGCCCCGTCAAAATTTCCAATACCGGTGTTTGATAAGTCACATTGACCGTTTACCGCATACACAGACATTATGAACGCAGATAAGACTGTAATTATATTTTTCATTTTTTTCATTTTTTTTTATATTTATTTAACGGTAAATGATTATTAAGTTCTGTCTCGATACGTGGTTTGAAATATTATGTCGTTTTCAATATTGACTTTACCTTTAAACATCCGAAACACATATTTGTTAACATCTTCATGGTACCAACGTACATTTATGGAAAACAGCTTGAGGAACGTTAGAGTTTGCTATGGTGTGAATCTGTCTCCCTACTTGGTTTTTTCTATCCTTATATGGACTTGAACTGATTAGTCGATGACCCTGATTTGTGTCTATATCGCTACCAGTAAGATCGCCTCCTTTTTTGGTGTAGATTTCTTGAGCTGAAACTTTGGAGCAAATGAATAGCGTACAAGCTACGATGCTCATAATAGCTACAAGTTGTAATTTTTTCATGGTTGGTTGTTGTTCGTAATTATGAGTAGTTTTTTTGCATATAAAATTTAGGGGTAAAATGTTATAATCTTTAAAATTACATTACAACTATGAGGGTATAACAAATTAATATTAAGTCAATTGTTATGTTTTTAATAGGATGCGTATAAAATCTTATTAAGGGGTGTTGAAGTTGTTCAATGAAATTATTAAAGTGATGTACGTTGGTTTTTTTTATGTTGGTATTATAATTGGTCTGATAAAATTAACATTTTATTATCTAAAAATTAATGATTGATGTAATTTTTCGTTCAAAGCATTATTTTCTGTGATGAAAGTGCTAAAAACGTATATTTAATATGCTAAAACCGTAAAAAGTGTAGAAAAAATATTGAAACTAAAAAAGACCGTCTTTACAGACAGTCTTTTTTAATTCAATCAAATTGATGAAGATGCTATTGTTTTTTTACAAATGCTTTTTGGAAACTTGCCCCATCTTGTAGCCTAAGTGATATGAAATGTAAACCAGTTTTTAATTGGCTTACATCTAGGCTATTTTGATTTTTAGTTAAAGAAGTCGTAAGTACAACCTTTCCTAGTAAGTCATTTATGGTTACAACAGCATTTTCTGTTGTTAGCCCACTTATATTTAGCGTT
>CAZYRG010000348.1:0-3014 GCA_964650425.1 uncultured Flavobacteriaceae bacterium
CACGATCATGCCAAACGTCAACGGAATGCTTTGGAATATTCAATTTTGTTACATATTTTAGAAAACACTTTATAATTCGTAATTTTGTGAAGCAAAAAAATAATGTTCAACTTATAAATATACTTTATGGCTTTTGATATAGACATGATAAAAAAAGTGTATGCTAACATGGCAGAGCGCGTTGATGCAGCTCGAGATATTGTTGGTAAACCACTTACACTTTCTGAAAAAATATTATACTCACACCTTTGGGACGGAAAACCTACAACTGCTTTTGCAAGAGGAAAAGATTATGTAGATTTTGCACCAGATCGTGTGGCATGTCAAGATGCTACAGCTCAAATGGCATTATTGCAATTTATGCAAGCAGGGAAGCCAAAGGTAGCAGTACCAACTACAGTGCATTGCGACCACTTAATACAAGCTAAAGAAGGTGCAGCAACAGATTTAAAACATGCCAATAGTACGAGTAGTGAAGTTTTTAATTTTTTAGAGTCAGTATCAAATAAATATGGTATCGGATTTTGGAAACCAGGTGCAGGTATTATTCACCAAGTTGTTTTAGAGAATTATGCATTTCCTGGTGGTATGATGATAGGTACGGATTCTCATACTGTAAATGCAGGTGGATTAGGAATGGTTGCTATTGGAGTTGGTGGTGCAGATGCTGTAGATGTTATGGCAGGGATGGCCTGGGAATTGAAATTCCCAAAATTAATAGGAGTTAAGTTAACAGGAAAACTTTCTGGTTGGACAGCACCAAAAGATGTAATTTTAAAGGTTGCTGAAATTCTTACAGTAAAAGGAGGAACAGGAGCTATAGTAGAATATTTTGGCCCAGGTGCGACAGCTATGTCTTGTACCGGTAAAGGTACAATTTGTAACATGGGTGCTGAGATTGGAGCTACTACGTCTACGTTTGGTTACGACGAATCTATGGAGCGTTACCTAAGAGCTACAGATAGAGAGGATGTAGCTAACGAAGCCAATAAAGTAAAAGAATATCTTACTGCGGATGCAGATGTATATGTTAATCCAGAACAATATTTTGATCAAGTTATAGAGATAAATCTATCAGAATTAGGGCCGTTATTAAATGGACCATTTACACCAGATTTATCTACAACTGTCGGTAATGACATGACAGAAAAGGCAACGGCTAATGAATGGCCATTACAAGTAGAATGGGGATTAATAGGGTCTTGTACTAACTCGTCTTATGAAGATTTGTCAAGAGCTTCTTCTATAGCGCAACAAGCTTTAGATAAAGGTCTAAAGATGAAAGCTGAGTTAGGTATTAATCCTGGTTCTGAGCAAGTACGTTACACAGCTGAGCGCGATGGTATTCTTGGTATTTTTGAAGAATTAGATGCTAAAATATTTACTAATGCTTGTGGTCCATGTATAGGCCAATGGGCAAGATATAGTGACCCAAAGAATGCGCCTAAAAATAGTATAGTACATTCATTTAATAGAAATTTCGCAAAGCGTGCAGACGGAAATCCAAATACGCATGCGTTTGTAGCTTCACCAGAATTAACTGCCGCCATTGCGGTTGCAGGCCGTTTAGACTTTAATCCTTTAACAGATAAGCTAATTAACGAAAATGGAGAAGAAGTGATGTTCGAAGAACCAACAGGATGGGAATTACCACCTAAAGGTTTTGATGTTAAAGATAATGGGTATTTAGAGCCAGTTGAAGACGGTAGTGGTGTAGAAGTTAGTGTAAGCGAAACATCAGAACGATTAGAATTATTGACACCATTTACGCCAATTGGAGATTCTATTACTGGTGCTAAATTATTGATTAAAGCTTTTGGAAAATGTACAACTGACCACATCTCTATGGCAGGACCATGGTTACGTTTTAGGGGTCATTTAGACAACATAGCAAATAACACACTTATTGGTGCCGTTAATGCTTTTAATAAGAAAACAAACTTCGTAAAGAGTCAGTTAACTGGAGAGTATGGAGGTGTGCCAGATACGCAACGCGAGTATAAAAAAGCAGGCATTTGGTCTGTTGTTGTAGGTGATCATAATTACGGTGAAGGATCTTCTAGAGAGCATGCGGCAATGCAACCTCGTCATCTAGGAGTAGCCGCAGTAATAGTAAAATCTTTTGCTCGTATTCACGAAACAAATCTTAAAAAACAAGGTATGCTAGGTTTAACCTTTGCAAATGAGGCAGATTACGATTTAATCCAAGAAGATGATACATTCAATTTCTTAGATTTAAATGAATTTGCTCCAGAGAAACAATTACACTTAGAAGTTGTTCATGCAGATGGAAGTAAAGATGTAATCGCTTTAAATCATACATATAATGATGCCCAAATTGATTGGTACAACGAGGGTTCTGCGCTTAATTTGATTAAAAAGGAGAATGCATAAATTAATAAACTTATTTAAATAAAAGAGGCTTCGATTTATTCGAAGCCTTTTTTGTTATGCTGCAGATTTAGATTTATGCTTGTTCTTTATCATCTATCAGTGATAAAACATAAAAAAGCCTTTCATTTCTGAAAGGCTTTTGAAAATATTATAAATAAACAAGTTCCCTATAAGGCAGAAACGTGTTTAGTCAGTTGAGATTTTAAATTACCTGCTTTGTTAGAGTGGATAACATTTTTCTTAGCAAGTTTGTCAATCATACTTACTACAGAAGGTAACATAGATTGTGCTTCTTTAGCATCTGTTAATTCGCGTAATTTTTTAATAGCATTACGAGTTGTTTTATGCTGGTATCTATTCAGCACACGTCTCTTTTCGTTACTTCTAATTCTCTTTAAGGCTGACTTATGATTTGCCATGTTTTTTATTTTTTTAAAAATTGTAGCCCGTAGGGGAATCGAACCCCTCTTACCAGGATGAAAACCTGGCGTCCTAGCCGATAGACGAACGGGCCATTTATATTCAGATTTTTAAAGCATTTTTAAAGGCCGTAAAAATCAATTTAAAATTTAAATGAACAACAATGTTTCCATTGCGGATGCAAAAATACAACTATTTTT
>CAZYRG010000349.1:0-3008 GCA_964650425.1 uncultured Flavobacteriaceae bacterium
TTTAATTTTTTTGAGGTAGTCTGCTAAAGGTTCTTCGCTAATTTTTACTTCTCCAGAACTGGAAGCATGCAGCAAGTGTATTCTGCCATTAGGCATTTTTAAAGCAAAACCAGTATGGGTAACATCTAAACCTTTAATTGAGGTTGCTAAGGCTATAATATCACCAGAAGCTATGTTTTTTTCTTGACTTTCAATATCTTTTTGAGGCAAATAACAAAGCGTTTCTTTTGCGAGTTCAGCTTCGGTTTTAAGAACACCTTTAAAGTTTTTATCGTCTTTTAAAAAAGGATATAAATCTCTATGTGTTCCCATAAAATTAATAGGTTTTTGTATTTCAATTCCGCCTAAATCCGAGGTGATATTTTTTACTAAACCTTTCTTTTCGTTATTTCTAATCCAGTCGGTAAAATAATGTAGCCGAGAAGCATAGCCTTCTAAAACTCCATTTCTATATCTGATCTGTTTTAAGTTTTCTGTAAAGGCAGAAAAGTTGTGTTCCGTATTTTTAGTAAGTAAGGAAAGGGCTAAAGTATTTTCTACAAATGTGGTGCAGTCTAAGCCTCTAAGATTAACAACTAAGCTTTCGGTTGTGCCTATCTCTAATGTTTTTTCCTCGTAGGGTGTGCCAAGAAAAGATTTACCTAAAAGAACGAGCTGCTTTGTATACGAATCCGAAGTTTTATTTTGCAGCAGCACCAATTTCTGATTAAAAATTGCTTTATCTTCCTCAGTAACTATTAGTTGGGCAGTTGAAGCCTTGCAGCAAAAAAGAAGTATTAAAAAAAAGGATAAAAACTTCATAGATTTTTATTTTTTATCAAAGTTATCTATTTAAGTATAACAAAACTTATACCTATTGGTAAAACTTAAATGCGTATCATATCGTATTTTTACCATCTAATATTTAAAGCTGTGCAAAAAGGAATTTTATTAGTCAATTTAGGATCACCAGACAGCCCAACGGCAAAAGATGTTAAACCCTATCTAGACGAATTTTTAATGGATGAGCGCGTTATTGATGTGCCACCCTTATTGAGAAACCTTTTAGTTAGAGGTATAATTTTGCAAACAAGACCTAAAAAATCTGCAAAAGCATATTCTAAAATTTGGTGGGATGAGGGATCTCCTCTTATTGTTATCTCTAAACGCTTTGCAAAAAAAGTTAGAGCAAAAACAGAATTACCCCTTGCCTTAGGTATGCGTTACGGTTCTATGAGCATAAAAGAAGGCCTACAAGAACTAAAGGACCAAAATGTAGATGAGGTATTATTAGTCCCCTTATACCCGCATTATGCCATGTCTTCTTATGAGACAGTTGTAGTAAAAGCCATGGAAGAACAACAGGCGCATTTTCCTGAAATGAAAGTGACAACCATGCCAGCCTTTTATAGTAATAAAGACTATATAAAAGTACTTTCTGATAGCATTGCTGAAGGCTTAAAAGATTTTGATTACGACCATATATTGTTTTCGTATCACGGTATCCCAGAACGTCATATTCGCAAGTCGGATCCCACAAAATTTCATTGTAAAATTGATGGGAGTTGTTGCAGTATAAACTCTGTAGCGCACAATACCTGTTACCGCCACCAATGTTATGATACTACAGAATTAGTAAAAGCCTATTTAGATTTGCCCGAAGAAAAGGTAAGCACCTCTTTCCAATCACGATTACCTAATGACCCTTGGTTAAAACCCTATACCGATTTTGAATTTGAACGTTTCCCTAAGGAAGGGAAAAAACGCTTGGCTGTAATTACGCCCGCCTTTGTAAGTGATTGTTTAGAAACTTTAGAAGAAATTGCAATGGAAGGGAAAGAGCAATTTGAGGAAGCAGGCGGAGAGCAGTACAAACATATCCCTTGCCTAAACGATAGCGATGCTTGGGTTTCTTTAATGGCAAAATGGATACATGATTGGGCAACTAATGCTGCTTTGCCTGTCTAATAATAAAACGACTATCAATGAAAAACGGTATTTTAATTTTAGTGACACTCCTTTTATTTTCTGCTTGCGCGGAAAAAGAACCTGAACAAACTTTCGATTTGTTTATAGGTACGTATACCGATGGTGATAGTGAAGGAATCTATAAAATGACTTTTAATGCCACTACTGGGCAATTAGCAAATAAGTCATTAGCAGCTATATTAACTAGTCCTTCTTTTTTGGCGGTATCAACAGATAAAAAGAATTTGTACGCGGTACAAGAAACAGCAGATTTTGATAGTATAGGCGGTGGTGTAACATCCTTTTCTTTAGAAAATGGAACACTGCAACTGTTAAATAGTAAAGGTTCTGGCGGCGCGCATCCGTGCCATGTTGTAGTTTCTAATGAAAACCAAATAGCAGTTTCTAATTATACAGGGGGTAACCTTGCCATTTACGACTTAGAAGAAGATGGTAGCCTTGGCGAACGGCAACTTATTGAACATCATACGGCGGATACCCTTAAAATTTCTCATGTTCATAAATCTCACTTTAATGAAGATGGGCTTTTTGTAGCAGATTTAGGCTTAGATGCTTTAAAACGATATACCAAAAAACCTTACGGATGGGTGCCTGCACACCAAAATACAATTGAGATGGCTAAAGGTTCTGGACCGCGACATTTTGTATTTAGTGAAAGCAATGAATACATGTATGTACTTAACGAACTTAATGCCACTATTGCTGTATTTAAAAGAGATGATGAGGGGAGTTATAATAAACTGGAAATCCAAAGCACTTTAGCTGATGGTTTTGAGGGTCAAAATTCTTGTGCTGATATTCATTTATCCTCTGATGAGCGATTTTTGTACGCTTCTAATAGGGGTGAAAATACTATCGTAATTTTTGAGGTTGCTCAGGAGACAGGGAAGCTTTCTTTAGTTGGACGGGAATCAGTACGCGGAGATTGGCCACGTAATTTCACTTTAGACCCCACAGGTAATTTTTTATTAGTGGCTAATCAGAAAAGCAGCAACATCACTATTTTTAAGCGAGATAGTGAAAAAGGTACTTTAGAATTT
>CAZYRG010000350.1:0-2999 GCA_964650425.1 uncultured Flavobacteriaceae bacterium
GCAAAGCCTTATCTAATGCGGTTTGTATATCCTTTTGTAGTTTATCGTAATCTTTGGATATCACTAATTCAAACGTATAACTTCTAGTCTTTTTATTGGTATTTCGTTTGATGTAACCTAATAATTGTAAATGTTTGTGATAGTTGCGTAACGTACTTTCTTTGATGCGTAATTGTGTGCGTATTTCTAATCCTGTAAACTCTTTCTTCTTTTTAGCTTTTAAATACGCTTTAAGCGTTTCCAAATAATTTCTGCAACTTCCTGTAAGTTCATCACTTTTGCGTAGTAAAACTTCTTTTAAAAGCATATTTGAATTTTCAATATCTTCTAATGTGGTTTCGATATACATTTCTCCTGTTTGCTTATCTGCTTTTGGTTCTCGTTGATATTGATAGTAAAATGTAATTGCTTCTATAAATTGTAAATAATGGTTGTTGGTTCTTCGTGGTTTAAATACAGATTGTGGTAAATTGAGTTTATTAGCAAAAGGGTTTCTAATGGTTACAGGTTTTAATACTCGTTGTGTATTCTGTAAAAACTCTTGTATTTCTTTCTGCTCGTAAAAATTGATTTCGCCTGTTGATATTTGGCGTTGGTATTGCATTATTTTCTCGTCTTGTTCCTGACTTTCATCGAGGTAGATTAAAAAACTTCTATTTGCATTATCCTCATAAATATGTTCTTTGGTCGTACAACCTGCAACACATACTGGACCTTCAACTATTAAATACTTGGTTTGGGTTTCTCCTTTTGTATTCTTACTTGCTATGGTTTTTACGATTCGTTTTTTAGTTTGTAATTCTCGTAATGGATAGAGTGCATTTTCTGCGCCGTCTAAATCCTCGATTAATATGACTTTGTTTTTTAGTTCTTGTTTTCCAAAATAATAAAAGGCATTCTCGGATAATGTGGTGATACTTACACGTTCTTCTTCTGGAATAAGTTCGCCAACCTTTTCTTGTAGGTGGGTTTTTCCTGTTCCGCTACTTCCCAAGCCGATTACGTGTAATGGTTGTTCTCGTTTTCTGCTTGTAAAGATGATATACATTAATAGTCTGTTGATTTCTTCGCCAATAACTCCAGATTTTCCAATAAGTTCATTTGTCTTTTTTAATAAATCATCAGACTTTAAAAAGGTTTCGGCTTTTTCAATTTCCCTTAAATTGAGTTGCTTAACTTTTGGTTTTAGATTTTCTTCTTTGGCTTTGATTTCTTTTAAACGATATTTTTCTAGTTCTTCTGTAAGTTCACTTAAACTTGCCGATATAACTGATGTACCGATTTCTAATTTCTCTGCAACTTTTCTTATAAACTTCTCTAATTGTGTATCGTTGTATAAATCAAGATTGTGTCTTACAGGTGGTCTGCTACTTTCTTGCTCCTGTATTTTTACAGTAACTCGCATTCTGTCTAAACCCTCTAATTTTATTCCGCCTAAAACCGTAAGCTCTAAAATGTCGTTTTCGTAGATTAATTGGTCTATGTTATCTGTAAGTAGCTTCTTTGACATTGTTAAAAAATAATTTTTTATTACACTTTGGTGACAAAAGTAAACTATCTGTACTTTTTAAACAATACTTTTGGATTTGTTTTTTACCTTTTGATAAGATATTTTTGTGTAATCCTTTACAGATTGGTAATTATAGGCACATTATGAGTATAAATTTTGGAAGTAGATTAAAGAGTATTAGAACAGATAAGAATATGAAGCGTGAAGTTTTGGCTTCTATGATTGGTACTTCTTCTGCTATTATTGGACGTTACGAGCGTAACGAACGCACACCATCTATTGACATTGCTAAAAAAATTGCCGAAGCTCTTAATGTATCTCTAGACTTTCTTGCTGGAGATTCTTCTGTACTCGTAAAGGATAAGGAAGTTTTACAGCGTATTGAAGAGATTTCTAACTTATCGGACGATAAGAAAAAATATATCTACGATTTTATTGATATGTGTTTACGTGATTATAAAACGCAAAAAGCATATTCTTCTTAAAATGAAAGAAAGAGAGATAAGAGCAGAATATGATGAACATACAATTACCGTTTATCAAGCATACAGCCCAATAATAGCATTACCTGCTATCGAGAATAATAATTTTGTTTCTCCACCTTTTAAAATGACTAGGATGACTTGGATAAAACCGTCATTCTTATGGATGATGTACCGTTCTGGTTGGGCTATAAAGGAAGGTCAAGAACACATCTTAAAAATCAAAATTAAAAGAGCAGGTTTTGAATGGGCTTTACAAAATTCTTGTCTTTCTCATTTTTCTAAAAACATTTATAACTCTGTCGAAGAATGGCGAACCATAAAAGATAATTCTCCTGTTCGCATACAATGGGACCCTGAACGTGATTTTTATTTGAACCCACTTAAACATAGAGCCATACAAATAGGCTTATCAGGTATTGCTGTTGAAAAATATGTTAATGACTGGATTGTTTCTATTGATGATATAACTTCTTTCTCTAAAGAGATGCACCAACTTGTAATTAACGGTAATCTTGAAAAAGCAAAAAGTATGCTTCCTAATGAAGAAACATACTCTTTAAATTCTATTCTTGAAAAAACTATTGGGGTAGATTAGCGCTTTTCCTCTCTAATTGTTCAATAGCCGAAGTCTTTATTATCGAATTTCCTGATTTTGATAAATCTTTTATCCTTTCTAAGGATTCAATCGTATCTATATCTGCTAAAGCATATGCGCATTTTCTTATTAATGATTCTCCATCATTATATTCAAGATATTCTAAATTTAGTTGCATAGCTTTAACTAAAAAAGGAATGCTTACGGGGTCTTTTATCTTATGTAATATAGTTGCTAAATCTTCGTGCTCATTGTGCCAATCTTCTACTATTAAATTACAAATCAACAATGTATTGGATTTGTCAAATTGAAAATCATTTAAACTAAAACTAAGAAGTAAAATATGGTTAAGTAAATCAGCATCTTCGGTTTTATATGCTTCCTCTAAATTATTTACAATATGTAACTC
>CAZYRG010000351.1:0-2985 GCA_964650425.1 uncultured Flavobacteriaceae bacterium
GCCAAGCATTATGTGTAAAACTAAAAGGTGTATTCTGACTACTCACCGTAGTTATATTATTTATATTTGTCATGTCTTGGATAGAAAATGCGCCAGCATTAATGTCCGAACTGTAAATAAAATTGTCTCTAGCGTAAACATCATGTGCATAAACGGGTGCTGCAGCAGCCACAAAAATTGGGGTGCCAGGAGTCGTAAATAAATCTAAAACAAGCACACCGCCATTATTGACGTCACAACCTGCTAAAAAACCATAACCTGTAGCTTCATCAATATAAATATTATGACAAGTGGATAAAGTCCCTAAGTTTGGAATATTTGGTTCCCAAAAAGAAGAGTGGGTAGAATTCGGCGCATTTGGTAGATTTTCTAAATTGATGATCTGTAGTCCACCAGAAGATTCATTAATCAAATAGGCAAATTTTCCAAAAGTTTTTGCATCTCTCCAAGTGGAACGAGGACCAGGAATGATTGCTATGTTAGTTGGATTAGTAGGGTCGGTAATATTTTCAATAGCAGTGCCACCTCGTAAGCAAACTAAAGCATACTCATTGCCCAGATCATCTGCATATCCCCAAATATCACTTAATTTATCATTATAAGTGACCTTGGCTTGAAGCTCCATATTTACTTGAGCAAAGCTTAATTGGCAAAGGAAAAGCGCGCAAAAAAAGAAAGATAATTTTCTCATATTTAATCAATTTATTGTTTTCAATTTGGTAGCTAAGTAGTCCTTCCAGATAATACTGTCGGGTAATTTGGCGATTTTTGAAATTATACTTCGTTAAAAATACTCGCCGATGCTAAGGCATTGGCAGCCCTTCCGTAAACGGTTCACGAGCTTACACTCGTTCATGTTTTTTGCCTTGTCTAATTCCAAAATTCATCCAAATATAACCCGTTATTATTACCTTGAAAGACTACTAAGGAACGAGCGATAAATAACTTTTAAACGTAAAACTTATTTGTGTGTCGTTCCTAAATATTTGTAAATTGGAAATATTTTGAAGGGTACTAAACAATTATGGTTGTTCTGAAATGTTGTCACTCGCAAGTGAGTTTTTAAAGAAGGACATTAGCGGACATTTTAAAAACTTCTAGGTTGTCAACCTTCAAATACCATGTTGCTCAACAAATGTATTATTTTTCTAAATTTAGAACCCCTCTATCTACTGTAAGAAAGGAGACAGAAAGGATTTAAAATGGGAAAAAATAAAAAAAACAGGGCATTTGTCGTGAACAACTACCCTGTTTTTCTTACAAATATTAACTTTTTTAGCCAAATAGACTCTGCAACTTCATTGCAACCCCCATATCGCCGTCCACTTTAATTTTACCACTCATAAAAGCAGACATCGGATTTAAATCTCCTCTAATCAACGACTGAAAGTCTGTCAAAGAAACGTTGACCGTGCAGTCCGCAGCAATATCCGAAGCAGAAACCACATTTTTGTCTCCAGTACCATCAATAAATAAATGTTGCCCGCCCATATCAAATTTCAAAGTTTTGCCTAAAGGTTTTGCCCCGGCTGCTTGAGCTTGAATACCTTCGACCAAATGATCAATAGAGGCAGGTTGACCCTCCGTCTTGATTGAATTAGATCGACTGGTAGTTGTGGCGACCCCATTCCCATTGCTACTTTCTGAAGGCGCTTTTTTGATATCCTTACGCGGTGCTGCTTTATACCCTACATCTTCGATAAGCATTTTAGAAATGATCTCTCGCATGATTTCTGAAGATCCTCCACCAATGGTACCAACCCTAACATCTCGATACATTCTTGCCATTGGATATTCTTCCATAAAACCATAACCGCCAAAGAATTGTAGACATTGAGTCGCTACTTTTTCTGACAATTCAGAAACCAATAACTTACCCATAGAGCATAATTTGACATCGTAGATACCATCTGAATACATTTTTGCGCAAGTGTAAACAAAGGCTTTCAAGGCCTCAACTTCTGATGCCATTTGGGCAATTCTATGTCTTAATACTTGGAATTTATTTATGGATCGTCCAAAAGCTTCTCTTTCAGACATATATTGCATAGAAGTTTCAAGGGCATGTTCCATCGCGGCGACACCTGCTGGTAAGCCACAAATTCTTTCAAGTTGTAAACCATTCATCAAATAATAGAACCCTCTGCCTTCTTCGCCAATTAAATTTTCGACGGGCACTTTGACATTATCAAAGCTTAACTCTGCCGTATCAGAACTATGCCATCCAAGTTTCTTTAATTTTCTGGCAGATACGCCTTCCATCGATTGTTCCAACACGAGTAAACTCACACCCGCAGCTCCTAAACTAGGGTCCGTTTTAACCACTGTAACGATAAAATCTCCATAAACACCATTAGTGATAAAGGTTTTTGAGCCATTGACAATATAATGATCGCCTTCTCTGACCGCTTTGGTTTTGATGTTTTGAACATCTGACCCAGCACCTGGTTCTGTAATGGCAATAGAGGAAATTAAATCTCCCGCAATAATTCCTGGTAAATATTTATCTTTTAAATGATCTGACCCATATTTCAAAATATAAGGACCGGACATATATTGCACAACTTGTTGTGTAATTGCAAATCCACCAGAATTACAGCGACCTAATTCTTCATTAAAAACAACATCATAGAAAAAATCTAAGCCCATGCCACCATACTTTTCAGGATAGGAAAGTCCTAGAAAACCCATCTCGCCCATCTTTTTCCAAATATCTCTTGGAGTTCGTCGATCTTCCTCCCATTGATCAATGTTAGGAATAGCTTCTTGTTCTAAGAAGGTTCTTAAGGATTGGCGGAATAATTCATGTTCTTCAGTGAAGTAATAAGAATTCATATGACTATTTTTAATTTTTTTTGAAAAAGAAAAAGCAATTTTTTATTGTTGGAATGCATGCTGATTAATAACACAAAGCCACATTTTTGGCTACCTTATTTATTTCCAATTCCCTAACCTGACAAAGGCCGTACCTGCTGACCTCTAGAC
>CAZYRG010000352.1:0-2976 GCA_964650425.1 uncultured Flavobacteriaceae bacterium
GGAGAATGGAAGATTGTATCCTTTGTGCAACCTCCAGGATGCTAGCAATAATGACCTGCAAGGTGTTGCCGAAGGCCTCCTTGTAGATGTTTTTTGATTAACGATTAATGAATATTGATTTTTGATTAAGGATTTCATGGAATCCCTTATTCCAGTCCTTATTGCTATGACTTGTCGAAGTAGGAGAGGGTTGGGGTGAAGACTTTTGGGTAGGTTAGTTAGATTGCTAAGACCTGCAAGGTGTTGCCAAAGGCCTCCTTGTAGGTCTTTGTCTTTAGGTATATTCAGATAACTATTCACTTTTATTACACTACACCGAATAACCCTATATTTGTGTAATCACGATTTATAACCTCGTTTCATCACTATGCAACTGAAGTATTTGATTCTTTTTTTGACGTTCTTTTTTATAAAGACCTCTTTGGTTGCACAGCACAATCAGCTAAGAGCATACACGATAAAAGACGGCTTACCGCAATCGCAGATTACGGATTTAGTAACAGATGATTTAGGGTATTTGTGGGTAGCTACACAAGGAGGAGGGTTGTGTCGTTTTGATGGCGTCGAGTTTCAGGTGTGGAATCATCGGCAAGGATTAGTGTCTAACGTTGTCAATGCAGTTTCTTTTATGCACAATCAATTGTTTGTTGCAACGAACAAAGGGCTCTCTGTAAAAAAAGAGAAAGTATTTGCTAACATAGATGGTCCTAATATTCATGAGATTTTTGAGTTTGATTCTGAGCTGTATTTCGCTACTGCGAAAGGGCTGTTTGCATACAAAAAAGAACAAATAGAACGCTACAGTTTGCATGCGGAAATTGATGAAAGTCGTATTAATGATGTGATTTTTGATGGTAAATTCTATTGGATAGCTACCAATAAAGGACTTTGGCGTCTTGATAGTTTGAGTGAAACTGGCAAAGGGGCTCAAAAAATTACGACAAACAATTTCGTAGCACTTACCCAAGCCAATTCCTATATCTATGCTGCTACATATGATGATGGCACTTTAGTTTTTGATCCCAATGGAAATCACCATGATCCCATTTTGATTCGAGAACCCTTACGAATTACGGATATGGCATTAGTAGATGATAACGAACTATGGATTGCTACCGATAATAATGGGATTACGATAGTAGATACACAAACATATGACGAAAAAGGACATATTGATGATGGGAATGGATTGCAGGCAGGGAACGTACACAAAATTATCACGGGGGTTCATGATGCTACATGGGTTACTACATTGGGAGGTGGTTTTTACAAATATTTTCAGAATAATTTCACCCATTATGATCGAGATACAGGGCTTAGAGGAAATCGCGTAGCAGCGTTGAACACTTCTAAAAACGGAGTTTGGGTTGCGACGGAAGGAGCAAAACTAAGTTTTATAGATGAAAAGGGAATTCATGATATATCCGTGCCGCCCTATTTTTATGAAACAAAAATAAAAACCCTTACAACTGATGATCAAGATCGCCTTTGGGCAGGAACAGACAGTCGAGGAATTCTGCTTCATGGACTAGAAAAGGTATATGAAGTAAAAAAAGATAGTACCTATGTAGATAGTATTGTTGGGTATCAAGTGCGTGTGGACAGCTTGGTTAAAGAAGTTATTAAAAATTATATCATCGATCGTAGCAAAGGGTTATTGTCGGATCGTGTAAGGGTTTTGGAAGCGGGTGATGATAATTCTATTTGGGCGGCCACCTATGCTAAGGGGATTACTAATTTTAAGTATGACATTGTCAAGGATACTGTTGTTACACTTCAAAATTATGGACAAAAAGAAGGATTGTCAAAAGGATCAATTCATGCAATGAAAATAGATAGTATAGGTCGTGTTTGGTACGGAACACAATCTGGAGAATTGGGATATGTTCATAATACAACGGTTAAATCTTTTGGAGCAGTTACACCTCAAAATCTTCCGATCCAAGCGCTTTGTTTTTATAAAGACAGAGTGTATCTAGGTACCGCTGGCGCTGGGATATGGAGCGCGCCATTAGAGGATCCCACAGCACTTGAACTTTTGAAAGAAAGATCGAATACGTATTCAACTATAATTAATCAATTACTATTTGATGATCAAGGTGTTTTATGGGTAGGGACTGAGCGCGGAATTGATAAAATAATCCTTGAAGAATATCACATAATTCGAAGTCTAAAGCACTTTGGAAAAGAAGATGGCTTTATCGGTGTAGAAACTGTTCCAAATGCCATTACCAAAGATCATAATGGCGCTTTATGGTTTGGAACAAATTATGGATTGACCAAATATGAACCGGGCGCAATTATGTCAAAAAATACTATTGGGAAATTGCATTTTGAAGATGTACAAGTAGGATATCAGTCTTTGGACACATTAACGCTAAACGATTGGTCCAATAAGGAAAAGGTGCTGCAGCTCAACCCGGAACAAACGCAGTTGTCATTTACGTATAAAATGGTAGATGTTAATCATCCAAAAGCGGTTCAATACCGGTATAGATTAAACGATGATACATGGAGTCCTTGGGGCGGTGCCAACAGACAGAGCTTTTCAGGATTAAGATATGGGAAACACATATTTCAGGTAGAAGCAAGGGATTTTAGTAAAGGAGATAGTATTCCGATTAGGTTTCAGTTTTTTATTAGAACACCTTGGTATAAAAAGCCATTTACCATTTGGAGTGCAGCTCTTTTTACATTAGCTATTCTTTCAATAATTGGGATATTATATGCTATTACGGAAAGACAAAAAGCAAAAATTGTCGAAAAAGAAAAGGATCGGCTCTTGAATGAAAATAAAATCTTAGAATTAGAACAAAAGGCGTTGCAATTGCAAATGAATCCGCACTTTATTTTCAATGTACTCAATGGGATCAAAGCAATGGGACTTAGCAATCCTCAGAAAATGAATACAACGATCAATAGTTTTGCAGTTTTATTGCGAGAAACCTTATATAATTCTCGTAAAGAAAAAATCAC
>CAZYRG010000353.1:0-2947 GCA_964650425.1 uncultured Flavobacteriaceae bacterium
TCGAGCTTCTAATTTTCCATTAAAAACTTTGATTTTTCTAGAGGGTCGGAGTCCTACGTGTTTCAATGCTTCTAAGTCAGTCGTAATAAACCATGCATTGGTATCGGCATAGTTTTTCTTGAGCGTATCCCCTACCTGACTATAAAAGGTGGGAATATCTACAGGGAGTCTTTCGCCATAAGGCGGATTAAAAACCATATGCAAATGACGATCGCTTTGCTTAACACTTTCAAAGAAATTTGCTTCTTCTAGGGTGATAAAGTCTTCTAATTTTGCATTTTCGATATTGGTTTTAGCTTTACGGATGGCAGAAGGTGCTTTATCCGAAGCATATATTTTATAATGAAAATCACGTGCTTTCCCTAAAGCTGCATTTTCTATCTTTTCAAAAAGTTCCAAATCCCAGTCCAACCATTTCTCAAAAGCAAATTCTTTGCGATTCAGATTTGGGGGAATATTACAGGCGATCATCGCAGCCTCTATCGCAATCGTACCACTACCACACATCGGGTCCATAAAATCACTGCGCCCATCCCAACCAGAATGTAATAATAAACCCGCCGCTAGTACTTCATTAATGGGTGCAATATTGGTTGCAGAACGGTATCCACGTTGATGTAGAGAGTTTCCTGAACTATCCAAGGATACCGTACATACATCTTTTTGAATATGGAGATTGATGGTCAAATCTGGATGTTCCGTATCGACATTAGGGCGTTCTCCACTACTATTTCGGAATTTATCCACGATCGCATCTTTTGCCTTAAGCGCTACATATTGGGAGTGTCTAAACACCTCTGAATGCACCGTGGAGTAGATTGCAAACGTTTCATTGGCATTCAAATAATCTTCCCAAGGAAGTGTACTGATGAAATTATATAAATCCCGATCATTTCTGATCCGTTTGGATGCAATCGGTTTCAAGATTTTGAGTGCCGTGCGCAAACAAAGATTTGCTTTGTACATAAAACCAAGATCCCCATAAAAACTGACCATTCGTGTACCTGTTTTCACGCGAGAGGCTCCTAGGTTTCTAAGTTCTCTTGCTAAAATTTCTTCAAAGCCAAATAAGGTTTTGGCCACCATTTCAAAGTTTTCGCCCACTATTTTTGAATCAAAAGAAGTTATTTTGTCGCACTTCTATATTAAAACACAAAAATACGTTAATTTTGCCCCCTATGCTAAAAGATTCTACAAAGTGGTATGCATCATGGTTTGACACCCCATACTACCACATACTCTACAAAGATCGAGATTATGCCGAAGCCGAGTTGTTTATGAAAACACTCACACATTACCTAAACCTAGCACCTGGAGATGCCATTTTGGATTTGGCTTGTGGTAAAGGACGTCATAGTATTTATCTAAATTCGATTGGATATAATGTCACTGGTGCAGATTTGTCTGAAAATAGCATTACGCATGCTTCGCAATTTGCCAATGACACCTTGCGATTCAAAGTACACGATATGTGTAAGCCCTTTGATGCAAAATTTGAAGCGGTCTTTAACCTATTCACCAGTTTTGGGTATTTTGAAAATGAGGAAGATAATCTAAACACTATCAAATCGATCAAGGCGGATCTAAATGATACAGGATGCGCAGTACTCGATTTTATGAATGTGGAACATGTCATTGCAAACCTCGTTCCCGAAGAAATTAAAACGGTTGAAAACATCGACTTTCGCATCAAGCGTTATGTAAAGGATGGATACATCTTTAAAGAAATTAATTTTGATGCTAATGGTGAAAGCTATTCTTTTACTGAAAAGGTCAAAGCTATAAGCTTGCAGGATTTTCAAAATTATTTTGAACAAGCTGGTGTGTATTTATTAGATATTTTTGGGGATTATCATTTGAACAAGTTTCATAAAAGCGATTCTCCAAGATTGATTATGGTTTTTAAGTAAGGGTAGAAAAAGAGAGAAGAGATGAGAGTGTTGAAGTATAAAAATCTTAATTAAAACCCTTGGAACAACTTTACCCAGGCTAGTGATATCACTGTATGAATTTAGCCATGATATGCTCCAAATCAACCAAAGCCAATAACAAGAAATACTACTTATTTGAATTATCTATTACCCATAGCAGCTGTAATAATTGGTTTTATGTTGGTGTATTGGTTCCAACCATCCAACCAAAAGAACTTAAAACTCTTATTAGCTTTTAGTGGTGCTTTTTTATTAGCTATTACTATTTTTAATTTACTCCCCGAGGTTTTTGAGCATCACGGAAACCATAAGCATACTGGATTATGGATTATGATCGGTATTTTACTTCAAAGTGTATTAGAATATTTTTCTAAAGGAGCCGAACATGGGCATGTACATCTCGAAAAAGAACAGACGACCCTCCCCATTTTGTTATTCACTAGTCTGGGCATACATGCTTTGTTGGAAGGCTTTCCTATTCATCATACCGACGGGTTACTAGCTGGAATTATAGTCCATAAAATCCCTGTCGCTATGATTTTGAGTACATTTTTACTCCAAACGCAGATCAAAAAGTGGCAAGTGGTATTATTTCTATTACTGTTTGCATTCTTGACGCCTTTGGGAAGTTATATCGCTGCTAATGTCTCGGGGGCTATTGAATTTTACAAAGAAATCACCGCTCTAGTAATTGGCATATTTTTGCATGTTTCTACAACTATTTTGTTTGAAAGCAATGAAGGGCACAAGTTTAATTTGACAAAATTTGCAATTGTTTTGTTAGCCACTGTATTGGCATATGTGCTGTAACATAAGTATGATACGTTAAATATTGTCAAATTATTTATTTCATATTTTCTTATCGTTTGCTTCCAATTTGTTCTCACTACACCTTAAACTAAATCACTATGGACTAGAAGTGCAATAGTTTTAACTATGAATGAAATTCATTTGCCAAAAGAACCAAAAGTTGGCAGTAACAGTTGGCAGTTTTTGTTTTTTACAATTTTAAAACT
>CAZYRG010000354.1:0-2947 GCA_964650425.1 uncultured Flavobacteriaceae bacterium
TGCTTTCTTTTGATTTTACCAGAACCGGTAAGCTTAAATCGCTTTTTGGCACTGGATTTTGTTTTCATTTTAGGCATTTTTCCTTTTTAAATATATTAATTGCCACCTCTGAACTTAATCAGGTTTGCAGCATTCCGCTTATTTTTTACTTGCTTTAGGGGCTAAGAACATGGTCATTCTTTTACCTTCAAGTTTTGGCATTTGTTCAACTTTTCCAAAATCTTCCAATTCTTGGGCAAGTCTTAATAATAATATTTCTCCTTGGTCTTTGTATACAATAGACCTTCCTTTAAAAAATACGTAGGCTTTTAATTTGGCGCCTTCTTTTAAGAATTTTTCTGCATGACGCTTCTTAAATTCATAATCATGGTCGTCTGTTTGTGGACCAAATCGTATTTCCTTTACAACAACTTTCGTTGCTTTAGCCTTCATGGCTTTTTCACGCTTTTTCTGCTCGTAAAGAAATTTTTTGTAATCAATTATCTTACAAACAGGCGGTACGGCTTTAGGTGATATTTCAACTAAATCCAATTCCAATTCCTCAGCTTTATCTAAAGCTTTTCGTATAGGATATACACCTACTTCTACATTATCTCCAACCAACCTCACTTCTGGAGCAAGAATTTTTTCATTGATATTGTGTGGATTTTTGTTTTCCCTTCTTGGTTGAGGTTTAAATCTTCTTCGTATTGCTATGACATATATTTTTAAATTAAACTTTTATTTTAGAACGACTTTAAGGTACTACTTATTTCTTTTGAAACCAAGTCTGAAAATTTGCTGATTGAAATACTCCCTAAATCTTCCCCTCCATGTCTTCTAACAGCTATTGTTTTAGCCTTTTCTTCATTCTCTCCCACAATAAGCATAAAAGGTATTTTCTTTAATTCTGCTTCTCTAATCTTCTTACCTACAGTCTCGTTCCTATTATCAATGAGCGCGCGAATTTCGTGATTTTCCAGCGAATTCAAAACTTTTTCAGCATATTTTTCATGTTTCTCACTGACAGGCAATAGGATAGCTTGTTTTGGGATTAGCCATAATGGGAAATTTCCTCCTGTGTGTTCAAGCAATAATGCAACAAAACGTTCCATACTACCAAAAGGAGCACGATGAATCATCACAGGTCTATGTAGTTCATTATCACTGCCTTTGTAGTTAAGGTCAAAGCGTTCAGGTAAATTATAATCAACTTGAATTGTACCCAATTGCCAGTTTCTACCCAAAGCATCTTTTACCATAAAATCTAATTTAGGGCCGTAAAAAGCAGCTTCACCACTTTCAATAACAAAGTTCAACCCTTTTTCTTTGGCAGCATCAATTATAGCATTTTCTGCTTTTTCCCAATTAGAAGCATCACCTATGTATTTACCTGGATTATTTAAATCTCGAACAGATACTTGCGCGGTGAAATTATCAAAACCTAAAGAACCTAATACATATAAGGTAAGATCTATTACATTTTTAAACTCATCACTTAATTGTTCTTGAGTACAAAAAATGTGTGCGTCATCTTGTGTAAAACCTCGAACACGAGTCAAACCGTGCAATTCACCACTTTGTTCGTAGCGGTATACGGTACCAAATTCTGCATATCTTTTTGGAAGATCTTTATAACTAAAAGGACTTGCGTTGAATATTTCGCAATGATGTGGGCAATTCATCGGTTTTAAAAGAAATTCTTCATCTTCTTTAGGTGTATGTATGGGCTGAAAACTGTCTTCGCCGTATTTGGCATAATGTCCAGATGTTACGTATAATTCTTTTTGCCCAATATGTGGGGTAACCACCATTTCGTACCCCGCTTTCTTTTGAGCTTTCTTTAAAAAATCTTCTAATCGTTCTCTAAGTGCAGCACCTTTAGGTAACCATAAAGGTAATCCTTGACCGACTTTTTGAGAAAAGGTAAATAATTCAAGTTCCTTACCTAATTTTCTATGATCACGCTTTTTAGCCTCTTCAAGTAGTTCTAAATATTCAGTAAGCTCTTTCTGTTTAGGAAATGAAATTCCATACACTCTAGTTAATTGCTTGTTGTTTTCATCACCTCTCCAGTAAGCACCTGCAACGCTTAGTATTTTTACAGCTTTTATAATCCCAGTATTGGGTATATGTCCACCACGGCACAAATCTGTAAAAGAACTATGATCGCAGAAGGTGATTTCTCCATCTGTTAAGTTTTCAATCAACTCAACCTTATAGGTGTTGTTTTGTTTTTTGTAATAATCTAAAGCATCACTTTTAGAGACTTCACGCATTTTAAAGTCGTGTTTTTCTCTAGCGATTTCTAGAGCTTTCTTTTCTATTTGCGGAAAATCTTTTTCAGAAATAGTTTGATTCTCTAAATCAACATCATAATAAAAACCATTTTCAATAGCAGGGCCAATGGTAAGTTTTATACCAGGATATAATTCTTCTAGAGCTTGTGCAACAACATGAGAAGTAGAATGCCAAAAAGCTTTTTTACCTTCATCGTTATTCCATGTATGTAAGGTAAGGGTACCATCTTGGGTTAGCGGAGTTGATGCTTCAACCGTTGTTTCATTAAACCTTGCCGAAATAACATTGCGCGCTAAGCCTTCGCTAATGCTTTTTGCAACCTCAAAAGGAGAGCTTCCTTTTTCTACTTCTTTAATTGCCCCATCTGGTAATGTAATCTTAATCATGTGTTACCTTATAATTAGTATTGCAACAAAGATAATACCTTGTATGGATGCTGCAATATTCTATTTGATTTCATTTCTTTAATTTCTATAAAAGTGCTGCTTTTCAGGTTATTAGGAATAAGAGCTAAAATTTATTATTTATAAAGCTTTTGTTGTGAAGAAAAAACAAGATTTAAATATTTGATAGTCAATAGTTTAAAACTTTTTTTAATTTTTATTGAAAAAGGTTTTGTTGTAATGAAAAAAGGGTTTTATATTTGCACCCGCTTTGCAGGATAAGT
>CAZYRG010000355.1:0-2941 GCA_964650425.1 uncultured Flavobacteriaceae bacterium
TTTCTACCGAAACAAATTGTATTTTTTCTTTTTGAAGATCTTTTTCTGACCGCCCTAGGCACGGTAGTATCAAAGCTGTTTTGCCATGCACTAGATGGCTGCGATTCAGTTTGGTTGATATTTGTACTGTGAGTTTGCAATTGCGCAGCGCTTCTGCTGTCAATTCTGTATCGGGAGTGGCGGAGATAAAATTACCACCCATTGCTATAAAAACTTTATCTTTTTCTGCCTTCATGGCCTTGATGGCATTTACGACATCATAACCATGCTTTCGCGGAGGCGAAAAATTAAAAACGGCTCCTAGTTTATCCAAAAAAGCTTCTGTAGGGGCTTCCCAAATACCCATCGTGCGATCACCTTGTACATTACTATGTCCTCTAACAGGGCACACGCCACCACCTTCGACACCAATACTTCCCTTTAATAGAAGAATATTTACGGCTTCACGAATATTATCTACGGCATTTTTATGTTGGGTCAAGCCCATCGCCCAGCAGATAATAATTTTTTTACTTTTAGTCAGTAATGCAGCTGCTTCATTAAAAACAGAAAACGGAACTCCCGTTTTAGCAACCAAATCATGAATATTATGTTGTTTTAAGTCTTTAACAAAATCATCATAGCCTGCAGTATATCGCTTTATAAAATCTTTGTCCAATACGAAATCCGCACTAGTTAGTTCGGCATCTACCATATACAGCAATAAAGCTTTGAGTAGTGCTACATCTCCATTGATCTTTACTTGCAAAAAAATATCTGTTAACTTGGTAGGCTTTCCTAGCAATTCCATAGGTTTTTGGGGATGCTTAAAAGCCATTAGTCCCACTTCTGGAAGCGGATTGATAGTAATGATTTTGCCGCCATTTTTCTTGGTTTCTCTTAAGGCAGAGAGCATTCTCGGATGATTGGTGCCCGGGTTTTGCCCCATGACAATAACCAAATCAGTTTTAGCGAAATCATCTAGTTTCACAGTGCCTTTACCAATCCCAATAGTTTCGCCCAGTGCTTTTCCACTAGATTCATGACACATGTTCGAGCAATCAGGTAGGTTGTTCGTTCCGAATTGTCTTGCAAATAATTGATATAAAAAAGCAGCCTCGTTGCTCGTTCGGCCCGAAGTATAGAAGATCGCATCATCAGAAGTGGGAAGTGACTTTAGTTTTGTACCGATATAATCAAAAGCAGCATCCCAAGAAATAGGTTGATAATGTGTAGCTCCTTCTGCAAGGAACATGGGTTCCGTAATCCTACCGCTTTTTCCTAAATCATAATCTGACCATCCAAGCAATTCGTTTACAGAATGTTGTTTGAAAAATTCAGTATCAACCTTTTTTTTGGTTGCTTCCTCTGCGATTGCTTTGGCGCCATTTTCACAATATTCCCCCAATGAAGAACGATTTTCGGGATCTGGCCAAGCGCAGCCTGGACAATCAAAACCTTCTTTTTGATTCATTTTGTTTAGCGCAGAGAACCCTTTGCTATACCCAGTCTCTCTAGCAATGTGTTCCAAAGTAGACTTTATCGCTTTGATGCCTGTAGCAAATTCAGGAATTTCTCCCTGTTGTAACCCTGTAAAATTTTCAGGAATAATAGGTCGTTTTTCTGAAGTTTTTTTACTCATAGATTTGTTTGTGTAGCTATCCAACGAAATTAATGGTATTTAATTTTGTAGCATTAAGGTATTTTGCCTCAGCAATCCTTGATGCGCCAGAATAAATATTCAAACTGTTGTCTTTGGCAAATCCAATTAATGTAATTTCGGCTTTTTTGGCAATTTCCACTGCAAGATTGGATGGTGCACCGACAGCCACTACTATAGGAATTCGAGCCATTGCTGCTTTTTGGATAATTTCATACCCAATTCGACTACTCAAAAACAATATAGAAGTGTCAAAAAGGGTTTTGCTTTTTGTAAGCGTTTGCCCAAGTACTTTGTCCAAAGCATTATGGCGTCCAATGTCTTCTCTAGCATATAATAATGAACCATTTTTGTCAAACAAAGCTGCGGCATGTAACCCTCCTGTATGATTAAAGAGATGTTGCTGGCTATTCAGTTTTTCGGATAAACTGTATAAGGTAGCTAATGGAATTGTCAAGTCGGTTGAGTGAGTCTTAGGAAAAATAGTTTGTAATTGTTCTAAAGATCGTTTGCCACATACGCCACAACTAGAAGTAGCAGCAAAATTACGATCTAATAGCGATATGTCTATTTCATAATTCGCATTCAAAAAAACTTTTATGCGATTTCCTTGATCCTTTGGAGCGGTTTTTTGACAGTATTGGATAGATTTAATAGCCTGAAAAGAATCGATGATTCCCTCAGCAAACAAAAAACCTATAACAAGTTCAATGTCATTGCCAGGCGTACGCATAGTAACCGTAACAGTGGAATCCAAAATTTGATCATCATTTTTATGTATCAGACGAATTTCCAGAGGAGCCTCAGTAACCAATAGATCAGGAACACGCTCTAATTGCTCTTCCTGTGCTTTGATAATCGTAGTATTGGAAACTCCAGATTGTGTCATTATATAATAGATGATGTGTTAAACAAATTTAGGTATTATTAATCAAACGTATAAAAGGAGTGTTTTATGCTTCTGCACGAATATTTCCTCTATTCTTTGTTTACTCTCTATTATACATATTATTCATTCTCCATTATTAACTATACATTATACATTATATAGGGGCGTGTCCTCCGGCCGGGCTATCCATTACAATTCCTCGCACTTCTCAGGCTGCGGGATTTCCATTGCTATCCCTCACGCGAGCCCTTTGTTGTTATTTAAGAATTATACATGGTTAATTGCACGCTGTCTATTTTCCTTTAAGGAGTGTGTTATGGTCAAGTTTTTTCTTTCAAAAGTTATTCTAAATAAGGGTGTTATAAAAAAGATTAAAAATAGTTTGGTAAAAGTGTTGTGGGATTAAAAAAGCC
>CAZYRG010000356.1:0-2931 GCA_964650425.1 uncultured Flavobacteriaceae bacterium
GTATCTATGAATTTAATTTTGATGTACTTGCTTGCAGTTCCTAGCGGTGTAATTAATGGAGCGGGGTCCATGGGTGGCGATACAAGGATTTGCTTTTGCGCTTCTTTGAGTTTGATATACTCATCAAAGTAGATTTTGATTTCTTTGGCCTTAAAGTTGGTCGAGAAATTAGGGGGAAATGCTTTGACAAATTTTGGCGGCACTTCATCCTTTTCTCCTCCAGTTATGGTTCCTTTTTTGGCACAATTAACCAAAACTACCAGTAACAATCCAGTAAGTACAATTCGTGTCTTCAACCCTTTTATCGTATTATTCTTAATCATACAGAACACAAAGAAACAATTATTTTATGGCAAACAAAACCACAGTAATCAAATTGTACCAATTGATCAATGGTGTTCTCATGGTTATGCTCAAAAATGAGGCCACAAAACGACGGTCAAAGTGCAATAGCCATCGTTGCAATACTGATTTTGACACCTGGAACTTGTAAAAGTTCTGTAGCACAAGCTTCTAGAGTAGCGCCAGTAGTCAATAGGTCATCTACTAAGAGAATATGTTGGTTTTTTAGCCTATCAGGATGTTGCAAACCAAAAGAACCGGCAATATTTCCCCAGCGTTCATAACCGCCACTTTTAGCCTGTTTGTAGGTGTACTTAGTCTTTTTTAGCAAGGTATCTTCATAAGGAATATCAAAAATTTTTGCTAGTTCTTTCCCGAATTTTTCCACTTGATTGTAGCCTCTTTCCCTAATTCTTTTACGGTGTAACGGCACTGGGATTATCATAGTTATGTCACGATGCATATGATTTTTTAGCAATTCATTTCCAAGCCATTGACCAAGAGAAGTGCCGATGTTTTGCTGTCCACGATATTTGAGATTGTGAATCATATTTTGCACTAATCCTTGTTTTTCGAAAACAAAAAGTGCAGCGGCATTTTGTAGTGGGATTCTGCCAGAAAATACTTTCTTTATAATTTCTGCGTTATTGTACTGAAAATTACAAAGAGGCAGTTGATGCCTACAAGAAATACATAAGGTAATTTCATTTTTGCGTAAAACTTGTTCGCAAGCAGCACAAGAAGTGGGATAAAATAAATGTAATAAATCTTGAAACATCAAAAACCAAAATTAAAACCAGTTTTTTATATAAAGTATTTCTTTATATTTATAGTACGACTAAGAATTCAACCAAAATAAAACAAATTTTATGACAGTTCAAAACAGCAATCGCGCCTTACAAATTCTTACGGGAGTATTGGCGCTCCTTCTTATTGTGTTAGGAATCATCACCTACAATTTTTACGTAGATCAAGAACAAGACAAAGAAAACCTAAAAACAGAGAAGCAACTGATAGAAACGGAGCTCAATGAGCTTATCACAAAATATGATAATGCTATTGCACTTAATGAAGTAATGGATGATCATTTACTTAAAGCTAAGGAGCGTATTGTAGTGTTACTAGATAGTGTAAAAGATGCTGATGCTAATATTGCTTTAATTAGTAAGTACAGAAGACAGATAGGAAGATTAAAGCGTGAACGCGATAAATTATTCAAATTAGCAGATAGTTTGACTACAGAAAATCAACGTTTGGCTGTAGATTTGGACAGTACTAATTTAGCGCTTACCGAAACGACAATGAAGTCTGATTCTTTACAAATGCAAAATTCAGAATTAGCAGGATTGGTAGAAAAAGGAGCGACACTTACTGCAGCAGCTGTAAAAGCATCGGGTGTTAAAGTAAAAAATAGCGGGAAATTGATCCCTACAGATAAAGCAAGTAGAACTGATAAGGTACAAGTTTGTTTTACACTAGCAAAAAATACGATTGCTGAGTCAGGAGACAAACAACTATATGTACAAGTAATCAATCCAGAGAGTAACCTAATTGGAAAGAAAGCTACGGCTAATTTTGAAGATGCTGTATTAACGTATAGTAGTGCTAATAAAGTATATTATGAAAATGAGGCATTAGACGTGTGTATGCTCGTAGATGCTAATGATGCAGATCTTGTAAAAGGAAATTATATCGTTCATATATTTGACGGTCCAAAAATGATCGCAAATACAGAGTTTGAATTAAACTAACACGTACTTCGGGAGTTATTCCGCGATAGTACATCTACATGTTCCCTTAAACCTACACCCCTTGTCAGTTATGGCAAGGGGTTTTTTATAGTGTTTTGGTATTACGTTAGCTAAGAATCGTGCTTTAAGTCCATAGATAGACTTGAGGTAGAAATTCAAATTTATAATAGTTCTACGATGTATTTTCTCCTTTAAATAGTATTAGCTATTTTTGCGCCATGGCAAATCAAGATGATACTTTCAAAAAAGTAATTTCCCATGCCAAAGAGTATGGGTATATATTCGGTTCTAGCGAAATCTATGACGGTCTTAGTGCAGTTTATGATTATGGACAAAATGGAGTCGAACTCAAAAAAAACATTCGCGAATATTGGTGGAAAAGCATGGTCTATATGCATCAAAATATTGTAGGTCTCGACGCAGCAATATTTATGCATCCAACTACTTGGAAAGCCTCAGGGCATGTGGATGCGTTCAATGATCCATTGATTGACAATAAAGATTCCAAAAAACGCTATCGTGCAGATGTCTTGATCGAAGATTATGCAGAAAAATTAAACATCAAAGCAAAGAAAGAAATTGCTAAAGCCAAAAAACGTTTTGGAGATAGTTTTGACGAAGCACAATTTGTCACTACTAATCCGCGTGTTGTTGGATATTTGTCCAAACGAGAAACGATTCTTGCCCGCATGGGAAAATCGTTAGAAAATGAAGATCTGGCCGATGTAAAAGCATTGATAGAAGAGTTAGAAATTGCCGATCCAGATACGGGTTCTAAGAATTGGACCGATGTACGACAGTTCAATTTGATGTTTGGCACCAAACTAGGAGCTTCTGC
>CAZYRG010000357.1:0-2909 GCA_964650425.1 uncultured Flavobacteriaceae bacterium
AAAGGGCGAAAAAGGAAAATTTTTTAGCAAATGGGAAAAGTCTAAATGAGTTCAATACCTACTTACTCATAAATAGGTAAAAATAAGTACTAAGAAAAAAATAAAAACTAGCCACATGTATTAAATAGATGTGGCTAGTTTATTCTTTATGTACTCATAACTATGCAAAGTGAAACATAATAGTTGTTTGATGTTTTTTTCTAAAAAAGAAGACCACTACCTTTGGCGCTAATCAAAATCGAGCAAAATGGGAATCAAACATACTATCCTAAAAGTACGAGCCGCCATGGGTAACATCCGAGCCATGGAAAAGTTGCATGTCGACACCCATACAGAAGGGATTATTATCAAAGTAAATGGGACACATTTTGCTACTTCTCCTCAAAATGAACTTTATCTGGATGTGAAAGAATTAGCGGGTTACCACTACCTACAAACGGTATTAGTAGGAGTATTTCACATTAAAACTTGGAAAGGCGCTAAACTTTTAATTGAAGGAACAGATTTTAAGCTTGATATCCTTTCTGACATGCAAGAAATTGAATCTGATTTCTCCAACGTATCTAATCGCAGCATTACCACGATGGATTTTAGTCTTGACGAATCTGACATTGAGAAAATTCAAAAATCGAAGATTAAAACTATTACTTTGGCCTCAAAAAAGAAAACAGCATTTTTTGATCAAATGGTTGAAGAATAAATAGAAAAAATATTTTTGCCATATAAAGTCTCCAAAACTTTGAACATTCAAAAATAACTGTATATTTGCCCTTCGTAAACCCAAAAGATGTCGTTCCTCCACCCTTTTAGAGCGTATCTTTATTAGTGTCATAATTGCATTATTAGTAACATCTAAAAAATAAATAATGCAAAAAATTACATGGATGCTTTTTTTTATAAGTATCACAACACTCTCTCAAGATTTAGTACTCACAGGTATCATGGATGGACCACTAGAAGGTGGAACGCCCAAAATAATTCAGCTCTATGCTAAGGAAGAAATTCCAGATCTAAGCTTATATGGCTTGGGCTCTACGACAAATGGTAATGGCAAAAGCAGTATGGAGTTTGTGCTAAGCGGTAGTGCTGTCGCTGGTCAATATCTTTATGTAAGTCGTGAGCAAGCCGGCTTTGAAGCTTTTTTTGGGTTTTCTCCTGATTTTATTGATAGTGTTGCCATTATCAATGGTGATGATGCCATTGAATTATTTTACCAACCTACTGAAGACGCTATACCAGCTGTCTACGACACCTATGGCGATATTCATACAGATGGTACTGGAGAGCCATGGGAATATACCAACGGTTGGGCACATCGAACTATAACAGATCTACAAGAAGTATCCGTTTTTGACAGTAATCAATGGGTTTTTAGTGGTAAAAATGAGTTAGTAGGCGCTACAACTAATGCAACGGCCAAAACTCCATTTCCTATTGAAGATATTGAAAGAACCTTAACGATTGCTACTAATTTGCTTAAAGAAAATAGCTTTACTTTATCCCCAAATCCAACAAAAAACGGTCTTGTACACATAAGTATCAGCAATAAGAAGGAGCCTATGACAGTAACCATATATAATAGCATAGGAAAAAATCTAGGCACTCAAAAAACGGTAGGAGACACCATTGACTTGGCCTATTTGACAAAGGGCGTTTATTTGCTGAAATTTGAAACGAATAACAAAACAATGCTTCGCAAAATTGTAAAAAATTAGTCTCTAAGACGAGGACAAAATTAGCTACCTTTGTTTGATATTTACTTATCAAAAACTTGCTATTACCAGGTTTTTAAAAAAATCTGGTAATAGCAATAAAGTTACGCTAGGTTTCACGATGGACTATAATTTTATATTTGAAATACAAACTGCTGCCGATTTCGAGGAAGCTGCATTGCGTGTTTTCAAACATCAATACATTAATAATCCCGTTTACCAACGATTTTGCAACTTGTTAGGCATGGCCAAAGGGAGTGTCACACAAAGTAATCAAATTCCGCATCTCCCGATTTCTTTTTTCAAAACCAAAAAAATCCTATCCAATCACAAAACCGAACAGTTACGATTTGGAAGTAGCGGAACAACGGGTTCCGTAGTAAGCAATCATTATGTCACTGATGTAAACGTCTACGAACAAAGTTTTAAAAAGGCGTTCCATCAGTTTTATGGCGCGCCGGATTCCTACACAATTTTAGCCCTACTCCCATCCTATCAAGAGCGTCAGGATTCTTCTTTGATTTATATGGTACAGCATTTAATCGAAGCTAGTAATAATCCACATAGCGGTTTCTATCTGCATGATACGGAGCGGCTGGCCACTACACTGAAAAATGTGGATGCTACTGGTCAAAAAATCTTATTGATTGGCGTCTCTTTTGCACTTTTGGATCTCGTAGAACAGCATCAATTCAACCTCAAGAACACCATTATTATGGAAACTGGCGGAATGAAAGGTCGTCGTAAAGAATTGATCCGATCCGAATTGCATAACATCTTACAAAAGGGGTTTGGTGTACCAAAAATTCATAGCGAATATGGAATGACCGAATTGTTATCTCAGGCCTATTCTAAAGGTGATGGTATATTCCAATGTCCTCCCTGGATGCGTGTGACAACTCGCGATACCGAAGATGCCTTGACTATAATTGATGTTGACAAAACTGGGGGTATTAATGTAATGGATCTTGCCAATTATCACTCTTGTGCATTTATTGCTACACAAGATTTGGGCAAAGTACAAAAGGATAGAAGTTTTGAGATTCTGGGGCGCTTTGATCACAGCGATATCAGAGGTTGTAATTTGATGGCACTGTAATTTACTATAAACGTTCCTTCTATTCTATATCTATAAAAAAGACTATACGGCAAAATCCTGATCAATTCTTCTACGCATCAAAAATAGCTGAACAAAAA
>CAZYRG010000358.1:0-2899 GCA_964650425.1 uncultured Flavobacteriaceae bacterium
AGAACCGTTTCTGGGTCACCGGCACCATCACCATCAGTATCTGCATACCAAGTAGTAAGGTAACATGACTGCAATTCGTATGCTCCAATGTCAAATGATCCATCTTCATCAGAACGTAAGTTGCCCAAATAATCAGATGTAATTCCAGAGATTGTAGTTCCAGCATCTTTCAATATTCCATCCAGCGAAGTAATATAAGGACGCGGATTGCTTACATCTTCATTTTCAAAAACTAATTCGCCATCCAGACAGTTCACACAGTCCACTAATAAACTATCAATTCCAGGACCAGATTGATAATTGTGTGTATAATCCAAAAAGGAATTACCGCCGTTGTTGTGTATTTGATATTCACCTTTTATAATGTTGTTTTTTACATTAAACTCTTCACATCCCCCAATTCGAAGTTCAGAATTGTTGTTGACACCATCATTTTGAAAAGCGTTGTTAACAATGGTGTTGTTATAGATATCACATCTAGTACTCAAGAAAAAGTGTAATCCACTACCTCCATTATTAACAGCAATATTATTTGCTACAAGTGTACGAGCACTATATTTTGGAAAGGTAACTTCTGGATTTTTGTAATTTTTTGTCTGAATATGCCTAAAATCATCTACAATAAATGCATTGCCATCTAAAAAAGAACAAAATGGTACTTGAGGAACCAACAGTTGGTTACCATACATTAAATTATTTGAAATGATATTGTGGGTATCAGTAGTTCCATCAGTATTGATGAACTGGTATAGATTAATACCACTTGTTCCATAAAGTGTATACCAACAGTTGTTGTATACCTTGTTATTACGAACCGTTACGTAGTCTGCTTGCTGAAAAGCTATTCCAGAACTCGTGCAATCAAAAACCTCACAGTCTTCTATCGTAATGTGATGTGGGATTTCATCTCCAGTAGTAGCAGGGTTACTCCATTTAAGATTCGGTCCTACAACAAGGATTCCAGTACCATTATATAAACCGTTGGCACCACCTTCTTGATTATTGTCACAGCTTCCTGATTGCGCCAAAGCTTCTTCCAAAGTAACTTTAGTACGAGCACCTTTTATACGCAAGCCTTTGATTTTGATATAAGAAGCGCCATTAATTAAATCAATTCCCGTCCATCCACTAAATTCTAATAGTGGTTGATGGTCTTGGTAATTCTGTATTGTAATCCAATTGTCAGCAGTACCGGATTCGAAAATTTCTAATAATTTGCTCCCATTAGAATTATAAGTGCCATTCATGATATAGACATTGTCCCCCGGTTGTAGTGTGATTCTAGAGATTTTTCGCAAAGATCTAAAGGCTTGGCTAACGGAGGTACCACTGTTATTATCGCTACCACTATTGGCATCTACATAATAGTCAGTAGCAAATAGCGACGAGACTGTGCAAATAAAAAATATAAAAAGAGTAATTTTTTTCATCATAGTTGTTGTTTTGAATAGGTTAAATTATATGTTGAAATTTTGTGCGAAAATACTGTAAAGAGGTTGTTTGAAAATTATTTTTAGGTTAAATTATTTCAATATTCGATGAATTGCATTAAAACAAGTTTAGGTGTTTTTCGATAACGTTTAAGTAATTTTTTCTTGTTAATGTTTGTTTTTTTCTTTCGATTTTTTCAAAAAATCGGCAAAAACAATCTTGTATGGTCGGTGAATTTTGCTTGTTCATAGTGTTTTTATAAAAGCTTATCAAGAAATAAATAGGAGATGCCGGATATAACCTGATGTATGGAATAGAAAATCTATTCCATAGAGGGAGTTTAAATGTTTAATTGCTTAAATTTAAGGGAGTGTCTAAGCAACGAAGCATGCTTTTGATTTCATTTTGAATTTTTAGTCAGTTTGGAATATCATCACGAATATTTCATCAAGTAAAAAAAGTAATAAAAGATGTCAACTAATGATCACTACATAGCATTTTTAAAATCTGTAAGTATCAGGTCCAAGCATAATACTCGGCGGCTATTGATGACTAGTAGTTCTGTGGCAGCTTTCCAATCCTTTTTGCGAACACATATTGGAGACGAAGTTCTTGTCGTTAGTACCAATATAGGTATGGAGGTGTTCTATTTATCAGAACATGATTGTAGTGCTTTAATAGAGCGTGCTATAGCTGATTATATGATCGAAAAGGACGTAGTAAATGAAAATTTACGATTTAAAAATAATCAGGATAGCATTGTTGTCTATCAGAGTTTTTCGTATGCAATACAGGTATTTGCAAACTATCCTCAAGTATTTTTAGCCTATTCCAAGAAGTTTTTGCATCTTTTGAAAGAGAATAAGACGCAAATACAATTAGTGGCAACCCTCTCATTGTTTTATCATGTTGCCTTAGAAAACCTCAAAGCATCAGGTAATGTACCGCACTTACAAAGAATAGAAGCAATGTGTAATGCTCTTGAGATTAAGGTACCTCAAGGCCTTAATGATTTTTTACAAGCTAGATTAGCTAAAGTGTTATTGCATAAGATACATAGTAATTAAAAAGCAGCATTCAAAGGCGTTCTAGGATAAGGTATTACATCACGAATATTACCCATACCTGTAGCAAAAAGCACAAGACGTTCAAAACCTAATCCAAAACCACTGTGTACACAAGTTCCAAAGCGGCGTGTATCCAAATACCAATAAAGTTCTTCCTCGTCAATATCTAGCGCGGCCATTTTTTCTTTAAGGACATCGAGACGTTCTTCTCGTTGCGAACCACCTACAATTTCTCCAATTCCTGGGAACAAAATATCCATAGCACGGACTGTTTTTTGATCCTCATTAAGACGCATATAAAAAGCCTTGATGTTGGCAGGATAGTCAAATAAAATTACAGGACATTCAAAATGCTTTTCTACCAAATAACGTTCATGCTCACTTTGCAAATCAGCACCCCA
>CAZYRG010000359.1:0-2896 GCA_964650425.1 uncultured Flavobacteriaceae bacterium
TATTTGCAATAGATCACAGATGTAATAGATTTTCCAATGCATAAAGCGGGTTTATTCATAATCACGTACAAATCGTACGCTTGTAATTAACCCTTCTTTTACTTCATAAATAGAAATATATTTTGTCTCAATCCCATTTTCAGTTACCATTTCATGATTCATAACGTGTTTTCCATTATACATCTGGTTAATAATTTTAACCTGTATAGATTTGGATTCAAATTTAGGTTTGAAAATCGGAGTAATATGTGCTGTTCCAGTTCCAAGTAAAGTATCAGGATAGTCATAGATTTTGACATCCTCTGCATAGAGTTTTATAAATTCTGAGAAATTGTGTTGATTATAAAAATTCATTCTCTGATTTACAACTCCTAAAGGTGTTACGATAAGATTTTTGTCTTGAGCAATTCCAAAATGAATTGTAAATAGAAATATAATAAGTGTTGTTAAGCTTTTCATAACTGTTCAATTTAGATGATTTATGCTTACTAATACCAGTATTCACTCCATCAGCCCCAAAGCTTCTTCAGCCGTTTTTACAGGATATTTACACGCATTATTCACACAAATATAAATCAACGTTTCCTCCTCATCATAACGTCCTTCTAGCAGCGGTGCATCCGATTTGGAGGTGCCACCAGCGATGAGCTTGTTGGGATAGTACACCGCATTGAGTTCCTTGATTTTTTCTTTCGCATTAGCGCCAACAGCTACCACTTCGTAAAAATCATCAGTAAAGTTAAGCATCAGATCCAACCAGTTAGAATAACCAGGTCCATATCGCGAGATCTGCGGTTGGATGTTGTGCAACATTTGTCGAGAAGTCTTCAGATATTCTGTACTGCTAAAATAATGGGATAGCAGATAAAGGTTCTTTGCCATAATTGAATTAGAAGCTGGAATTACATTATCCGCATATTCTATTTTCCGGACAACCAACGCTGCATCCTCATCCGAGGTAAAGTAAAACAAGCTTTTTTCGGCATCAAAGAAATGGACAATGGCATAATCGGTGAGCTGTTTTGCAGTAGCTAACCACTGTTGATCCAGTGTGTTTTCATACAAAGCAATATAGCCTTGGATCACAGCGGCATAATCTTCTAGATAGCCATTAATGGTGCTTTTTCCATCTTTGTAGCTGTGGAGTAAAGCACTATTTTGTTGTAGTTGTTTACTTTTGATAAAATTGGCATTCGTCAGTGCAGTTTTAAGAAATTTTTCTTCCCCAAACACCCGATAGGCGTCTAGGTAGGCTTTGAGCATTAATCCATTCCAGGAAGTCAATGTTTTGTCATCCAAGCGGGGACGTGCACGTTTTTCGCGATAGGGCAGTAGGAGTTCTTTCCATCCTTTGATTTTTTGTGTTAAATCTCCTTCAGTAATACCATTGGCTTTAGCAAAATCTACATCAGTCTTTTTTCGAATCAAGACATAATGGTTGTTTTCCCAGGCGCCATAGGCGTTGATATTGTAGTAGGCTTTAAATAGGTCGTAATCGGTTCCTAGCAAGGTTTTGAGTTCCTCGATAGTCCAGACGTAATATGCCCCCTCTTCTAATTCACCTTCCGCCGTAAGGCTATCTGCATCCAATGAAGAATAAAACGCCCCTTCGTCATTCGTCAGCTCTCGTTCTACAAATGCCAATGTCTCATTAACCACCTGCTTGTACCACTCATTCTTGGTCAATAGATAGGCATCAGAATACAAGCTTACTAATTGGGCATTGTCATAGAGCATTTTTTCAAAATGCGGCACATGCCATTTCGCGTCTGTGGAGTAACGTGAAAAGCCTCCGCCGACATGGTCATAAATACCACCATATGAAATTTTTGTAAGTGTGGTGTTAACAAATTCTAATAGGTCTTTGTCATTATTCTGATGCGCATAGCGCAGCAAAAACTGATAGTTATTAGGCATCATAAATTTGGGCACACGTACGGTTCCTCCTTTTTTATGATCAAAACTTTTGCTCCAATGTGCGATTGTTTTTTGAATGGTATCCGTATCAAAACGAATTTCGCTCGTGTTGACTTCAATCAAATCTGCATTTTTGATGCCTTCTTCCAATTGGTCAGCATAGTCTATAAGTTTTTGTGGGTCTTTTTTATAAATACCTTGTATTTGTTCCAGCGCACTCATCCATTCCCCTTTTTGGAAATAGGTGCCACCCCAAACGGGTCTGCCATCGGGCAGTGCAATCACATTCATAGGCCAACCTCCACTACCAGTCATCAATTGTACCGCACTCATATAGACTTGATCAACATCAGGTCGTTCTTCGCGATCTACTTTGATGTTGACATAGTTCTGATTCATCACGGCGGCAACCGTGCTGTCTTCAAAACTTTCGTGCTCCATCACATGACACCAATGACAGGCGGCATACCCGACACTAATCAATACCAGTTTTTGTTCTTTTTTAGCTTCTGCTAAGGCAGCATCTCCCCAAGGTTTCCAGTTAACAGGATTATGTGCATGTTGCAAGAGGTAGGGACTCGTTTCATTAATCAGCTCATTGGTGTATGCATGTTTTTCCATAGTAGTGGTATGTTGACTGGTGCAATGCGAAAAAGAAATGACAAGAATGAGTAATAGGGTAACGCGAAATAGCATAGTGCTTGTTTTTGATGAAACTGTTTTGAACAGTTTGAAGTGTAAAAATACAGAAAGCGCATCAATTGACATCGATGCGCTTTCTACTATTTTATGTTGGGCGATTGTTATTTTACCTCAAAAGTAATTTTAAGGTTTACGCGGAATTCTGTTACTTCCTGATCTTTTACTACTGCTGTCTGATCTTGAATGTATACAGAACGGATGTTTTTTACTGATTTTGAAGCATGCTTTACTGCTTTTCTTGTTGCATCTTCCCAGCTTTCATCAGAGTTTGATAATA
>CAZYRG010000360.1:0-2836 GCA_964650425.1 uncultured Flavobacteriaceae bacterium
ATTTTTTGTGGTAGGTGTTGGTACTTTTGTCATAGCCGTAAGGGCAATGTTTGCAGCCGCTTTCGCAGCAATACCCACGTCTTAGGTGATATTGTTCTGTAAAGCAGCGGTACCCTTCAGGTGTGAGATAAAAATCTCCTTCTATAGGTTTAAGGTTTTTTTTAGGAAGTGTCATCAAAGCAAAAGTACTATCTTGCGAGCATTATGCCAATTATAGTTAGTAAATATTTACTCGGACGCCGATTCTCTGGGATGGTGTTCTGGCCTTTTATCGTGTTAAAGCGATCAGAATTACGTTTTGATAAAGTGTTTATGAATCACGAAAGAATCCATTGGAAACAGCAATTGGAGTTATTGGTGGTGTTTTTTTATGTTTGGTATCTTATAGAATATTGTATTCGATTAGTACAGTATAGGAATCGCTATGATGCCTATATGAATATTAGCTTTGAGCGAGAAGCTTATTGTAATGAGTCGAATCTAGATTATCCAAAAGAGCGTGTTTTTTGGAGTTTTTTACGCTATTTGTGAAATTAATCATCTTTCCTGTCAAAATCAATACTCAAGGAATTAACACAAAAACGTTGTCCAGTACGCGTTGGGCCATCATCAAAAATATGTCCCATATGACTGCCGCAATTTGTACATAAAATTTCTGTACGCAGCATGCCATGGGACGTATCGCGAACATATTCGATAGTACCTGGAATGGCTTCATCAAAACTAGGCCACCCACAACCACTGTTAAATTTACTACGACTATCAAAAAGTTTGGCATCACAGGCTCTACAGCGGTAGACCCCATCTTCTTTATGCATGGTGTATTTCCCTACAAAAGGGCGTTCCGTACCTTTTTCACGCAATACATGATACTCTTCGGGAGTGAGTTGTGCTTTCCACTCCGCTTCTGATTTTTGATATGGGTATGTTTTTTCTCTCATATAAATAAAGTCATAACAAATATAGTAATGTACTTTAAATCTATTTGAATCTCTTTCTCCGAATTAGTAATGGAACTTCTATTTTTCGGAATTAGCGGTCTTTTTTATGATAGTCTTACGGTAGTTTTATCTAATTAGGAATAAATTTTAAAGCCACACCATTAATGCAATGCCTTTTTCCTGTTGTTTCTTTGGGCCCATCATTAAATACATGTCCCAAATGCCCCCCACAAGTACCGCAATGCTCTTCGGTGCGCGCATAACCGATTTTGTGATCTGTACTATAGGCCACATTGTTCGCTATTTCTTGATCAAAACTAGGCCACCCCGTACCACTGTCAAATTTATGATCACTTTTGAATAAAGGGGTTTCACAAGCCGCACAAACATAGGTGCCTGTATCATAATTTTTGTTCAACGAACTTGAAAAAGGACGTTCTGTTCCCGCTTGGCGTAACACATAATAAGCTTCAGGTGATAAAATCGCTTTCCATTCCGTCTCCGTTTTGGTTATCTGGTATTTGGATGCTGATATTGTTTTTTCCTGTGCTCTTCCATTACACGACCATAGTCCTGTAAACAGTAATAAAATAATATATTTTTTCATAATGCAATTATTTTTCTTTTAGAACTCCTCTTAACTTTTTTTATTTGACCGAAAAATCTTCATTTTGCAGGAAATCATAAAAAGTCACGATACGTTCATTGTATAAAGTCAACAACTTTGGCTATAACCTCTGGGTCTCCAAGTATTTTTCTATGACCTAAGCCCTCGGTTATATACAATGTTCCTTGTGGCAGTTCACGATGAATTTCATAGGCTGCGGTTATTGCTACATCTACATCATCTCTGTCATGAACCACCAATGTTGGGATCTTGGTATAACGCGCAGATACAGCTGCAGAAAATTCATCAATATCACTTCCTAGTAAGTTGTCGAAATAATGCTTCATTCCTTTCGCAACACTAGGATTCAATTGCATGTTTTTTGCAAAATCAGTAATTATTTTTGAAATACTGTTCGCAATACCAATGGTGATTAATCTGTTGATATTTAAACCTTTTCGGACTGCTCTAAGAAGCGACATGCCACCAAGGGAATGCCCAATAGCAAATTCAAAAGGGCCATGAGTTTGTTCCAATTGTAGTATTGCTGTTACAAAATGGGGTATTATACTGCTTTTTCCAGGTGCTTTGCCATGCCCTGGAGCGTCAAAGCTCACCACGCTGTATCCCAAGCTTACTAATTGCGTTGCGATGGTTGCTAGTTGTGTTCCACTACCTGCCCATCCGTGAACCAATAAGATTTTTTTTGCACCAATTCCATAGTTGTAAACATAGATTTTTTCAGGATATTTGTTTAATTTTATTAGTTGCTTTTTACTTTGATTAAACATCGCTAATTCCCTTTTCGGTAGTGGGTAGCGCAGAGTCTTGGTAAATAACCAGACCGCAAATTTTATGGCGAGTGCAGTAGAAAGCTTTTGGATGATTTTTCCTGTAGTGATTAACCATTTTGGGGTTAATAACACTACGACAGGTATTTTTTCTTTAGACTTTGAGGCCATAAATATGCTTTTAGTACTAAGGTATTAATGAATACGGAAATTATGGTGTGTTTTTCTAAAATGCGATGATTTCTTAACGAAAATTTTGACTATTAATCGAGAATAGTATGGTTTTTGGTAGCTATGTTATGGTATATTGCAATTTAAAAACGAAATTCGAGCACCTAAAAAAATGTTTATTTGTTGCGAGCTATAGTAAAGTTTAGAAGTAAGCTTGGATATATAGGTTATGGAATATACTTTTTTTGTAATTTAATAGTAATAAAAATTAATTGAACAAGACATGAAAATCAAAAATCATATAGTTGCATGGAGCTTTGTAATGC
>CAZYRG010000361.1:0-2831 GCA_964650425.1 uncultured Flavobacteriaceae bacterium
CCGAACCTCCTAACTGAAAAGTATCATCAGTATCGGGAAATAGACTACTATTCCACTCTAATCGATTAGATCCGGTATCTTCTACCGTTTCGGTACCAATGCGTAAACGTCCATTGGCAATATGTAAGCGTTCAACTGGATTTGTAGTTCCTATACCTACATTTCCGTTTTTTAAAATCATCAACGCCGTGCTCCGATTTGTTGGACTAGTTCCGTTGCCTACCTCAAGTAAAGGGTTTAACGGTAAAAATGCAGTGGGGCTTCCTGTTACAAGTTCATTAAAGGTTCCTAAGACGGTAGAAGCATAGGCGTTGGACCAGACACCATAACCCATCGCGATACTCTTATCAGCTCTAGTTTCTGCTTGATAGCCTAATGCCATAGAACCTGGCCTACGAGCAGTACTCTCGAAACCAGCTGCAAATCCGTTATCTGCTATTGCCAAAGAATTTGCTCCAATAGCAACAGCGTTCAAGGAGTTTGAGAGGGCATTGTCTCCTACAGAAAATGAATAGTCTCCTCTAGCACTAGCATCAGGTCCAGAAAATGAATATTCTCCAGATGCTTGACTGTCACTTCCCAAGGCGACCGAATGTTCACCTGTAGCCCTAGCAAAAAATCCTACTGCAAAACTAAAACTTTCAGTTGCCATGCTTTGACTCCCTTGCGCAAAACTAAAATTGCCCTCTGTAAGTAAACCATAACCCAGAGCAGTAGAATGATTGCCACTAGCAATTAGTGAGGTTCCTACGGCAAATGAATGGTCACCAAGTGCGCCATGATCATGGCTATCATTTTCAGAAAAACTGAAATCAATAGCATTTTCTCCAATAGGACCATAGTGAAGTGGATCGCGGCCAGCTAAACGCCACCCTATTCCATTTCCTTCATCCAGAGGTTCTAATCCGGGTATATTCTCTAAATCGGTTGCTATGGTAGCTGTTTGCGCACTTATAGCTGTTTCTGTATGATACGAATAGGGTACAGAGTAAAAAGGAGCGCTACCCATATCAATTAATCCAGAACCTGCATCTACTTGTACGTTTAATTCAAATCGATCATTCAACCAATCTAAAGAAGAAAATGTACCATTAATAGGAGTTCCTTCACCGATAGTGAGAATAAATAGTCCATTATCATTGGTAGTGACCGTATGAGATTCTATATATGCTGGAAAATTTATGGGGATAATATTTAGAGTGAGTTCTACCAATATTTCTTGATTGGCCATGATGTTACCAGCATCGTCGCGAATGATTGCTTTATAACTCATTCCCAAGGTTTGAGAAATTACTGTAATTGGGAAGAAAATGATTAAAAATAGATACTTCTTCATCTTAGTTTATTTGCTTGTTTTCCAGTTGTGATACACGTAGGGCGAGTTCTTTAAAATGCCCTTCTTGAATTCCTAGTTTTCGTTTTTGGGTTTCAATAATTTCCTGTTGCTCGTGAATAGCCTTAATTAGTACCGGAATCAAGTCTGTATAATAGACACCCAGTCTGTCCAATTCCTTTTTTTCAAGGATTGCATTTTTGCCTTCCCCAGTAGTTACATATTCATGTGTCTTGACTACTTCAGGAATAATTTCCAGTATATCCTGAGCAATCAATCCTAGTTTTTCTCCTTGTTCGGGTTTTGCTTTCCAGCGAAAGCTTACTGGGTTGAGGTCTAAAATTTCGCGTAAGCCATATTTTAACCCTTTAATATCTTTTTTCTCTCTACGATCTGAGGTATTTATTGTGCCATCGGTTGCCCAAACCGCTTCCCATCGTAATGCCGAACCTCCTAACTGAAAAGTATCATCAGTATCGGGAAATAGACTACTATTCCATTCTAAACGATTTGATCCCGTATCTTCTACCGTTTCTGTACCGATACGTAAACGTCCATTGGCAATATGTAAGCGTTCTTGGGGTTCACTAGTACCAATTCCTGTATTTCCATTTTTAAGTACAGTAATAGCATTACTTCGATTATTGGAATCGGTGCCATTAGCTACTACAAATAATTGATCTTCGGCCTCAAAAGTGTCAGCTGAACCGAAGTTAAATTCGGCAAAAGATCCAAAAACAGCTTCACAAAAGGCACGAGCAGAATTATTACGTCCCATTACGAAAGAATTTACCCCTGATGCAGAATTAATATCTCCTATAGCCATAGAATTTTCTCCTGAAGTACTTGAAAGAGTTCCACCAGCAAATGTATTTTGTCCCTGAGCAATTGTTCTATCTCCATAAGCCACAGTGTTTGTTCCAATAGAGCGTGAATTACCAAATGCAATCGCATTTTCTCCAACAGTTTCTGCAATACTTACTCGACCATCGGCTACTGCTATATTTCCATTTTTATATACGGTGAGTGCATTATCATCATCACTTCCTGCTGGTTGCCCAATTCCGATTTCGAAGAGGGGATCTGTGGGAACCCAGGTATCCGGACTACCTCCACCTATATTGCCTCGTCCAAAGGCAACCGAAAGAAAACTATCGGTATGTACAGCTATTCCTTGAGCAAAGGATACATCCCCTATAGCGTCGCTAGTACTGCCAAAAACAACAGAACCTGTGCCTGAAGCTGTAGTTGCTCCTCCTGCGGCAAAGGAGGCAGTTCCAGAAGCCTCTGTAACAGAACCTATAGCAAAAGAGGTGTCTCCAGACGCTATGGTTGAACCACCTACTGCAAACGCACTATCACCCGTAGCACCTCGGTTAGTATTTGGAAAAGTAGTGATACTTAAATCAATAGCATTTTCACCAATATTTCCATAATTATCAGGATCACGATCTTTTAATCGCCATCCAATACCATTACCTTCATCTATATCTTCCAA
>CAZYRG010000362.1:0-2830 GCA_964650425.1 uncultured Flavobacteriaceae bacterium
TGAGGATGAAATTCGAGAATATCGAACTGGTGATGTTTTTGACATCCAACTTTTTGGCATTTCTGAGCGTTTTTATAATTATTTCTCTATCATCGTGGAGCAAGCTAATGCTGAATCTGGTCCATTTTCTATCGCACCAGCCACGGCAAAAGGAAATTGTGTTAATGTGACCAATCCTGACAATTTTCCATTTGGGTATTTTCGTCTAAGTGAACTGGATCGTAGGACGTACACCTATGAGTGATTTTTTTAGATAAAACATCTTTGAACTCCCTAGCGAGTTACATTAAAAACCGCCACTTGGAATGGAAAATAGCAAGGCATAAAGTGTCTTCAATAAAATGATATTCGTATTTTTTGTGTTAAAATTTAAGCAGCTATCAATATTTTAACAAGATAATTGATAGTTTTATAAAAACTAACTCATTCTAACACTAAAACACAATGAAAACTAACCATTCCCTGAGCAGGACTTTTTTGTGCTGCCTTTTATTTTTATGCGCATCAGTAACTTTTTCACAAACCAGGTATTTGGATGACATTTTTGGTAACGTTAATGAGACGCAGAATGTCATTTTTAGCACCAATGTACCTCAGCCGTTACCCTCTGACCCTATCAACTTTTTTTTCGTTAACATCCCTGGAAATGCTAATGTCCCAGAACACCTGACTGAAGGCAGAGACCTCAGAATGAACATCTATCAACCGGATGGTGACACAAATAGCACACGCCCCGTTATCATTTTTTGTTTTGGCGGAGGATTTACGGGTGGCAATCGATTTGCGCCAGACATGAAAGACCTTGCCGTCGGAATGGCTAAAAAAGGCTTTGTAACCGCTACGATTGATTATCGAACTGGCATTAATCTATTTGATGAAGGGGCTTCTAAAAGGGCTGTGTATAGAGCAGTGCAAGATTCAAGAGCTGCGATCCGACTTTTTAGAAACGATGCCGCTTCTAACAATACCTATCGCATTAATCCTGAGCAAGTATATATTGCAGGCTATAGTGCTGGAGGTTTTGTAGCATTGCATAATATTTACCTGGATCGAGATGCAGACCGTCCAGAATCATCAAGAGCCTCCTCGTATTCCTACAGTCAGAATACCTTTTTTGGGTTCTCTAATTTTGCTATGTCCGATTTGGGATGTTTAGATTGTGCAGGTACGAACACCAATTTTTCTGGAAAAGCCAATGCGGCAGTTTCCATCTCCGGAGCAGTGGGCGAACTTTCCTATATAGAAGGCAGCAACGATGTACCAGCACTTCTTTTTCACAGTTCTGATGACAATACGGTTCCCTATAATGTTGGCGTGCCCTATGGAGCGGGTAGCACACGGCTTTCCAGAGTTTTTGGCAGTAATGCGATCAAGGAGGATGCCACAAGAAAAGGCGCGTCAGTTCGACTAAAATCCTATAACAATAGAGGTCATGTTCCCCATATTACCGGAAATGGCGATTTATATCCAGAAATAATTCCGGAGATTGCTGACTTTTTGTTTGACGTCATTAATGGGGTCATTATAAACCCGGATCCAGCCCCAACACCTCCTATATCTTCGGATATACCGGTCGATCAAATTATTTCTTTACGCAAAACGGGAGGAGATAGAAAATATGTCACTGCAGAGCGATTTGATAATGATAGTCAAGTACTCGCCAGAGCGAATACCGTTCAAGCCTGGGAAACCTTTCGGGTGGAGGCGCATCCGCAAGGTGGCATCGCTTTGAAAGCATTATCAAATGACAAATACTTACAAGTAAACGGGACTAATCAAAACGCTCCTATCAAAGCAAAAGGAGACCAAAAACTAGGATGGGAACAATTCAATTGGTTAGTTAAAGGACCTGGAGAAGTAGCCTTACAAAGTGCTTTTACCAATCGATGGGTACAAGCTGCATGGACCGATGACAATGCCGTATTATATCCTAGAGGTCAAGAAGCCTTGGGGTGGGAAACCTTTGAATGGGCTATAGTCGCTGCAAGTAAAGAACAACCTACTATCCAACCAACGACGACTGCGCAATTAGCAACAGAAGTCTATCCAAATCCAGTAGGTCGAAATGGTGAAATCTACATAAATACTAGCCTTAAAAAAGTAGGAGATGTACACGTTCAGTTATTTGACACCGCAGGGAGAGAAATCTATCAAAACTCCTATAACAACCTGAACCAAGGAGGCTTGACAATTACACTCAACACAACAGCTATTGGATCTTTTTCTGGTGTATATCTTTTAAAAATCACCAAGGATCAGCGTTCTGAAGTCATAAAAATTATTTTCTAATAAACGATCATAGTATAGTGATCAATCCTAGAAGACGTTACATGCTTCTAGCCAGTTTAATGGGCTTGCAAGTTGATGATGGTTAAATTCTAAATGAATAACTCGTCGCTGTTTCCCATTGGTGGTTCTACTAGAAGCATGTAATACTAAAGGTTTCATAAGCATCACTGCGCCTTTTTTTACCTCACAAATATGTTCTGCATCAAACAGTTCATTTTTGGCATCTATGCGGATCACTCCATGTAAATGTGATTTTGGTCGTATGCGCAGTGCGCCATTGCCAGTATTAGTATCATCTAAGTGAATCCGCACAGTAATCGTATCTTTTAAAATTTCTAGCGGTGGTTGTACGCCGTATTGCCCTTTTTTGAACGTCCAATTTTGATATCCTGCTATCGCTACCTTTTGATCCACCGAAATACTCAAATCTTGATGGTATCCAACAAACCAATTGGACGTACTAGGTTTGTCAAAATATATCGCTTTAGTCATGAAATAGGTTGATTCAGAAAAAGTCGCAATCAATTCTTTAAGTTTTTCA
>CAZYRG010000363.1:0-2830 GCA_964650425.1 uncultured Flavobacteriaceae bacterium
TTTTATGTAAAAATACGAGTTCTGCATGCAAATAGAAGTACTTTTTAAGTATTTTAGTAAAGAATTAATGATACGATAAACTCTTGTGAATCCTTTTAAGAATTCATAAAATATCACAGGTTTATTTATTAATATATCTTTGCTAAAAAAACAGCTATTATGAAACGAGTAACTATTGATGTCCGTGAGGATAAATTGACGTTCTTTATGGAACTGGTACAGCAGCTAGATTTTGCTGATGTCAGTGTAGAAAATGACGAAGAAATTACAGAACAGTACAAAGGAATGTATGATGCGATTGTATCACTACAACAAGGAAAAGGCGTGCCTAACTAAGCCCCATTAAATATTTTTTTGGTGTGGTACCGTATTTTTTTTTGAATGCAGCTATAAAATGGCTTGACGTACTATAACCAATTTTTAACCCCACTTCATTCACGTTTTGTGTGCCTTCTGCCAATAATTGTCGGGCTACCTCCATTTTGTAATCGAATAAAAACGCATATACTGGTTCTCCATAAATTTGTTTGAAACCTTCTTTGAGTTTTTTAAGAGGCAACCCAATTTCTGCAGCTAACTCTTGTAAGCTAGGTGGTTCTGTCATTCGTTCGATAATGATTTTTTTGGCTTTTCGGATTTTCAAAACATTTTCTTCATCCTCTAGATAAGGACATTGTTCTGTATTCGCATCTGCGGGTCGGTTAAAATAAAGACTTAGTAGTTCATAGGCCTTTCCCTTAAAATATAAAAATTTGATCGATGGATGTAGATTGAAATTCATTAATTGATTCAGTACCACGGCCATTGATGGAGATACCTTTGCGTCTTTGTAATATTTTTTATCACGATTTTCTTCACTCAAAAAAGGAATGTATCCCGCCTCGCTAGAAAACAAAGCATGAAAATTTTTGATCGAAATTAACATCGTTACCAGCCATGAATTTGGTTCTAATGAGAGATTCATCGGCAAATCTCTAGTAGGATTATATAGGAGTAAAGAATTTTCTTCCTGCAACGGAATAGTGTAACTGCCGTTATTAAAACTAAAAGTAAAACTGCCCTTTACACCAAAGTGAAATTGAATATAACTGCTGTCAATATCGCGTACAATCAATTGATTTTCTGTTGTTTCATTTTGAAATTTTAGGATGTAAAACCCTTTGTCAATTCTTGTTTCTTCCAAAATTCCTGGAACGTTATTTTTTATATTAATCTCCATATTAAAAGACGTTACGTATTTTAAAAAAATCGAAAGTTAATTTGCTAAATCTATAAAATCACCACTAATTTAAAGCATTTATGGCAAAAATACCGCTATAAGTTCATAAATCACGGCAAACGATACTAATTGTTCTTTAAGCGTTATTTTTTACGCAAACATCCTAATATTTTTGTAATGTAATAGGAACAGATATTTAATGGAGCCCCATTTAAGAGCCAAAGGAACACATTTTTATAGTATTGGACTCAGTTATAAAAAAGCTGATGCCGAAATTCGTGGTCGTTTTAGTATTAATGATGAAGCGCAAAAAGCAATATTGACTCAGGCAAAAGCGGAGGGGATTCCTTCTTTACTTATTATGTCTACCTGTAACCGAACAGAACTATACGGATATGCGCAACACCCTTTTCAATTGATCAAATTGCTTTGCGAACATACCCATGGAACGGTGGAAGAGTTTGAAAAAGTAGCGTACGTTCACAAAAGTAAAGATGCCATTTCACACCTTTTCAAGGTTGGGACAGGGCTTGATAGTCAGATTTTGGGAGATTTTGAAATTATTAGTCAGGTAAAATCAGGTTTTAGACAATCCAAAAAGTTGGATATGATCAATCCATTGATGGAGCGTTTGATCAATGCGGTGATTCAGGCTAGTAAGCGAATCAAAAATGAAACCGAAATTTCTTCTGGAGCTACTTCTGTTTCTTTTGCTTCGGTACAATATATTATGAAGAATGTGCCGGATATTTCCAACAAGAATATTTTACTTTTCGGAACGGGAAAAATTGGACGTAATACTTGCGAAAATTTAATAAAGCATACGCAGAATTCTCACATTACATTAATTAATAGAACGATAGATAAGGCCCAGGCCATTGCGGGTAAATTTAATTTAGTCGTAAAGCCTTATGCCGAAATTCAATCTCAGATTAGTGCTGCAGATGTGCTTATCGTGGCAACAGGAGCACAGAATCCGACCATTTCGAAGAGTTTATTGTATTTGAAGAAACCCTTGTTGATTTTGGATCTTTCGATTCCTAAAAATGTCGCTGATGATGTTATGGAAGTACCTGAGGTTTCCTTGGTGCATTTAGATCATTTATCACAAATGACCGATGATACACTTACGAGACGTAAAGCGCATATTCCGCAAGCAGAACAAATTATTGAAGAAATCAAAAAGGAGTTTATTGATTGGTTAGAGACGCGTAAATTTGCGCCAACGATCAAAGCGTTAAAAAATAAACTCACGTCATTATCAGCTTCCGAGATTAATTTACAACGTAAAAAATTAACGGATTTTAACGAAGAGCATGCGGATATCATTAGTAACCGTATTGTTCAAAAGATCACCAATCATTTTGCCAATCATCTCAAAGAAGACGGTACCGCTACGGCAGAAAGTATTGAGCTGATTCAACAAGTTTTTCGACTACAAAATAACAATTCGTAAATGCCTGGAGTAGCAAAGACAATTCGCATTGGAACGCGGGATAGCGAACTGGCACTTTGGCAAGCGCACAAAGTACAGGGAGAACTAGAAGCTTTAGGATATCAAACGGAACTACTACCAGTAAAATCATCTGGAGATCTAATTTTGGATAAACC
>CAZYRG010000364.1:0-2826 GCA_964650425.1 uncultured Flavobacteriaceae bacterium
CATCCATCTGAATCAAAAAAGGCCATCTGAAAAGATGGCCTCTTTTTTAGTTTAAATATTTTTTATCCATATTATGGAAGCTAAAACTTAGCCGTGAAGGTTGAAAATGCACGACAAAGCATTGCTTTGGGTGAGCCGAAATATTGGAACATTTTCCAAGTTTTTGCTTTGCAGTTTATCCTAAGTATTGTAAAAGGGTACTAGTAAAACATCAATATGTTGCGAGGAACAGTTTCAAGTTTTAATACCTGCCAGTCAGCAGGCTGGGATTTTTTAATACTCATTACGGGTTTAGCATATCAAAAGTATGTTTTTTATCGCTTTCATCACAGAAAATAATGCTTTGAACGAAAAATTACATCAATCGTTAATTTTTAGATAAAAAATGTTAATTTTATCAAACCAACTTAGTAATAACATAAAAAAACCAACGTACATCACTTTAATAATTTCACAGAACAACTTCAATACCCTATAATAAGATTTATACACATTCTATTAAAACACAACAATTGACGTAATATTAATTTGTCATACCCCAGTTGTAATGTAATGTTAAAGATTATCACATTTACCCCTGAATTTTATATGCAAAAAAATTACTCATAATTACAAATAACAACCAACCATGAAAAAATTACAACTTGTATCTATTATGAGCATCGTAGCTTGTATGCTATTTATTTGCACCGAAGTTTCAGCTCAGCAGCTCTACACCAAAAAAGGAAGCGATCTTACTTGGCAACAAGTCAAGAATCAAAAGAAAATACCTAGTGCTTCTGGTGGTCTTACTGGTAGCGATATCGACGTAAATCAGGGTCATCCATTAATTAGTTCAAGTCCATATAAGGATAGAAAAATCCAAGCGGGGAGACAGATTCATACCATAGCAAACTCTAACGTTCCTCAATCTGCTTTCCATAAATGGACACGTTGGTACCAAGAAGATGGAAATACACAGGTGTTTCGTATGTTTAAGGGAGAAATTAATGTAGGAAACGACATTTATTATAAACCGCGTATTGAGGCTGAACTTAATAATCATTCAAAAGGGACTAAGATTAACAATGGTGCAGACTGGGTTGAGTGGAGTGGTACCTATACATTTGTGCAACCAGTTGAAGCCAATATTTTCCAGATTTGGAGTAATGACGACTATGTTCTGATGTTACAAATGAAAAATAACGGTTTGGTTCAATTGAATCCAAGAGATGGATCTGGCTTTAAAACTATTATTGGAAATGGAAAAGGCAAAAGTGTCCACATCCGAGTTAGGGATTATGGTAACAAATATGAGGTGTTTGTAGATGGAAAAAAATTCTATAGCAGAAGCTACAAGGCGAAATATGGAAACAGCAGAGCAGCTCATTTCCGTTGGGGTATCTATGCTTCAAGAAAAAAAGGTGATTTTGGCGGAGTACCACAAGATGGTATGATGTTCGTTACAGGTGCACAAAGAAGGTTTAGTAATGACCCGACAGGTGGAGGAAATCCAACACCTAATCCGGGTAACAATAAAGACGATATTTCTTCGGTAAGTGCTCCCTCATCTGTTCAAAGAGGAAAGACTGTAGCTGTTAATGTAAAGTATGAAGCTTCTACAAATCGCGAAATTGCAGTTCTATTTCAATTAAATAAAGCTCCCTGGACTTCTTACAAAGAAGCTAGAACTACTGTAAATAAAGGATCTGGAACAGCAACCATTAATGTAGCAATCCCTTCAAATGTTCCTGTTGCCAATGGTGCCTATCAGTTTCAATCATTCCTAGTAGCTCCAGGTGGTAATTGGGCTGGTCGTCTTGATAATCAGCGAAAAAGTGATGTAAGTGTGACTGGTGGAACAACACCTAATCCAACAACCCCTTCTGGTGGAACGGTAGCTTCTACCACCAACCAAACTGCGATTACTACAATTACAGGAGATGGAGTTGCAGATTTAGTAAAGTTCAAAAACACCAGTAAAGCTAGTGCTTCTTATCGTTATTTAATTACTGATGAGAATGGAAATATTTTGACTACAGAGACGAGTTCTCATGATTTTGAAGGAACATCTGTAGGCATCTGTAAAGTATATGGGATTTCCTATCAAGGAAACCTTTCTGTAGGTGGAAAAAACGTTAAAAGTGGCGGATTAGCTACAGGTGCATTTGATGTATCAAGCAATTCGATTGTGATAACACGTAAAGCAAAAACGACTACACCACCTTCTGGCGGACCTGATGGTTACACTTATGCTACCGACGAAGGCGGTACCGTAAAAGTATCTGGCACCGTGAACATTGCGTATGGCGCGAATGGAAAATTCAAGTTTTTGAAAAATGTATCGGCAAACACACCGTGTAGTAATGCTACTTTTGGGGACCCTATACCAGGAACTAAGAAAAGTTGTTACATTCAGCAGGTATCCACAACGAATCCTAATCCAACACCTCCTACTTCCGGTAATTGTTCCTTTGGAACACCGACATCAGGCAAGTTAGCAAGTTTTGATAGAGCTAGCTATACGAATATTTTCGTATTAGGTAATGGTCCAAACTTGTCTAATATCAAAAAATTTAGAATTAGTTGGAATGCAGGAGCTAATAGGTTAACACAGTTTGCTTTTAATACGGCAAATGGAAATCCAAGCTATTATGTTGATTTGAGAAGTAAGATTGAACAAAAATTCAGCAGTAGTAATCCATCGGTAAAAATAACCGGATCTGGAATCGGAGTCGATGGTGATTATTGGGTCACAAAAAGAGGTAATGATTTTGTAATGGTCTCCAAAAGTGGAAAATTCACCATATACTGTAGTACTTCTTCTAGCAAACCAAGTTGTACGGG
>CAZYRG010000365.1:0-2815 GCA_964650425.1 uncultured Flavobacteriaceae bacterium
AATGGGAGGCAATGATCTGCGAGAGACTCGTGGCATCACCGACCCTTTCGTGGCGACACAGCGTATTAGTTTTGCAGTCGCTGAATTAGAGCGCCAAATTGAACGACTAGTGACAGCTGGCGCGCGTGCTTTTTTTGTAACCAATGGGCCAAATGTCGGACGTATTCCTGAGACTCTTGAGCGAGTACCCAGTGACCCCAATATCGTTGCGCGAGCTGAAGACTATGTTCGGCAATACAATGCCTTGTTCGAACAAACTATGGCACCTTTTCGTCAGCGTAGTGACCTTTCATTTGTCACTTTCGATTTCTTTGAGGCATTTGAAAACCTGTTGGATAATGGCACAAGTTTGGGGTTTAGAAACACCACAGAAGGTTGTTTTGACATTGATAGTCTTAGTATCGAGCTTGAATGTCTTATTTTTGGTTTTGAATCGCGGGTGTTTTTTGATTCGGTACACCCGTCCAGTGCGACTAGCTTGATTATTGGTAATCAAATGATTGCGGCATTACCGTTATTACCACTACCAGAGCAACCGACAGATATGCCGGCTACTACTATAATTCTAGCGCCAATCATTCAGCTTCTATTGGATTAGAGTGGATATATTGAACTTAGTGTGTTTGCCTAGATCAAAAAAATCAGATTTGTTATCATCTATTCTCCTTTTGATGATAGTCGTTGGCTATAAAATTCAAAGCTCTTTGAAAGTCTAATTTCCTATGCAATTAATAAAAAAATATAAACGAAAATTCACCCTCGTGATTTTCTCTATATTTATTGTTTGGCATGTACTAGCTATCACTATTGGGAGTTCTCTTGGGAAGAATGTTATCAGTAATAATCTAGTGGAGGCATATGGCTATTACCTCACAATTTTACATCGCTATAGCACGTGGCATTTTTATTCTCCTAACCCTGGTCTTGGTTCCATTCTGAGTTACGATGCAATTAGTCATTCAGGAGAAAGTGAGCGCTACCCCTTGACCCAAGCGCGCCGTAAACTCAATCATACTTATTTTCGATATACGAATTTTTATTATTATTTATTTCATTATCCGGATAGTGCTGCAGAAAGAGGTTACGATAAAAGTGTGGCAAAGTATCTTTGTGGTTTGCATAAAGATAAAGACATCTCAGAGATAAAGTTTTCCCTACGTTACCAAAAACCTTTTTCTCATTTGGACTATCAAAATGGTAAGCGAGCTCTTGATGAAGAGTTTTTAGGGGATGAAAAGGTTTTTGGGCCTTTCAGCTGTGTCTAAGAATATTATTCTGTTATGAAAACACTAATTTACAAGGTAATAATAGAAGCAAAGAACCTTTGGTTTAAAACTTGGTTTCAGGATAAGAACACCATTCCCCTAGAAGTCGTGCGGATGGGTATTGGGTTTTTGTTATTTTTCAATCACGTCATGTGTCCGCCATCTGATGTTCTTGCTTTCTACGGCGATTCAGGGCTGTTAAGTCGTTCGGTCTTTCCTGCGATGAACGAGGTATCTGGATTTTCATTCTTCATTTTTTTTGAGCAAGATTGGCAAGTACTAACGTTCCATTATATTTTTGTCGCCTTATGTTTTTGTTTTTTTGTTGGCTGGAAGACTCAATGGATAAAGTGGTTAGTTCTAATTATCCATCTCAGCTATGTGAATCGTAACCCGCTTTTGGTCTATGGTGTGGAAGCTGTACTAACTTTGCTATTATTTTTGTTGTGTTTAGCACCTATAGGTAGTGCGCTGAGCTTAGACAGAATCCGTAAAGTCCGGAAGTATAAACAAGAAAAAGGTTTAGCGTCGCGACTTCCATTACCAACTAGTGAAATAGCGTTTGCGTGTCGGCGCTTAATGCAATTACAGATGGCGGTCATTTTTGTTATTACTGGTCTTAATAAAATGGCGGGTGATCAATGGAGAGATGGAATAGCGCCATGGGTAGCGTTTAATACCTATGACGTTGCATTTTTTCCCGTAGGCTTTTTTGCCGATCATTTCTGGATAATTAATTTAATGGCCTTTGGTACAGTGTTTGTTGAAATTGCCTATGGCTTTTTAATATGGGGGTATAAAACTAGACCTTATTTATTGGCTAGCGCAGTGTTTTTGCATTTTGGTATTATGATCCTAATGGGATTGTATTATTTCGCTGCAGTGATGATATTTGGACATTTAGCGTTTATGCGTCATTGTTGGTATGAAAAGTTTGGTGCATGGTGGAAGGCTAAGATAGGGCACATGGAGATGATTTATGATGGTCAATGTAAATTCTGTGTACGCGCAATGGCTACATTCCTTGCTTTTGATAGTTTAAATCAAATTAGTGTACGTGATTACCGAACGGACCCTTCGCCGATTGTGGAGAGCGAAAAAGTAGATAAAGCACTTTATTTGGTTAACCAGAATGACGATGCTATTCCAGGTTTTGATGCTTACCGATATACCGTAGCAAGAGTGCCTGGGTTGTGGTGGCAAATTCCTTTATTCTATGTGCCTGTATTTAGCAAACTTATTGGCCGACCAGCATACAATTGGATTGCCCAAAATAGAGATAAGATTTCTCAGTGTGTGGTTAAACCGAATTAAAGGTATAAAGTTCGATAAACAAGGATAGGCATTGATTAACCCAGTACGACAACCAGGTTACGAAGGGTTCATGTTAAAGCACGAACAATAAGTGATTAAACGTGGTCTGTCCCGGTTTAATACATTTTATTCCTGAGAGCGTATTGCCTCATCGTGCTGGGGTGTTCGTTTAATTAAGCAGTGTTCTTAACTGGAGTTAGCTTTAATTCGGCGTTGATTAAAGCGCTTGTTGAAAA
>CAZYRG010000366.1:0-2813 GCA_964650425.1 uncultured Flavobacteriaceae bacterium
TCAACGCACTAAAATTCTGCTCAAACAATTCCTGAATGCGAATAAAGTTACTTGGATTTCCAACATCCATGGCATTAGAAATAGTTGCTTTTGAGGGTTTCGGATCATAGCTACCCGTTTCTAAATAACGAACTACCGTATCATTTAAGTTTACTGAAGCGACAAAATGTGCGATTGGCATTCCCAGTTTGTGGGCAACAATACCCGCACAGATATTTCCAAAGTTTCCACTAGGAACAGAGAATACCAAATCTTTCTTTTTGTTTTTAGTTTGTTTGTATGCAAACAAAAAGTAAAATAATTGCGGCAACCAACGTGCAACATTGATGGAGTTGGCAGAGGTAAGTTGCTGTTGATCCGTGATACTGGTGTCAAGAAAAGCAGTTTTGACCATTTCTTGACAATCATCAAAAACACCGTCTACACGCAATGCAGTAATATTTTGGCCCAAAGTAGTAAGTTGACGTTCTTGGATATCGCTAACCGCTCCGTTAGGATAAAGAATTACAACATCAACACCTTTGACGCCCAAAAAGCCATTAGCAACTGCACCACCAGTATCTCCAGAAGTCGCTACAAGAACCGTTACATGATTATCGTTATCTCGGTTAAAATACTCCAGACAACGTGCCATAAAACGTGCTCCTACATCCTTAAAAGCCATTGTAGGTCCGTGAAATAATTCTAGTGTTCCGATATTTTCTGTAACCTCAACTACAGGGAAATCAAAACTCAACACATCTGCTAGGATATCACGTAACTCCACTTCAGGAATTTCATCTCCTACAAACTGCTGTATCGCTTGATAGGCAATTTCTACATTATCCAGATTTTCGATTTTTTCAAAAAAAGAAGCGGGTAGTGGAGTGATGTTCTCGGGGAAATACAAACCTCTATCCGGAGCTAATCCTTTGACAACTGCTTCTGCAAAAGAAACATTAGGAGCATTTTTATTTAGGCTATAATACTGCATGTTAATCTATATTATCAGGGTACTATTATTCAACGACTGCAGAAAATTCTACTTCGACCTTGATAGCAGGGTCGATAAGTTTAGATACCTCGACCATGGTTGTAACAGGTTTTATAGCACTAAAGAATTCGCCATGTGCTTTGCCAATTTCTTCCCATTGTGAGATGTCTGTGGTAAAGATTCTGGTTCGTACAACTTGTTCCAGGCTACTATTATTTTCTTCTAGTACCTTTTTTGCTAATTCGATCACTGCTTTGGTTTGCTCATAGATCGTTTCTCCTGGAGCAGTGGTTCCCGATAACTCTAATGTATTTCCAATTTTCACAGCTCTCGAATAACCTATTTTATCCTCCCAAGGAGATCCTGATGATATGTTTTCTCTTTTACTCATAATTGTAATTGATATGGTTTTGTTTTTGATAAAAATAAATTAGTCAAAGGTTAAAAAGTTATAAATACCTTTGTCTAAATAAACGTAAATAAAATTACCGTTAATATATCCTATTGATTCAACAGTATCTTTATTGATTTTGTTGTTTTCTTTGTAATCAGAAATTTTTCTAAATATGTTTGATGGTATTTCTTCATTTTTTAGTTGATTCATGTCACTATCAAAAACACATCTTACAAAGGTTGATTTGAAAAAGTCATCAGTGATTAAAGATTCAGGAGTGTAACTATAACTCATATCAAACCCATTTGAATTTCCTAAAAAATTTAGACCTCTATTTACATCAAATGAAGCACTAGAGCCAAGAGTAATGATATATTTATCATCTATATGGTCTACCGATATTGATGGGGTCTTGTTAGATATCTTTGTAAAGAACTTTTCTCTAGAGTCAAATTCTTTGGTAGTAATGTCTGAATTAACATAGCGAGTTCCTTCAAAGGTGAATGGACCGTTTATAAATGTTATTTGTGTTTCACTAGCACTGTTTTCATAGATAGTTTCATTGGTTAAATAGTTTTTAACACTTAAAATTAATTCGCTGTTATCTACAACAAGTTGATAAATTAAATCTTTTTTGATCAAACTATTGGACCTCCCTTTTTTTGATTTCAACAAAGGTTTATTGATTTCTTTATGTGATAATGAAAGTTTATCCAAATCAATAGTTAAGATTTTTGTCGAAGCACGATTATGGTCTAACGTAATTAAAATGATGTTTTCTTTTTGATAACACTTGGACAAGGAAGAAGTTCCAGTTAAAGGATAAGGATACAGATCCGAAAGTTTCTTAAGATTAGGGTAGGGACTTGGCATTCCTTTATCCCTAAATAAGTATTTTAATTTTTCGTTTTTGCTTCCTTGAGTTTTGAATTCAATGTTACTCATGTCAAATTTTTTCAATAATTCATTGCCATTTTTCTTTAATTGATAAAGGTTTAATTCTTGTTTTACCCGGCTAGAAGCTAATGCATACAATTTATTACTATTTGTAAACAATTGTAAAAAATCTTCTTCCCATAACTTTAAAACATTTTTTGCTTTTATAATTTCCTTACTAGCTAAGTCTATTGTTATTAATGAAAAGTTTTTTCTCGACCCACTGGACAGTACAATATTTAAAACATTATCAAGAATAGTACTGTAAACAATTTCTCCTCCTATCTTTGTTGTCCTTTCGATATTTATGGAATCCAGAAATTTGAAATTTTCATCATAAATAGAAATTCGGAACTGATTTTTTGCTTTTTCAACGAAAATTAATCGATCATTTTCTTTATCAGTTATAAGGTCTATATCATTGGCATAGATGTAGGAAGCCAATTTATTAGGTTCTTTTTGTAATACTAACTTTTGGGCCTTTAGATTTCCATAAATTGATAATAATAC
>CAZYRG010000367.1:0-2795 GCA_964650425.1 uncultured Flavobacteriaceae bacterium
ACATTCTTTGGATGAAAACGTTGGTATTTCTGATATTGATTGTATCCCATTATGGAGACAATAATTACGAGTAAAAATAGGATAAGGCCTTTCATAGTTTGGTTTATTTTGTTAGTTATACTACTAAAGTTAAGGAGAGTGTGCGAAATAATTAAATTTCATGCATAGAATGTTACAAGAAAATTAAAATATATTTATACTTAAATATAGGTATTAAAAAATACTTAAGCTTACATTTGCGCCTAATAAATTGAACAACATAGTAGTATCGTTAGATAAAAACGCCCTGAAAAGCTTGTCGCTATAGCAACCCTCTAATATTCTGCAAGATTTTTTACAATGCTGCATTTCCAAAAAGAGTTAACAAAAAATGGGTAAGAACACGTATATATCCAACACCTATAAAGAACGAATAGAAGGGCACATTGACGAATATTTGGCTATAAATTAATCATAACACAATAGAGAGCGCTTATGCTCCAATTTAATTTAACAAAGAATCAAAAAAACCAAATCATGAAAAAAACAACAATTTTCTTAAGTATGTTTCTGCTCATTTTTTTGAGTATCTCAACACAAGCACAATTTTTGGATCCAAATTTTGGTGATAATGGCATTGTCGAACTTGATGCTTCTAGTGACGAAAAAAGGATCATAGATGTTGCTGTACAATCCGATGATAAGATCCTTGTACTGTCTTCAGAGCAATTTTCTGGGACGTATTTTTTAATACTGACACGCCTCAATCCAGACGGGAGTGTTGATCTTGAGCCTTCTTTTGACGTTTTGGACAATGCTTTCTTTCTAAATCAACATTTTACGAATGGCCAAATAGAAATATTAGCTGATGGATCCATTATGATCGCCACCAATATCAACGAGGGAAACAACAATTTACATCTCTCCAAATTTTTAGCCGATGGAACTCCGGATACGAGTTTTGGATTTAATCAACGATATACCAAGACGGTCAATAATTTTGGTAATTTGACTTCTAGCGCATTGTTAGAAGATGGAATTATATATGGTATTGAAAGAGGAAACGACCGCATAGGTGTTGGTAAGATCAAATTTGATGGAGATATCGACCGCGATTTTGGTGACAATGGCTTTTTTATTGATCAGTTTTTTCAGCAAGATATCAGACAATTTAACCGAACTGTAAATCAACTATCTGTCACAGAAAATGAAGAAATCATACTTACTGGTTATGATTTTAGAGCTAGTCTAAATATTTTTAGCCAAACTCCTAAGGCCTTCAAACTTGATACCCAAGGGGAACTTATCAATAGTTTTAATGGGAACCCTGCATTTTTTAATGGTTTTAAAGACACAAAAATTGATGCAGCAGGAAATATCTTCTATTTACTAGCGGATTATTCTGTAATTAAAGTCAATGCGGACTTTACCTTAGATGCGGACTTTGAAGCAAACTATAAAACGCCTTTCTTTTTGGGTGATAATCCAGCAGGAAGTACAAACTTAAAAATTGAGAACAATGGGTTTATAACAATCTATGGCATCGTATTCAATCAAGACCTTTATAGCTATCAAATAGCTCCAAATGGCACGATGAATCCAAATTTTGGCGAGGATATACAAAGTGTTATTCAATTTGATCAATATGATGCGATTTCCAATATTAACACCCAAGTTAATGGGCAATCTGATGGGAAAACAATTTTCACTTTTACGGCGTCCCCCGGAGATACGGAATTTGAGCAAAATGAATTGGTACTCATCAGACTGCAAGGTGAGGATCCTACGTCCATTGAAGAAAAAACTTTCAATTTAATTGATGCCTCGAACAACACCGTTATTACAGAGATAGCAGATGGGGGAGTCTATACCATAAATAGTTTAAAAGACGACAGCCTTAATATTGAATTGGATACCAAAGGGGATACGACCTTCAATAGTTATAAAGTTGAATTAAGAGGTCCTGTACAGTCTTTTAGAGTTGAAAACAAGCTTCCAGTCGCTATATTTGGAGATATTAATGGCAATTATTTTGGAAAATCGCTAATAGAAGGATCCTACACCCTACGTGTTACACCATATACAGAAGTGAGTGCAAAAGGAGCATCGGGAGAACCATTAGTGATCACTTTTGAAATTATCGATAGTGCGCCAAGAATTAATGAATTTGTCCTTATCGATACCGAATCTGGAGCGACCATTGGGAATATTGAACAAAACAGTTCTTTTTCTCTGGATTTAAGTAAAGAATACAACATCATAGCAACTGCTAGTACCGGAACTTCTAGTGCAGTACTAACCGTAGAAGGGAATAATTTCAATGAACCTAGAGTAGAAAATCAAGCTCCTTTTACCGCTTTTGGTGACTATCAAGGAGTGTTCAAAGGAGGTGTCTTTACTCCCGGTGTCTACAGTATCACAGTGACCCCATACGCACAAGCCGTAGCAAATGGTGTTGAAGGGTTAACAAAAACTAATACATTCACAATGGTAGACTCCAACGAAAATGAACTTCTTATCATTCCAAATCCCGTACGAGATGGTGAAGTGCGCATTGAGATACTAAAAAACGCAAGCATTGCTTTCAAAACTTATGAAATTATTGATCCAATGGGTAGACTTATTCAGTCTGGAAGTGTTGATATTGCACCTACTCAGGAGGAATTTCGTATTGATGTTTTTAATAATAATTTTGACGCAGGCATGTATTATCTAAAAATTGAAAATAAGATGTATCCATTTATCAAATAACAGTTCTTTTAATGAACTCATTTAGACTTTTCGCTTTTAAGCGAAAATTATTCATTTTTTGATCT
>CAZYRG010000368.1:0-2785 GCA_964650425.1 uncultured Flavobacteriaceae bacterium
ATCATTGTCCGCCACATATTGGTTTTTATTCCAAACATTCATAAATGAAACCTTGCCTATGATATCGGACTGCAATACATATTTTTGTTGCCAGTCTTTAAGTGTTTTTTTAAGCTGTTGGTAACTTTGTACTACTTTTTTTAATAACTGTGTTTCTTCTCGCGTGCGATTGATCTGTGTATCCTTAATATTCTTAGCGGCATTCCCTATGCCTTCTTTGAGCTGCGAAATAGCGATTCCGATATCACGAAAGGCTTTTTTGGCGCTTAGATAGGCCAATTGCTTGGTCTCATATTCTTGTTCTGATACCACACCCTTGTTATGTAATTTTCTATACCGATCTAATTCTTTCTTTTTATACCGCAACTCCGAGCGGCTAATTTTTTGCTGCGACTGCAACCCTTCTAAACGCGTTTTTGTTTCGGAAGCTATTAATGAATCGTTCCTTTTTTGATACTCAAAGGGATGTAATTCTTTATTCAATTCATACTGTGCATAGGCATTTTCTAACTCTGCATAGGGAGCTTCCATAGCGCCCAAAAACAAAATCGGTAATGCATCAAATGGAAACTCAAATTCACTTTTGTTAACCTGTAATGTATCTAACACAGCCTGTAATACTAACACATCTTCATAATTGGCTGTGTTTTCGATAATCGCCAAGGGAGTTCCAGGCTGAACGGTATCTCCATCTTTTACCAACATGGCAGTAATCGCACCACTAGTCTTGGCATACTCTTTTTGCGGAGGGATTTGCGTTGTAATATTCGCTTCTGAAGTAATAATATCTGGATACTTGATCAACCAAGACATAAACAACACACCCAGAATCAATAACAAAAACAATAGACTTCCCCTCCGGATCATCCACGAAGGCACGCGTGTAAGGATGTCCCGCACTTCCTCACTACGAAGCTCCAAGTCGTCTAGAGTATTTATTTCTTGTTTTTCTTCCATTTTATATTATTCAAATTCCTTTGACACAGGCTCCCTTCGACAGGCTCAGGGTGACATGCGTTTTCATAACGATCTATAGCAATTATCGCTATATTATACATAATTAGTATTCGTCTGAGAAGTCAGTGACATAACTAAATGTCAGTCTGAGCTTGTCGAAGACCCATACTGTGTGTAATTTCGAGAATATTCGACTAGTTTTTCCCAATTCTCTTCAATTAAAGCAATCTTTTTCCTTCTACTCCAACCCTTAATTTGCTTTTCAACCTTAATGGCTTCTGTTGGATTTGTAAATATTTCATACCATTTTAGTTGAACTGGTCTTTTGTTATATGTATAACTAGTTACTTTCTTCCCGTCTTGATGCTCTTCCAATCTACGATCCAAATTATTTGTCATTCCAGTATAAAATGAACCATCATTGCATTCGAGTATGTAAGCAAAATAGTATTTCATAACGATCTTTATTAATTAATTCAAACCCCCTTCGACAGGCTCAGGGTGACATGCGTTTTCATAGCTGTATTTTTTATCACCTCCAATGTCATGCTGAGCAGTGACGCGTTAGCAGCACTAGTCGGAGCACGATGTTATAAATACTAAACCTAGTACTTAGTTCATGCGCCCTTCGACAAGCTCAGGCTGACATCCGTTTTCATAACTATCATATATCTTTCTAAGTGCTAAAAACTCATAACTCCGAACTCATAACCCTGAACTGACATCAACTCCCCAACTCCAATTGATTCTTGACCAAATGATAATAGGCTCCTTTTTGTTTTACTAAGGCTTTATGTGTTCCTGTCTCCACAATACTCCCTTGATCCAAAACCACAATTTGATGCGCATTTTTCACAGTACTCAAACGGTGTGCAATCACCAATACCGTTTTATCTTCAAAAAAGGTATTGAGACGCTCCATAATCACTTTCTCATTATTGGCATCCAATGCACTTGTAGCTTCATCAAAGAAGAGGAAATCTGGATTTTTATACACTGCTCTAGCAATTAGTAGCCGTTGCTTTTGACCTGTGCTGAGCCCCATTCCTTCTTGCCCTATTTTGGTGTTATAGGCCAAAGGCAAGGTATCGATAAAATCTCCAATATTTGCAACATGTACAGCATGTGCAAGTTTTTGTTTGTCAATATCGTCCTCACCAACAGCAATATTGTGCGCAATAGTATCACTAAAAATAAAGCCTTCTTGCATTACAACTCCCGACTTGGAACGCCAAGATCTTTGAGAGATATTTTTGAGCTGATGCTTTCCTAACTGAATACTTCCTTCATTGGGTTCATAAAACTTGAGTAGCAACTTCATTAAGGTCGTTTTTCCACTCCCACTAGTTCCTACAATGGCGGTAATTTTATTCGCTGGGATTTGTAAATCCAGGTTTTTTAGCACTGGATTTTCGGTACCAATGTAACGAAAAGACACGTTCTGTAATTGTAAATCTCCAGCCGCAGGAATCTCATGTATTTTTTCCGTATCCGATTGTTCCTCGTCTTCTTTATTGTGAATTTCTGCCAAACGATCTAATGAGATTTGGGCATCCTGCCATTCTCTAACAAAATTCACTAATTGTGAAATAGGACCATTGAGTTGACCTACTATATATGTAATCGCCAACATCATCCCCAAGGTAATCGATCCCTCAATGACGAGTTTGGCGGCTAATACCGTGATTAAAATATTCTTTAACTCATTAATAAAGCCTGAACCTACGCTTTGATATTGTTCTAACTTCAATCCATCTATCGAAACTTTGAATAATCGTGCTTGTAGATACTCCCATCCCCATCGTTTTTGCTTTTCGGCATTATGGAG
>CAZYRG010000369.1:0-2774 GCA_964650425.1 uncultured Flavobacteriaceae bacterium
CTACAAGAATTAGATCGCATCTTAAAGCCGATTGTAGAATGTAGTTATCAAGCCGCAAAGTGACTCACATGATAGGTTGCTTCTGGAGCAGCTGTATTCGAACGGTTCTGCATGGAACTGGATCATACCAAAATAGCCTTGTCTAATCAATTTTATAAGATGGATCAGTTGGTGAAAGAAAGGAAAAGTGATGCCGTTTTTTGTCAATAATTTGGAATGAATAAAGGGCTGAAAGTAGTTGTTCTATTTTGTCCGTCAACCCACAATTTCAAACCAGAAACCCAAAACCCTAAAACCCTTTTCAAAAAACCCTGACAATATTACCACTCTGTAAGTTTTGGAACTTTTTTTGACTAAAACAGAGCATGGAACGTCAGAAACATAGTCCCTTTGAGTTTAATCTAACGATGATCGTATGGCCTTTGCTGTTTGTGCTAGCTATTTGGGTCGTCTTTTGGTTCGAGCTCCGGTTCGGTTATGACTTTAATAATTTTGGCGTCTATCCCCAAACCTTTAGGGGGCTTCGTGGGATTCTTTTTTCTCCTTTTATTCATGGCGATATCGAGCATTTGTGGCATAATACTTTGCCTTTATTGATCTTATCAGCTGCCTTGTTTTATTTCTATCATCGAATTGCTTGGAAAGTACTACTCTTAGGACTGCTGATCACAGGTTTTGGTACCTGGTTCTTAGGAAGGTCGTCCTACCATATCGGTGCCAGTGGCATGATCTATATGTTGTTTGGGTTTTTGTTTCTCAAAGGAATTTTAGCCAAACATTACCGTCTCATCGCCTTATCTTTTGTGGTGGTGTTTATTTATGGGAGTATGGTGTGGTATGTAGCGCCTATCGATCCCAAAATCTCCTGGGAGGGACATTTGTCAGGCTTGGTAGCAGGTTTTGGCTTAGCAGCATTACTACGACATGGGATTGCCAAGCCACCAAAATATCGATGGGAACACCCGGCATATAATGAAGAAGAAGATGAGTTCATGCAACAATTTGACGAAAATGGGAATTTCGCTCCGAAACCACCTCCAGAGCCCGAAATAGAAATTGAAGAATCAGAAAATGGGATACAAGTGATCTATAATTTCAAGCCTTTGGATCGAAAAGATTCGGATGGGGTTGATTAGAAAGTAGAAAAACGAAATTAGAAATCGGAAATTTTTAAGACTGCCAGTAATGAAACCCAATGTCCTCCTGAGCCTGTCAAAGGGAACATATCAAGTTACAAAGTCAGAAACCCATAACCCAAACCCACAACTCTGAACTCAAAACTCATAACTAACAAAGCCGTTGCCGCACCGCTTCATACAAAATTGCACCACAAGCCACGGAAACATTCAAGGAGCTGATGGAACCTGTCATAGGGAGTTTAGCTTTTCCGTCTACCAATTTTAATAAAGCAGGAGAAACCCCTTTTCCTTCACTACCCATAATAATCGCTGTGGGTTTTTTAAAATCGGTTTGGTATAATAAATCATCTGTTTTCTCAGTAGCTGCAACAACTTGCACCCCTGAAGCTTGCATATAGTACACAGCATCTTTAATATGATCTACTTTGCAAATAGGAATAGAAAAAATCGCTCCAGCAGAAGTTTTGACGGTATCGGCGCTCACAGGAGCACCACCTTTTTTCTGGATTATAATTCCATGAACACCCGTACAAGCTGCCGTACGTATAATCGCACCAAAATTGCGAACATCAGATAATTGATCTAGTAGCAAAAATAGTGGCGCTTGACCAGATTCTACGGTTGCAATGACAAGTTCTTCCAAATCATGAAATGCTACAGGAGAAGTAAAAGCTACAACGCCTTGATGATTTTTTCGCGTAAGTCGGTTGAGTTTCTCAACGGGAACCTCGGCAGTATTAATTCGATGTTCTTTGAGTGTTTTTTGCAATTCTTGACTTAGACTACCTTGTAAGCCTTTTTGCATAAATACTTTGTCGATGACTTTCCCGGCGTTAATAGCTTCCAAAACTGATCTGATGCCAAAAAGTTGCGTTTCACCTGATGATTTAGTGTCTTCCATGGTGGCAAAGATAAATAGAAGTATGGAGCTATTTACTTAAGCCGGTCAAACTTTTTACGACCTATCAAAAAACACTTTGTTGAGACTTTTTGTTGTTTTTGGCTGTTTTAAGGGGTTTTGCTATAACAGTATCAGGAAGATGCGGTCAAAATTTAACGCTTGTTCAATTGATGTGTACATAGGTTTTTAATAATTTTGTTAAAAAGCAATTTATGAGAGAATTAAAGATTTATGACGAAGCTGCTGCAAAATTTTACAGCAAGGGAGCGACACAAAAGATGATGCCTTTACTCTCATGGAATTTCCATATGGAAAATTATAGCAATATGATCAGTTTTAAAGATGATCTGATGGCGCTTAAAGAGCTTGGAAAAAACTGGAATTTAAATGCCGATTTCTTAAAAGAATTGACAGTAGAAAAATCTGTAATCGTAGTGACATCCCCCAAATTAGAAATTGTCTACGCGACACACAATATTCAACAAATGAACGGATATACTCCTGATGAGGTTGTGGGGAAATCTCCAAAAATGTTTCAAGGTGAAGATACCTGTCCAATTATATCCAGAAAAATACGAAAAGCAGTAATGGATGAATTGCCTTTTGAAGAAGTGTTGTTGAATTATAGGAAAGATGATTCGGTTTATAATTGTAAGATCAAAGGAATGCCTGTGTATAATAAAAAAGGTGTTTTAGTTAATTATATCGCCTTTGAACAAATAGCAGCGTAATAA
>CAZYRG010000370.1:0-2771 GCA_964650425.1 uncultured Flavobacteriaceae bacterium
GCTAATCTACCATGCACATCATAGACTTGGATTTCAACACCATTTTCAGGAGCGTTTGGTATATTAATTCTTAAATCATTAATTACAGGATTAGGCCCATATGTTAATTCTAAAGGTGAAAAATCTTCAATAACTTTACTAAGTATACCCTCACATGCAACCGAAGACGTCACTTCTAATACTCCTCCTCCTAAAGTGTCTACATTAAAAGATGTTTCGCTCGTAATCATTATAACTTCATTATTAAAGCTTACTGTAAATGGTGCTGTACCACTATCAATAGCAACTGATGTTGTTTCTATATCTATTTCTTCGTTATTAACCAAGCTAAACACTCCACTAAGTGCTGGGGCTGAATCTATATTTATTTCGAAACATTGCTCAAAATCTCTTTCGTTTACACTCACACAAATCGTATAAGAACCAACTGCTAAGTCAGAGAATATTGAAGTATTTTGAGACCCGTTAATGTTTTGAGTTAAATTAATCCCTGTGCCTATTACCGTTATTGTATAATCAACAAAGGTCTGTTGAACTCTAATTATAGCTTCACCATTATCTTGTCCTTCACAACGTTCAGAAGTGATTTCTAAAGTAATATTATTAGGGTTTTCAAAGCTTGTGTCACATACATTTCCAATACCATTTCCATTCCCATCTGCCTGGTCAGCATTTGCAATATCAGGACAATTATCATCTGCATCAATAACTCCATCACCATCTGTATCTTGACATAAATCGCCAATACCATCACCATCAGAATCTTCTTGATTTGGGTTGGCTATTTCTGGACAGTTGTCATTAATGTCTAGAATACCATCATTATCTGTGTCTTGACAAACATCTCCAATGCCATTTCCATCAATGTCTGCTTGATCAGCATTGGCTGTATTAACACAATTATCATCTCCATTAAGCACTCCATCACCATCATTATCGCCATTAGGGTCTAGTACAAACTGACCTGAAAAAACACCTCTTCCGTAGGTAGAAACGTAAATTGCATTATCATCTCGTAAATCTATATCTGTGATTCTAACATTAGACATGCCTGCTTGCGCTGATATCCAATTGGGATTTGCATCAGAAAAATTACTCGTACCCCAAATACCTAGCTCTGTCCCTATTATTACCTCTTCTGGATTTAAAGGATTCTGAAGTATTGCTTTAACAGGTAAATCGGGTAAATCACCGTCCTTTGCTATCCATGTAATTCCTCCATCAGAAGTGTACCAAATGTTATTTACACCATAATTGTGTACTGTAGCAAACACTTCATTTTCATTGGCTCCAAATTCAACATCCGAAATACTTCCGACGATAACATTATCATTTTCTATGTTTGTCCAGGTTGGATTTGTATCTGCATTTTCTACTTTTAGAATATCTCCTAAAACGGTACCAACCAATAGTGTTGTAGATGTTGTTGTAAATGATGAAACATTTAAAGCGGTGGGACGACTCAAAAGTTCTGCATCAGTCAAATTCGTTTTCTCTAACGTTGTAGACGATTTTATACCTGAGTAACGTCTTATAATAGAATTTCCACCTGAGGAATAGTTGGAATATAGGATGTCTAAATTAGAGTCTAAAGCCTGAGGATTAATAAAAGACCCATTACTTACATCCTCATTATTAATTTCGACATTATCGCCAGTACCTAAATCAAATAAGTTGACTCTTCTATTGAAAACAAAATTTGTTATAAAATATTGGTCTTCTCCATCTTGATCAAAAAAACTATAAGCACCATCACCACCAAAAGCTGTTGTAGAGCTATTAATGCCTTGGGTTACGCTATTAAAAAGCTGTGTTCCATTATCTTGAAGACCACCTAAAAAGTGGTCTGTGTCACCAGCAAAAGCATCTGTAGGTGCTACACCTACGGTATAAAATTGAGATGTTATAAAACCATTGTTTCTTTGGCTAATATTTATCCCTGCTGAAGTCGAATAATAGACACCACCATCATTACCAAATATAGCAACCGAAGAATTACCAGGCATAAAAGTCATCGCGTGTTGATCTGCATGAACTAATGGTACGTTTAATGTGTTTAATCCAGGGTTATTTGACCATTTAGATATTTGCGCCCATGATGACGAATCCCCTAATTCGGCACCATTAGTGGATTTAAATAAATCAATTCCTCCCGCATACAATACTTGATCATTAGTAGGAGATACTTCTAAAAGTAAATCGTAAAAAGCTTGACCTCTGGTAAAATCATCAGCATCTATACCTTCATCAGCATCATTCGGAAGCTCTAAATCAAAAATATCTGATATAAAACCATCTGTTGTACCTTCCATAGCAACTCCTCCAGGGATTTCTGCTAAAACATAAATAGTTCCTGCATTTTGAGAAGAAACAGCAATCTGTGTTCTATCAGCATTAGTAACTGTGTATACATTGGTAAAATTTTCTCCATCTGTCGAAGAAAATATCTCACCTCCTCCATCTCCAAAAATTGAACTATCTATCGTTGACATCCATATTTTACCGTCAGCTCCAATTTCAATGTCATTAGGTTCATGACTATTTCCATTAGCGGTTAGTGGTATATTTAATTCTGTCCATGTTTGACCTTCATCTACTGATTTAAATATGCCTAATTCTGTTCCTCCTAAAAATGTAGCTACATTAGCAGACCCATAAAAAGCATCACCGGCTGCTACATACACTTCTGAAACACCATTATTGTTTTTTATTTTAATATCATTAATCTGCTGAATGCCTGGCACAAGTGTTCCTGTAAAGGAACCTGAAGC
>CAZYRG010000371.1:0-2771 GCA_964650425.1 uncultured Flavobacteriaceae bacterium
TTTAAATCAGCCATTAGATCAAACTCACGTTATATTAAAAAACAGTTAGATGGAATCTATTACAGCTTGAAACTACTTCAAATCCTGCACAACACATCTTAAAAAACGCAAATCTAATAATTATAAACCCTAAGAATTAGTGGTATTTAGAATAAAAAAAGACTGCCTTTTCAGACAGTCTTTTTTTTTTGTAATTATAAGGAAAGGTTATCTTATTTAACCATAAGCCTTTTAATGATTGCGTTTTCTAATCCTCCAGAAATACTAATAAGATACATTCCTGATTCCATAGAAAGGTTTTGTGCTGAAAATTGATTTGCTCCATTCTCTAACTTAACCTCTACAATTTTTCTTCCCAAAATCGAATATATAGTCGCATACATTGGATTTGAAGAATCCCCATTTATATTGATCGCAAAACGATCCGATGTATAATTTGGCAAGACCGAGATAGCGGTATCTGAAGGTGCTCCTTCAACTGTATCACCCAAAACTGGTGTTACTCGCTCTCCCGAAACTGTTATTGCAGATGCGTTTCCACATGAACCTTCATAAATTTTGACATTAGTGAAGATAGAATTGTTACCGGATCCCGCATCATTATCATTAATAAATACTAATCGATCCGCATTGCCTGTATAAAAGCTTCCAACTGGAATCACATAATTCTTAGTTCCACCTGCATAGTCATCAAAATTGGTTACCCCGTAATTCTGCGTACCATGTACTTTAAAATAAAGGTTGTCTGACAATTCATTATCACTCTCAAAACCGATCCCATGTATTTCGCCTTGACTAGTACTACTAAAGTCAAATTCTATTACAGTATTAGCAGTTACCGTATAATTTAGTGCAATGAATTTCCACGTATTGTTTTCTAAACTCAGTCCTGCTCCTCCATTTACAACCGAGAACGTACCAACACTATCTTGATCAGAGAATGGGCTAACAGTGAAGTCATCAAAGTCAAGTGAATCACATCCATCTGGATCTGGATCTGGGCCTGGGTTTGGATTACCATTAGCGTTTTCAATTGTCAGGTTATCGATTGCAATATCACTTTGCCAACCTTCATTCCCACTTCCAGTCACTACGATAAATCGAAGTTGCGTACTTTCTTCACCTGCATAAGCAGAAAGATCAACATCTGCAGCATTCCAATCACTTCCTTGTGCTCCAGTTTCTCTAAATACCGCAGTCCAATTGCCTTCATTATCTACTCGTGCTTCTACTGTTAAGCTATTGATCGCACTACCGAGCATATGATAATCAAAAGAAAGATTAGGATTAGATACGTTTCCAAAATCTAAACATGGAGAATTAAGTATTGCCGTTTTATTTGGAAAACCGGTTCCATCACCTGATGCTTCTACATAAATGTAAGAGTTTCCATCTATTGCCCCATTTGGTCCTGTACTATTTGATGGTGTTCCTCCAGAATTGACTGTGAAATTTAAATCATCACCAGAAGCTTGTGCCCAATCTCCTACAGATCCTTCAAAACTTTCACTGTATGGGAAACTAGAAATCGAATTTGCACAATCTGAAGGTGTTGGGGTCGGTGTTGGATTACCACCTCCACTACATTTTGTTGATTGTGCTAGTCTAGACCTTACACCATTTCCTAGTAATATGGCGCGCATTCTATCTTTTTGTCCTTGCGTAAACAGATTCATACAACGATCATCAGTATAATCCATGTAATTCTCGTACATATCTCTTTCATCATTTCCTCCAGAATTACAAGAATTTGTATTTGTAGATGGACATCCATTGTTAGAACCTCCTGCTAGCGGTGTATCATTAACAAGATCATCTCTATTACAATTACCATCTCCCCATATATGACGAAGGTTTAAGAAGTGACCTACTTCATGAGTTGTAGTTCTTCCTAGATCAAATCTATTAGCCAAAAAGAAGCCATTTCCTTTTGCAGCACTACCAAAATATTGTGGACTCATTACCACACCATCAGTACTAGCTGAACCTCCAGGGAATTGTGCATAACCCAGAATTCCTCCTCCAATTTCACCAACCCACATATTTAAATATTGTGAACTGTCCCATGCGTTTTGACCGCCATTTGAATTAAATTTGATGGCATCATTGGTCCCCCAACTGGATCTGGTCGTTTGTTTTCTTGTAATACCATTTGTAGCATTACCATTAGGATCTTCCGTAGCCATACAAAACTCTATTTGTACGTCCGCCTCTCTATCCGACCATGCGCTCGTACGATCTCCATTTAGTAGTCTGAAGTCTTCATTTAGCACTGCTATTTGTGAGAGAATTTGTGCATCACTAATGTTTTGTTGGTTCGTATTGTACAATATGTGTACTACAACCGGTATGGTAATAATATCACCATTAATCGCTTTAGAGCCTAGTGCAATTTTCTGCGCTGTAGCTTCTTCTATGGCTGCCATTTTTGCGGCTAAACCTGGATTTGCTTTTTGTCTAAAGGCTAAATTTTGCATAACTCCACAATTTCTTTCTTGTGCAGTCATAGCTATTGTCATACCAAAAAGGCACGACAACGCAATAAAAAATGTGCGTGTTTTCATTTTGAGTTAGTTTTAATGAATAGTTAATTCCAGTGCTAAGATAACTGAATTATTCGCAAAGAAATCGACCAAACACTGAATTTTATTAGAATATTAACACACATTAACTATGATTTCATCAATAAAATATTGAAAGAATTTACCTCCAAAAACTACTCTTAAAAAATCTTTGATTTGCTATTTTTTACCGCCTTAACTATTTAACCC
>CAZYRG010000372.1:0-2766 GCA_964650425.1 uncultured Flavobacteriaceae bacterium
CAATGTTCGTTATGATGTCTTGTGGAGGTGAAAAGAAAAAGCAAACTACAGAAGGAGCTGTGCCAGAAGAGACTCCAACAAGTAAAACAAAGCAATTAGCGATTGAAAAACCGCAATTAACTTTTGGTTTTATTAAGTTGACAGATATGGCTCCTTTAGCAATCGCTAAGGAAAAAGGTTTTTTTGAAGATGAGGGGCTATTCGTTTCTGTAGAAGCGCAGTCTAATTGGAAAAATATTTTGGATCGTGTAATTGATGGTCAATTAGATGGATCGCACATGCTAGCAGGACAGCCGGTAGCTGCAGGAGCAGGTTTTGGACGTCAAGCAGAATTGGTGACACCTTTTTCTATGGATTTAAATGGAAATGGTATCACAGTATCCAATGATGTTTGGTCTAAAATGAAGCCTAATGTTAAAAAAGGTCCTGATGGCAAGCCTGTACATCCTATTACGGCAGATGCTTTGAAGCCTGTAATCAATGATTATAAAAATAATGGAAAAGCGTTTAAAATGGGAATGGTATTTCCAGTTTCTACGCATAACTATGAGATTCGTTATTGGTTAGCTGCAGCTGGAATCAACCCAGGTTTGTATACTAAAGATAATATCCAAGGTCAAGTAGATGCAGATGTGTTATTATCTGTTACACCACCACCACAAATGCCAGCAACGCTTGAGGCAGGTACTATTTATGGGTACTGTGTAGGAGAGCCATGGAATCAGCAAGCTGTTTTTAAAGGCATTGGTGTTCCTGTTGTAACAAACTATGATATCTGGAAAAATAACCCGGAGAAGGTATTTGTAATGACTAAAAAGTTTGTAGAAGAGAATCCTAATACCGCTATTGCTGTAACTAAAGCATTGATCAGAGCTGGTAAATGGTTAGATACACCAGGAAACCGTCCAGAAGCAGTAAAAATATTGTCTAGCCCAGCCTATGTTGGAGCGGATGAGGTAGTATTGGCAAACTCTATGACGGGTACTTTTGAATTCGAAAAAGGAGACAAAAGAGAAATGCCAGACTTTAATGTATTCTATCGCTATGACGCTACCTATCCTTTCTATTCTGATGGTATCTGGTTTTTGACACAAATGCGTCGTTGGGGACAAATTCCTGACAGCAAGCCTGCAGATTGGTATCACAGCAAAATTAAAGAAATCTATCGCCCAGATATCTGGACCAAAGCTGCTAAGTTATTAGTAGAAGAAGGACAGTTAGAAGCTAGTGAATTACCAACTACTGATGGATACAAGCCAGCAACTACGGATTTTATTGATGGTAATAAGTATGATGGAAAAGATCCAATAGGATATATCAATAGTTTCAAAATTGGAAATAAAGAAAAGTAGTCTTAAAGATACTTTAGGGAAGTGTTGAGTTTTACTTGCTTGCACTTTTTAGGGATAGAGAGTGTAATTAGCTCTTTATCCCTTTCTAAAAAAAGAAGCTAGAAAGATCACATTCCCCCTTTATAATTTTTAAGTAAGTAAAGTAAGTTAAAACAATTATCCCTAAAAAAAAGTACAGTTATGAAAGATAAATCAATCCACCTACTCAATTTTGTAGGCCTGAGTTTTTTTGAACCAGTTATTCGTCTCGCAAGTGGCGAGGAGGTTAAGAAAAATGCAATTAGTTTAGTAAAAAAAATATTCTTACCCATACTTTCAATTGTTGCATTTATGCTACTATGGCATTCAGGTGCAATGGCATTGTATAATATAGAAAAGGATGCACGTATCGAAAAAGCGCTTACCGAAAGAGGAGAAGAAGCTGCGGCAGTCGAGCGCGCATGTATAGAGTCTAACGGAAAGACGTGTAAGATTTCAACCTTGCCAACTCCAGGACAAGTTTGGTCGGCATATAAATCATTATTGGCGGATCATGCTATTATTAGTGATAAAAAAGTGGCTTTTAAAGACAAAGTAGCGGCTACTAACGCTACTAGAATAGAACAAGGGTTAACGCCAATCAAATATACCGGACGTCCTTCTTTTGTAGATCAAATATGGACAAGTCTCAAGACGGTATTTGCAGGTTTTCTACTGGCATTATTTATCGCAGTACCAATAGGAATAATGTTGGGACTAAGTGATACGCTAAAATCTTCGGTCAATTGGCTAATACAAATTTTCAAACCAGTATCTCCAGTAGTTTGGTTATTATTGGTAACGATGATTGTTGTGACGATGAGTAAAGGATCTGATGGCGATAGCGCTTTTACGATTTCGTTTATCAGTGTGGGACTCTGTTCTATGTGGGCTACCTTGGTAAATACTACTATGGGTGTTTCAAGTGTTGATAAGGATTATATCAATGTTGCTAAGGTGTTGAATCTTAGTGTGGCTCAAAAAGTATTCAAAATTATATTGCCGTCTTCATTTCCATTAATTTTTACAGGATTGCGAATTACGTTATCCGTTGCTTGGATGGTATTAATCGCGATCGAATTGTTGGCACAAAGTCCAGGTTTAGGATCTTTTGTTTGGGAAGAATTCCAAAACGGTTCTAGTGAATCGAATTCCAAAATTATTGTCGCAATGTTTGTGATCGGAATCATTGGATTCTTATTAGATCGTATGATGTTGACAATCCAGAAGTTTGTAACCTTTACAGAAGAATAAAACCGAAGACCATGGCATATATAGAATTAAAAAATGTTTCTAAGTCGTATGGTGTAGGAGCAGAAAGGGTAGAAGTGTTGAAAAACATTAACCTAAGTATTGAAGAAGGAGAGTTTGTTGCTATTGTAGGTTTTTCAGGAAG
>CAZYRG010000373.1:0-1252 GCA_964650425.1 uncultured Flavobacteriaceae bacterium
TTTAAGGATCAAAAAAATGGTAGCATGGAAGCCACTCAGATAAGTAAGCGATTTTGTGACGTGATCCTGGATGGATTATGGATTGCCAACACCAATTATATGGATCAGTTGTCGGATTTGACATGGCAACAGGCTATGACCAAAATAGGGGATTTGAACACGATCGCTGCCTTGACCTTTCATGTCAATTATTATGTTGCAGGAGTGTTACAAGTCTTTGAGGACGGAACGTTAACCATTAGTGATCGTTTTAGTTTTGATGCGCCGACTATTACTTCGCAAAATGATTGGGAGCAACGAGTAGCAACTCTAAAAAATAATGCCGAAAAATTTTCTGATCATGTTTCAAAAATGTCGGACGAACAATTGGAAGCCGTTTTTGTGGATGAAAAATATGGGACCTACCAAAGAAATATTGAGGCAATGATAGAGCATAGCTATTATCATTTGGGTCAGATAACGCTGATTAAGAAATTGGTATTGGCTGAAGAAAAAGCATAAAAGTGAAATGAAAAGAACATTCTTGATCGTAATGATGTTGATGATGGCTAAAGCTTACTCACAAGACCGTACCATTCATGTGTATGTAGCCCTATGTGATAATGAGTTTCAAGGGATTGTACCTGTGTCCCCAAAACTGGGAAATGGAAAAGACACGCGGTCGAATTTATATTGGGGAGCGACTTATGGGGTAAAATCGTTTTTACAACTAAAAACCAAAGATTGGCAGTTAGTGAATTCGATAGAATCATCAAACCCTTATATTTTGGAGCGTATACTATTTAGGCATATGACTCAAGATGTTTTCATTCTTGCGGATGCTTACGATGGAGAGCGAATTCAAGAGTGTACTACAGCCTTTTTGAAAGCCTCTAATCAGCAAAATGAAGTAAAAATTCAATATGAAACTAAAGAATTATGTTTTGGAGGCGGGGCAGATCTGATGGCGTATGTGGGACATGATGGGTTGATGGATTTTACCGTTAATGAGACCTATCAAAAAGTCGAAAGAAAAAAGAAAGATGTAATTATTCTGGCATGCTATAGTAGGGATTACTTTTCGCCAGAAATTAGAAAAGCTCAAGCAAATCCTCTTTTATGGACCACACATTTAATGGCTCCAGAAGCATATACATTAAAAGCAGCAATAGACGGATGGATGGCTGAAGAGACGGGAGCGCAAATTGAGGAAAGAGCGGCTCAAGCTTATAACGCCTATCAAAAATGTGGCATTAGAGGTGCACGAAATTTA
>CAZYRG010000373.1:1352-2752 GCA_964650425.1 uncultured Flavobacteriaceae bacterium
TGTTGTTTAGTTAAGATTTCTAGATGTCAGATCGAGCGCCAGTCGAGATCCGATCAAAGCACTAACTTCGCTACTTCAATCAACCCCTCGACTGGCGCTCGGGGTGACATTTAGATTAGTATAAGTCACTATTCTTCCCCATAAATCCCAACCACCAATTCCCCATCGGCATTCATGGTAGCGCGATACATTCCGGCGGTATTAAACTCCATCGCTACATTCCCTTTATGATCGATGGCGATAATACCACCATTGCCACCTAATTTTGGAACTTTTTCTTGGATCACAATTCTGGCAGCTTCTTGTAATGAAAGTTCTTTATATTCCATTAGAGCAGAAATATCATGCGCGACCACAGCGCGAATAAAATATTCTCCCCAACCGGTGCTAGATACCGCGCAGGTCGCATTATTGGCATAGGTTCCCGCGCCAATAATGGGCGCATCTCCGATTCTGTTCCATTTTTTGTTAGTCATCCCTCCAGTGGAAGTACCTGCAGCGAGATTGCCATTCTTGTCCAACGCAGCACATCCCACGGTTCCAAATTTTGCGTCTTTGATGATAGGATCATAAAAGGCGGTTTTGTTCGAAGCATTTTTGGCTTGCTCCTTTTGTTTGACATGCTGTAGCGATTTCATTCTATTTTCTGTGTAGAAATAGGAGGGATCAACGATATCTAACGCTTGCTCTTTGGCAAACTGTTCTGCCCCTTTGCCCGACAGCATCACATGGGGTGATTTGGTCATCACTGCTCTGGCTAGATCGATCGGATTTTTTACCGTAGTGACTCCCGAGACGGCACCTGCATCCAAATCACTCCCATCCATAATAGAAGCATCTAGTTCATTGGTTTCTTCGCTGGTAAAAACGGCCCCCTTGCCAGCATTAAATAATGGCGAATCTTCTAAAACATTGATGGTTTTTTGCACCGCGTCCAGACTAGTTCCTCCATTTTTTAGAATCGTATGGCCTATTTTAATGGCCTCTTCAAGCTTTGCTTTGTACGCCGCTTCTTTTTCGGGCGTCATGTTTTTCTTGAGAATCGTTCCCGCTCCACCGTGAATGACAATTCCAAAAGTAGGTGCTGCAATCGGAGTTTTTTCTGAGGTTTCTTTTAGTGCAGTTGCGATAGTTTGGTGGTCTTGCTGTTTTTTAGCGCAAGCGAATACGCATAACCCCAATACTAAAATAAGCGCTTTTTTCATGATGATAAAGTTTCTAGATGATCATGAATAAAAGTACTCATAATTGTTATAGAAGTTTTATAGCAACAATTAAAGTTCTCTTAAAGTGTATTTTTATATATAATTACGTCAATGTCGTTTAGTTAAGGAGTTTTAGCGCTTTTTAACCCGCTTTATGCATTGGAAAATCTATTACATCTGTGATCTATTGCAAAT
>CAZYRG010000374.1:0-2727 GCA_964650425.1 uncultured Flavobacteriaceae bacterium
AAATCAGTCAAAAAGCGGCGGTAATTTCGGGTAAGGTGAATGCTATTTTGATACAACCAGATGGCACGCTAGAAGGTGGTGCGGATCATCGAGGGGATGATGTGGCGGTGGGGTATTAATTTGGCTTAAAAATTTTTAAACAAATCACCATTGTAACATTTTAGCCATTAATAACACTAATACAATGAACATGGAATATTTTTCGTAAATCTAGTTTTAGTATGCCTAGAATTTTAATCATTTTATTCCTAGTAGGAATCGTTTATTATTTTATAAAAAAATTGATCCCTAATTCTCCTTTCATATCTTGTCAAAAATGTGATGGCAAAGGCTTTTGGATCGCTATGCGAGGTGAAAAAGAGAAATGTGATATTTGTAAAGGAGCTGGAAAAATTCCTCGGTAGTTTTTAATGAAAAAAGAAACTAACTTGAATCATAATTGAAGATTACATACAATTCTAATCAACTAAATACTCAAACGACTTGCTCCTGTAATTTCTAATTGTGCATCTTGTGTATAAGCGACAACAGAAAGTGTGTCTTTGTCAGTAATCCAATCTGGTAAGCTTAATTTAGCGGTCCCTTTTGGTGTTTGAATTACATTACGAACTGCTACAATATTAGCATTTTTGAGTGTCCTATTTCGATTCTCTCCTCTTGGTATATTGGTAGTACGCTCTGCAACCACAACTGCTAAGGTTAGATTTTTAAAATCCATACCAGCAACCTTAAAGTTAACTTCAATTTCATTGTCTTTTTTTGAAATCACCTGTAAATCAACAGTATTGGCCGCATTTCCTGTCTGATATTTCTTTATGGTTTCCAAAGCTCTTAATTTGTTACCTCCTACAAATTCTGTAGTGCCATTCACCACTAATTGAGGCGTATATATATTCCGAGAGCGAAAAGCAGTAGCATATCTGCTTTGATAGTCCGAAAAAGCTTTTTGACTAAAGGGGTCTTTCCATCCCAAACGATTCCAGTAGTCTACATGATAGGATAATACAAAAACATCTTCTTGGGCATAGGTTTCTTTTAATTCCTCCAGAAGTTCGTCTGCAATGGGACAGCTACTACAACCTTGCGAAGTAAATAGTTCTAGCACCACTACAGGCTTATAAGTGTATTGCGCTTTTACCTGCATAAATATGGAAAAAATAAGGAGGGTGGAAAATAATTTTAAGAAATGCATATTTGTTATCTTTATCCATGAATTAGACGTTGTTAGATGAAAAAACTTACAAAAACCCTTGTACTACTATTGTTTTTGACACAAATTGCTGTCAATGGCCAAGATATAGCAGTATTACAATATCAAGGAGGTGGGGATTGGTATAGCAACCCTACGGCACTCCCAAATCTGATTAGCTTTTGCAACAAAAACATAAAGACTAGAATTAATCCTGAACCGCAAACCGTAACACCAGAAAGCACTGACCTTTTTCAGTACCCAATGGTTTATATGACTGGACATGGGAATGTGTTTTTTAGTGAGGATGATGCCGAAAACCTAAGGGATTATCTCATGAGTGGTGGTTTTTTACATATTGATGATAATTATGGTATGGAGCCTTATTTGCAAAAAGAATTAGTCAAGGTATTTCCGGACAAAAAGTTAGTAGAACTACCGGCTAGTCATCCTATTTTTTCTTCTGTATATAATTTTCCGAAAGGATTGCCCAAAATCCATGAGCATGATGGAAAACGTCCACAAGCATTGGGAATAACGCACGAAGGTCGTTTGCTTCTTTTATTTAGTTACGAAAGTGACTTGGGTAATGGTTGGGAAAACCCTGAAATTCATAATGATCCGGAACCCATACGCCAAAAAGCATTACAAATGGGAGCCAATATTGTGAACTATGTTTTCAGAAATTAAATTCGCATAGTCCATGCAAACCCATCACGATAATAGTCCTTTTACGAAAAAAACATTCCCATTAGTACTCGTTTGTGATTCGCTCCAATCTCCTGCTAATATCGGCAGTATATTTAGACTGGCGGATAGTTTTGGCATAGAAAAAATTTACTTCTGTGGTGCTGAGCCTAATCTAAAAAGTAAACGTATGGAACGCACTGCACGTGCAACACATCAGCATGTTCCCTTTGAATATCTAGAAAACCATGAGACCTTACTATCCCAACTTACTGAAGCTAACTATCAGCTTTTAGCTTTAGAAATAACAGATACAAGTGTTCCACTCCCCTTCTATCAATTTAAAAACGCACAAAAAATAGCGCTAATTATTGGAGAAGAAAACACCGGAGTATCAGAAAAAATCTTACTTCGCGTTGCTGAAAGTTTACACATCCCTATGTATGGAAATAACAGTAGTATGAATGTAGCAACTGCAACAGGTATAGCGTTGTACGAGATCACCAAACAGCTAAATTAATTCTAAACTTAGGGACAGAAAATAGTTGTTGACCTGCAATTATATTTAGTATTTTAGTATTAGAAGAACGAGCATATCAAAAGTTTGCACTCGTGGAAAATGATTTATAGCGAACACATGTGACCTCTAAAACACTAGTATAAGCGCATGAAACACCAACTACTCTTTTTCATAGTATTTTTAACACTTTTTTTTGTCAATGCGCAGGAAAAGGTAGCTCAAAAACCAGAAGTCCTACTTGGCGGGGCTTTGCGATTCAATTATAATAACTCGGATTGGAAACCCAATCAACAAAAACGCGGAGGTGATTTTGGGTTCGAAGTTTTTAAAA
>CAZYRG010000375.1:0-2722 GCA_964650425.1 uncultured Flavobacteriaceae bacterium
CCGGCAGGCAGGTTTGCAGTAGCTTCAAGATGTAATAGATTTTCTAATGCATAAAGCGGGTTTAAAATTATATTCATAAATTTACTTTTTAGCACTTACGAAATGAATCAAGGTCACCATCAAAAATTATTTGATTTTATAGCCGATACTGTAAAATTGCAAGAGATTGATGTCAATAGTATTAGCAAAAAATTGACCACAGAATCATATGCCAAAGGTGACTTTATTCTCAAGCAAGGTCAAACCTCTAAATCATTAAAATTTGTATTATCAGGTATCTACAGAGTGTATCAGTTACAGGACGGAAAAGATATTACGAGTTATTTTAATTGCGAACATCGTAATCCTTTGGTAGCTTCTTTTGCTAGTTTATTAACCGAAAAACCGAGTGTCGAATTTATCGAGTGTATTGTCCCGGGAACCTTAATTACTATACCTTATGTGGATTGGAAGGAATTATATAAAACGAGTTTAGAATTGAATACTTTTGGTAGGTTAATGGCCGAAAAGAACTATTTATATGCAATAGCACGTATAGAATCTTTGCAATATCAAAGTGCCACAGAGCGCTATGAAATATTCTTGAAACTATACCCCAACCTACTCAACCAAATCCCTCATCATTATATATCTTCCTATCTGGGGATTACGCCAGAATCTCTTAGTCGAATTCGTAAGGCTTTAGTAAAAAAGTAAATCCTTATCATACATCAATGCTCTTGCTTTTCATTATTCTGAAATTTGAATTATGGAGACAACAAACATTGATATTTGGAAAAGAGCCTTCCCAAATGCTCGTTTAGAAGATATAGCGCAATGTTCTGCCATGGTCATAAAACACTATGGGCAATCAAATAGGCATTATCATAATTTTGATCATGTTACAGCACTCATCCGTCAAATTATTCGAGCATCACTAATCAGAAGTGATGAGAATATATTGATCAATGTGGCCTTATTTCATGATGTTATATATATACCTGGTAGAAAAGATAATGAACATAAAAGTGCGGAATTGGCAAAAAAATGGCTAGCAATATTACAGGTAGATACACATACTGCTCAAAGAACTTGTGCTATCATTAAGGCTACGGCTAGTCATAAATCCGATGATTTTCTCACACAGTTATTTCTCGATATGGATCTTTCTATTTTGGGAGCAAATGAATTAAACTATCAAGAATATACTTCTCAAATACGCAAAGAACATTATCAAGTACCTCATTGTCTGTACAAAATTGGTAGAAAGCGATTTTTAGCGCAAATGTTGTCAAGAACAACCATTTTTTCCACCCCAAAATACTATAAATCCTTTGAAAAGATGGCGCGAAAAAACATGAAGAATGAATTAAATTCCTTAAAATTATGGTAACAAAAATTGAACATGTAAAAGGATTGCCAATTGTAGAAATTGAAAACTTTATTTCAACAACAAAAACTACTGCTTTACTAAAAAACAGAACAGAAAAATTTAAAAGTGCAATTAGTCATTATCCAAATTACTATAGAAATAATGATCGTCTTGTTGAAGATAATAATTTGTTATCCAAAGAATTGTATGCGCTATTAAATGATTTCAATATAAATGGTATCAAAAAATTTGAGGGATTGAATACTAGATTACGATTTTGTAGGTATCAGAAAGATCAATTATTTTCTGTACATCAAGATGGTGTCCATTACCCTGACGAAAAACGAGAATCAAAATATACCTTTTTATTATATCTAAATGGCGAAGAAAGTTTTTCTGGAGGAAACACAGAGTTTTTCAATTCAAAATATGAGACAAAACCTTGCAAAACTATTATCCCTCAAAAAGGAAAACTCGTTATTTTTGACCACAAGATTTGGCACAAAGGTGCTAAAATTACGCAAGGCAATAAGTACATTTTGCGTTCAGATATTTATATAACAAGCAAAAAAGAATTTAGCCATCACAATGGATATATCTGGAGTCTATTAAAATATGATGACACTCTTTTTTTTAGCTGCGGAAGAGATGCGGCAATTAAATTATGGAATCATGAATTAAATTTAATTAATGTTATTCAAATCCATACAAAGTCGGTCTTAAAAATAGCTCGTTTGAATAGTAGCGAATTTATTTCTTGCTCCAGAGATTTTACCCTAAAAAAATGGAATTATTCCGGTACCCTTTTGGCGTCCATAACACTGAATGAAATGCTTATAACATTGACAACCAATGCTGTTAAAAAGCAAATCATCGCTGTTGGCACTAGCGGTCATATTTTTGTTTTTAACTATGAGCTTGTAGAGCTAAAAGCTATTAAAGCACATACTAACTGGATATGGGATGTTTTAGTAGTAGAAGATGATTACGTCATAACTTGTAGTGAAGATCGTACATTGGTTTTAACCCATTTGAGCACTGGAGTAACTAAAATACTATACAAAAACAATGAAGAACTTTTTAGCCTTTGCAAATCGAACAACCGCATTTTTATAGGAACAAAGAGTGGTGCCATGATCGATTTTTCTTTAAAAAACAATACGTCAAAGACTATACATTTACACAAAGATATTATTCGGTCTATTAACTATTATAGTAATGAAATTATCAGCTGTGGAGAAGACGGCAAAATAATGGCGTACGGGGTTGGTACAAAACTAAAAAGAGAAATCACAGAAACTGATAATTTTATTCAGGATAGTATCGTGCTAAACGATCAATTATATGTTGCTGGATTCGATGGTCGTATCA
>CAZYRG010000376.1:0-2691 GCA_964650425.1 uncultured Flavobacteriaceae bacterium
GCAACAGAATTTACTGATCTTGGCATAATTTTAAATTTTTTAGTAGTAGGCGGTCGATACTCGACACTTTGTTATTTAGCTTTTAGAGGGAAATTCAGAACTCTGAACTCAACACTCATAACTATATAAAGCCTAACTCCTGGGTTGTTATTAATTTTAACCTAATAGTTTTTTGGAGTTCTTACTTTAAACGTAATTGCTCTTTGATACTATTTTCATCTGCTTTGTGCACTAATCCTGTGTGCGTCAAAGCGAGCTTACGTTTCTTAGATTTTTTTGTCAAAATATGACTCTTGAACGCATGCTTTCTTTTGATTTTACCAGTTCCGGTAAGCTTGAAACGCTTTTTGGCACTGGATTTTGTTTTCATTTTAGGCATTGGATCCTTTGTTTATATTAGTCTCACTTATAATACACTTTAATAAAAAAGTTTTGCAAAATTAGTGAATTTTGCAAAACTTTTAAAGCTTTTGTTGCTATTTCTATAACTCTATTTTTTCTTTGGTGCAATGAACATCGTCATACGCTTTCCTTCTAGTCGCGGCATCTGTTCTACTTTGCCTAAATCTTCTAATTCTTGAGCTAGTTTTAGTAATAAGATTTGACCTTGGTCTTTGTAGATGATAGAACGTCCTTTAAAAAACACATAGGCCTTTAGTTTAGCGCCTTCTTTTAAGAATTTTTCAGCATGCTTTTTCTTGAATGCATAGTCATGTTCATCAGTGTTAGGGCCAAATCGAATTTCTTTTACAACAACTTTAGAGGCTTTAGATTTCAAAGCTTTATCTCTCTTTTTTTGTTCATAAAGAAACTTTTTGTAATCCATCACCTTACAAACAGGCGGTTTTGCTTTAGGAGAAATCTCAACAAGATCTAACTCTTGTTCCTCTGCTATAGCTAGTGCTTTACGAATGGGGTATACACCTACTTCGATATTATCACCAACAAGTCGCACTTCTTCAGAACGTATTTTCTGGTTAATTCTATGTGCGTCTTCCTTTATTTGGCGTAACGGCTGTCTGGTTCTTTTTCTTCTTATTGCTATGACTCAAATATTTTAATTGTCTTTTTAGGACTGGGGTTATACTTCTAAAATGGTTTTAACGTTGTTGCTATTTGTTTTTTTACAAGACTTGCAAACTCTTCTATTTTGAGTGCTCCCAAATCTTCTCCTCCATGTTTACGAACGGTAATCGTTTCGTTTGCTTCTTCCTGTTCACCTATAATAATGATGAATGGGAATTTGTTCATTTCAGCTTCACGAATCTTCTTGCCAATCGTCTCGCTTCTATGATCTTCAATCGCGCGAATATCGTTATTTTCTAACAAAGTTAATACTTTTTCTGAGTATTTCTGATATTTATCACTAATTGACAAAATAATAGCTTGTTCTGGCATGAGCCACAGTGGGAAATTTCCGCCAGTATGTTCGAGTAAAATAGCAATAAAACGTTCCATACTTCCAAAAGGAGCACGGTGAATCATAACGGGTCTATGTAGCTCATTGTCACTGCCTTTGTATGTTAGGTCAAAACGTTCTGGCAAGTTGTAGTCTACCTGGATAGTTCCTAACTGCCAGCTTCTGCCCAAGGCATCTTTGACCATGAAATCCAATTTTGGTCCGTAGAAGGCTGCTTCGCCACTTTCTATTATATAATCCAATCCCTTGTCTTTTGCAGCACTAATAATGGCTTTTTCAGCTTTTTCCCAGTTCGCGACATCGCCAATGTATTTATCTGGATTGTCCAAATCACGGACAGAAACCTGAGCTGTAAAATTTTCGAATCCTAAGGAGCCAAAAACATACATGACCAAATCAATAGTTTTTTTGAACTCATCATCCAATTGGTCGTTGGTGCAAAAAATATGCGCATCATCTTGCGTAAAACCTCTTACTCGTGTCAACCCATGCAATTCTCCACTTTGTTCATAGCGGTATACTGTTCCAAATTCTGCATAACGTTTTGGTAGATCGCGATACGACCAAGGCTCGCTTTTGTAGATCTCACAGTGGTGCGGACAGTTCATTGGTTTTAATAAAAACTCTTCTCCATCATTGGGCGTGGTAATGGGTTGAAAACTATCCTCACCATATTTGGCATAATGCCCTGAAGTTTCGTACAATTCTTTTTGTCCGATATGTGGCGTGACGACCATTTCGTATCCTGCTTTCTTCTGCGCTTTTTTCAAAAAGTTTTCTAAGCGTTCACGTAATGCCGCACCTTTTGGTAGCCATAATGGTAATCCCTGACCAACGCGTTGAGAAAATGTAAAAAGTCCAAGTTCTTTGCCTAATTTTCTGTGGTCACGTTTTTTAGCTTCTTCTAAGAGGGCTAAATATTCTTTAAGTTCTTTTTGTTTAGGGAATGACGTTCCATAAACACGGGTTAGTTGTTTATTGTTTTCATCACCTCGCCAATACGCACCTGCAACACTCATGATTTTTACTGCTTTGATCAACCCAGTGTGTGGTAAGTGTCCACCTCTACATAAATCAGTAAAATCATCATGATCACAAAAAGTAATCGTCCCATCTTCCAAATTCTCGATGAGTTCTACTTTGTACTCATTGCCTTGCTCTTTATATTTAGCCAAAGCCTCAGCTTTGGATACTGAGTGTAATTTGAATTCATGTTTACCACGAGCGATTTCTAACATTTTATCTTCAATCTTTTTGAAATCTTTGTCAGA
>CAZYRG010000377.1:0-2685 GCA_964650425.1 uncultured Flavobacteriaceae bacterium
TTTATCGCATTTTCGACCTTCATAACGAAGTTTTAATGCATAATCCAGGTTAAATAGCAAGTAAGTAACCAGTAAAAAGCTTCCAAAAATTAGCGTGAAACTCCAGGTTTGTGCATAGTGTATTGGATGTGCAATTCTTGCCAAAATATCATCGAGGAGGACTAAAGGTTTTTGAATAATATCCCAAGAATTCCAGCGAAGGAAACGTCCTAGGTAAATTCCAAAACCACATAGAAAACAGATGAGTACAATAGCAATTCGTGATTTTAGGAGGTCAAAACGTTCTGACAATACTGTTTCTATGTCTTTGAGTGATACTATTCCTAACCATAGGCCATTAATGGCAAAACTGCTGAGGAGAATCACATCAAACCAGATGTCTTGTTTATGGGAGAGCCTAAGATGTTGTAAGTCTGTAATTATATATGGAGCATTGGGAAAAAAGGCTAACCAAACTCCAAATGTACACCAAAATACAAGGCTGTTTTTTCTCATAAATGAACTGCTCTTTAGTAAGGATGTTATCATGTAAGGGATGACTGCCAGAAACAGGTTCCAGGCTAAGAATAGAAAGAACAGTTCTCTCGTATAAATCATACGAAGAGATAATATTATGGCGCAAAAGCTAATGGAAATTGCTAGAGGGGCGATAAGGATGATTTTTTTCATAGTGCAATTATTTTAGGAGATTATTTTGCATGATTATTTTAAAAGAGGAAAAAATACAAATGATACGAGATGCAAAACTGTATAATAAGCATAAGACTAATCATACATATTCCAGTGGTTAATGCTTTTACGTTCTTGGAAACAATCCCAATGTATCCGATCAGTACAATATTTACCAGTGTAGATACGATGAGGTATCCATAATAGATAAGATGCCATAGGTCGATTTGGGATACTGTAATTATTAAAAAGCTCGTAGCTGCAGCAAGTAGCAATATTCGTGTCATTCTGTATGGAGCGATTATATGTTGTTGTAATTCCGTGATCATAGTTATTGGATTAAAAAAGTGGTTTTGAATTCAGTTATAGGGTAATGCAACAATTTTCGATATTCCAGCTGGTAGAAGGGGAGTGCTGCCTTCCCTTTTTTGTATCCTGTAATAAATGTTTTGATTTTATCCGGAAAAAAGAGGGTTCCTGTGAGTATGACTGCTGCGAGATACCAGCTTCTTTTTCCGTTGCCTAGCAGATAGAATTGCATACTGATCTCATCTGGTACACTAACTCCTGTGTTGGTTAATACATGAAAAACATCATGATTTTCTAGTTTAGGCTGTGGGGTGAAATCATGCTGGAGTAAAAAACAACCTAAGTGAAATCCCAATGAAGATTGTGGATATGTAAGAAGTTCTTTTACTGTAATATTCCACGGAGGTTGTCTTTTGAACCACCGTTGGTATGGGACTTTACTCCATTCATATAATAATTCTATTAATCTTGCTCTCATGTTTTTGTTTTTAAAGTACTTTGTATTTCAAAGTAAAATGATAAAAAAATATAGTTTCTTTTTTAGGGGTTACGATTTTAATAATTTCTCAATCGCTTCGACATGTTTTTTGAATGCCTCGCGACCTTTTTTGGTGGCACTATATCTTGTATTGGGTTTACGACCAATAAAAGATTTTTCCACCAGAATATAGGCTTCTTTTTCTAACGCTTTTGTGTGACTCGCCAGATTGCCGTCAGTGGCTTCCAGCAGCTCTTTTAGCATTTTGAAATCCGCATGTTCATTTACCATCAGGATAGACATAATGCCAAGTCTTATCCGATGATCAAATGCTTTATTTATATTGTTGATAATCCCCATTTTATTTCAGCTTTGGGTTATATCTTTTGTTGTTATTCATAGTATGAGCGCAGTTTGAACTGTCAAAATTACTTCATTAAAAGCATTATTGTATTAAAAAATTACTTCATTATTGTATTAAAAACATTAGTGCATTTTATACATCATGTTTCACATAAATCAAGGCCCCATAAATGATATGTGCAACCCCAAATCCTGCAACCCAAAACCAAAATCCTAAGCCAGGGTATACTGCGCAAATTAGTCCGAGTACAATTTCTACATATCCAAGATATTTTACGTTCCCAATCGTATATTTTGAAGCGTTTACCAATGCCAAACCATAAAAAATAAGCATCAATGACCCTGTTAATCCATAATGATGGCTATTTAGTTTAATCAGAATATAAATCCCACCGGTAATCAAAGGGATTAAGAATGCTGTTAGTAAACGTTTGGAAGTGCTATTCCATAGCTTTTCGTTATTTTTTTTAGCCTTTCTGGTGCTTAATCCAATGGCTGTAAAAACACTAAGGCCAGCTACAGCAGCTAATACAATTAAAATGTAATTAAATGTTTTGCCATCCAAGATCAAGTGATCTCTGCCGCTAATACTAACTAGATAATAGGCGGCCGCTGCACCTATTAATGCATAAATTCCGGCAAGGATTCCTGACAAACCACTAAGGGAAAAAAATCGTGAAGATTTATTCATCAAATCTTTGATGGCGGTCAGGTCTTCTAAATATTCTTCTTTACTCATTTTTAAAGTACTTTGAAATACAAAGTAAAATAAAATAATTGATTCTCGCAAATTTTTTATTTAGTAGTTAACGAACTCATTTAGACTTTTCCCATTTGCTAAAAAATTTTCCTTTTTCGCCCTTTTA
>CAZYRG010000378.1:0-2674 GCA_964650425.1 uncultured Flavobacteriaceae bacterium
ATATTATTATGGGACCAAATGGAGATATGTATCTCTTAGAATATGGAACGGTTTGGTTTTCGGAAAACCCTGATGCTCGTTTGGTGCATTTGACTTACACAGCAGGTAATCGAAAACCTGTAGCTAAAATTAGTGCGGACAAAAGTGTTGGTCCGGTACCTATGACTGTCCAATTCAATGCTAATGAATCCAAAGATTACGATGGGGATGCTCTTACTTATGAATGGTATTTAGATGGAACAGAAACGATTACCTCCACGGAAGTTAATCCAACCTTTACTTATGAAGATGCGGGTGAGAAAACCGCCAAATTAGTTGTTAAAGACCCTAGTGGTGCATCCACTACAACTAATTTTAATATATTGGTTGGTAATGACTTACCGAGTTTGAATTGGAACATTTCTGGTAATCGATCCTTTTATTGGGACAATCAAACCGTTGATTATGCAATAGAAGTCGCTGATACAGAGGATGGTACCTTATCTGATGGGATTGCTGCTGATCAGGTGAATGTCAGCATTGATTTTTTAGAAAGAGGGTACGATATGAATGAAATTGCGATGGGGCATCAAGCGATGATGGAGGCATCTACTTTTTTATTAGGAAAGAAATTAATGGAGACCTCTGATTGTAATACTTGTCACCAATTAGCTGTAAAATCAATAGGACCAACTTATCAAGACATTGCTAGCAAATATAAATCTGATGCCAATGCTACAACCTATCTAGTGCTTGGACGGGTTTGAATTAAATAGCCTTAATCAATTGATACCCAATAAATTACGACTAAAAAAACCATAATATTTTGTTGGAAAAGAGTTGGATATTCCGTATTTTAACGAATTAAATATTTGTAAATAGCTGACAATCAATGATTTTGTAAAAAGAGACATCGGAGATTCGTTTAGCAGGAAAACTCCTAACAATGAGAAAACGTTTTGAGCAACAAAATACTTTAGATGCTACTCCAATCCCAGAAGTAAAAATTGATGGAAAAAGTCGGCATCAATTACCGAAGCTATTAGCTGGCTTACAGTACATATTTATAACACCCGAGCTAAATGAGCGAGTACTGAACTTGATGGAGGAACATATCATTGGAGATAAACCTCAAAAAGGGAGATTGGGCATGAGCCTCTGGGAGATATTGGTATTAGGCGTAGTGAGATTGAACATGAATATGGATTATGATATGCTTTATGATCAGTCGAACCACCATAGGATACTAAGAGGGATATTAGGTGTAGATGGACAAGACGTATTTGAAAAAGGGAAGTATTATGGACTTCAAACCTTGAAAGATAATGTGAGATTACTGACAGAAGAACTATTGGTGGAAATAAGTGCAGAAGTAGTAAAAGCAGGACATGAATTAAAAAAAAAGAGGCGAGTGAAAAAACGGAATTACAATTAAAGTCAGATAGCTATGCAGTAGAAAGTCATGTACATTTTCCAACGGATATAAATTTATTATGGGATAGTATCCGTAAGAGTTTAGATACGATAAAATTAATAAAAGCTGCTTATAATATATCAGGTTGGCGCAAATTAGCCTACCATTTGAAATTGCTAAAGCGCAGTTACATTAGAGTCGCAAATATACACCAGAGAAAAGGGAAAAACTATCAATACCGGTTGACAAAAGAAGTCTTGATTTACTTGGAAAGGAGTAAGGATTTGGAGCAAAAAATAGCACCCGTATTAACTTATTTAAAACAAAAAGAGCAAACGGATATACAAGCAGTTGCCTTACTAAAAGACCTAGTATACTATAAGAAAATGCTAGACAAGCATATAGATTTAGTAGACAGACGGTTATTAAAAGGAGAGAAAATTCCTCATGCAGATAAGGTATTTTCCATATTTGAAGCGCATGTAGAATGGATACAAAAAGGGAAGCATCATAAGAAAGTGGAGATAGGACATAATGTATTAGTAACTACTGACCAGCATCATTTTATACTAGACCATAAAGTGATGGAAAAGGAAACAGATAAGACACAGCCCATTGCTTTAGTAGAAAGATTAACTGCTAAATATGAGCAATCGGATTATGATTATTATAGTATCAGTTTTGATAAGGGCTTTTATAGTGGATTAGCGAAAAAAGCGATGCACAAACAATTTGAACAAGTAGTGATGCCAAAGAAAGGAAAGCTATCAAATAAAGAAAGAGTAGCACAAAGTGAAGAGGAGTATAGGCATTTACGAAATAAGCATAGTGCAGTAGAATCAAATATCAATGAATTAGAGTATAGTGGATTAGACAGAGTGAAGGACAAGGGAATTGATGGTTTTAAGAGATATGTGGCATTAGGGGTCTTGTCTTATAATATTAAAAGACTTGGTAGAATTGTCATAGAAGAAAACAAACTGGCAACAGTTGTCAAATTAGGGCCAAAGCGAAAGTCTGTAGCGGCTTAGACTACTGTAAAAGTAAAAATTACAGAAAAGCGAAGGAATAATATGCTCTAATCTATGAAAACATATTACTAGAAACAGACAACGAAGCAAAATTTAATAAATAACGAAAAAAGCAGTGGCTGAAAAAAAATATTCTGAAAGGAATAATATTTTTTTCAGCAGGTTTTCAAAAATCTGCCTTTTTCGTTCAAGCACTAATTATTCCGAATCACTCCCTACACTTCCTGTCGTTTTAGTAATTTTCCGATAT
>CAZYRG010000379.1:0-2674 GCA_964650425.1 uncultured Flavobacteriaceae bacterium
ATATACATGTATATTGGTCTATTTGTAGTTTTTTCTATAAATATGGGGTGTAGTGATGATGATGAGGTCGATCCCTTGTTTGAAGAAGATGTCGCCACGAGGATTGATCAGCAATTAGAAGTTTATAGACAATTATTAGTCGAACCAGAATTTGGATGGAAAGTAGCATATCAACCCGGGGAAGATCAAAGTATATTTAATATTCATCTTCAGTTTACCACTGGTGGTGATGCTCTAGTGACTTCTGATTATCAAGAAGGAAATGAAGATTTAGTGAGTACTTATAGAGTTGGGATTTCTCAAGTCCCAGAATTGGTTTTTGAGAATTTTACGGTATTTCATAAATTATTTGAGGCAGATAATTTTAGTACAGGAGCAGAGTTTGAATTTCTTTTTGAAGAAGCTACTAGTGATAGAATCATATTTAAGAGTAAAACTGATATAGGGGATAGGTCTCAGATTATTTTCGAAAAAGCTACAGCAAGTGATCAACAATTTATTGAAAGTTTAGCAATTCAAGATACGCGAATAGCTTCAGGTTTAGAAACATCATTACAATTCAAAAGTATTCGTTCGACTCAAACTGATGGTAGTGTGTTTTTTGAAGCAGATTTTGATTTCAATATTGATTCTAGAATTGCCAGATCAAGTTTCATAGAGAACACCACTAGTTACTCAGAAACGGTACATCCTTTGAGGATTACTGAAGACGGTTTTGAACTTTTAGTGCCGCTGCAAATAGGCGGACAAGGAGTAAGTAACTTTGCTTATGATACTACATCTGATACCCATATCTCCAATGATGGTGGTTTTGTTACTACAATAGGAACCACAGCTATATCAGTGCTATCTATTGCAGATCACCTCGATTCTTTACATAATCAATATAGTTACTTCAACGACATTAATTTTCCAGTTTTGACACCCTTGAGTGTACCTTTTAGAGATCTGAGTACTGCGGGCGGATACAGCAGAATGAATTTGCTTTTTAATGTTAATTTAAATGGTGTTGGTGTAGTTAATATTGCACAGTTTGAAATTAGTGAAGAAGGATCGGTACTTGTATTATTTGAAAGTGTAAATGTAGGCAATGAAAAAATAGTGCTCTCACAAGAAATGCAAGAAAGAATATTTCTTCTTGGTAATGCTACTAACGCAGATATACCACAGTTAGTTGGAACACTAGATGTGCTTTTTGATCCAGATGGTTGGCTTATCGAACGAACTGGTGCGTTTGGATCCCTTGAAACACCTATTTATACACTTAGACAAATTGCAAATTCTGATAACTATTTCTTTTCTGTACTTGGGTTAAATTAGTAACATATTTAAAACTAAATTTAGAACTCTTTTTAGCATTTTATAAAAAGTTGCTTTGCAGATTTTATGACTAATTAATTAGGAGTGATTATTTGTGATTAAAATAAAACAAAATCATGATAATTAGCTCTAGACACAAAAACGGGTAGTTTTCAACTTCAGAATATGATTAAATACGAAGAATTTCAGCATTTTTATTACTAATTGACAAGTTAGTTAGTCTTGATGTTCTGAAATATTATGCTGATTGATTAGATAACAAACTTCTCCACCAGTTCAATAAGAATCTTGATAATCAGTTTGGCTCTAGTTTACAATTGCGTTGATATTAGTTTTTGATATTGTGCTTCGATATTTCTGTAATTCTTTATGGCGTTAACATCTAAGACGGTTTTTTGCACAAATAGCAGCGTCTTGTCCTTATTGTTTTTGAGCTGCTCTTTGAGTTTAAACCAATTTAGGTACTGTTGTAGGTATTTAGTGGCTACACCCCAAAAAGCATTATCAATCCACTTTTTTATTCTGTTGTGCGTAGAATTGACATGTTGTATATGGTATATTTTGTCCTTTACGCGTTGTTTTATAATTCCTTTAAGTGTGTGATGTTCTATGTTTTGATCTTTAGCAAAACCTTTATAACTCACATGAGCATCACTACAAAGGATCGTCTGACTTGTATTAATACGGTCTCCAATAGCCTTTTGTATATCACTTTTCTTGATACGCCCCATGGTTGCAACTGTCAAATCCAAACCTGATCTCCTGTCTTGTGTAACAATTACCGCTACATGATCTTTATTAACACCTCTTTTACTAGAGGTGCCACCACGTTTCCTAGATTCACGCCCTTCAGGAGTTTTTCCTTTTTCCGAGTTCAAAAAGAAGGTTTCATCACTTTCAGTAATTCCAGTGAAATCATCCTGATCTGTATCCGTTAAGGAAGCTAATATTTTATGGCGCCAATCAAAAGCAGTCTTTTTATTGATTTTCAAAGATTCCTTGATCTTATCCAAACTCTTTTCTTCTAACATTAAGGCTAAATAGGCATCTACCTTGTCTTTCTTATGTAAACCTGCCATCCAAGTGCCTGTATATTCCGTAAAGCTCCTGCGACAGGACTTACATTTGTAGCGCTGTGCTCCTCTGTCTATCCCAAAACGAACATATTTGGGGTGATTACAATGAGGGCAACACCCTTGTTTATTATCCAAAATATAACGACGAGATGCTTGAGCCTTAACTGGAGAAATTCCTTTAGAAGTCAATTTCTCAAGTTCTGTCGACAATAAGGCTTGATCTTCAACAGATAACTTACCTATTTCAATTTTTAACTTTTCTAAATCCATGAATTAAA
>CAZYRG010000380.1:0-2670 GCA_964650425.1 uncultured Flavobacteriaceae bacterium
TTATCTATACAAGTACATCCAGATGATACACTAGCAAAAAAGCGACACAACTCTTTTGGTAAAACGGAGATGTGGTATGTAGTTCAGGCTGATGAAGGGACTCGGTTAATAGTCGATTTTAAAGATAAGATTTCAAAGGAGCGTTATGAAAAAGCATTGGAAGAAGGACAAATAGAAACACTATTAAATTATGAACCTATTATAGAGGGCGATAGTTATTATATCAATGCAGGCAAAATTCATGCAATAGGAAAAGGAGCATTAATTGCCGAGATACAACAGTCTTCTGATATCACCTATCGCGTTTATGATTGGAACAGAAAAGATAATGAAGGAAATTCGCGTGAACTCCATACAGAATTAGCATTAGATGCGATAGATTTTAGGGCAAAAAAAGATTTTAAACTCGATTATGATCAAGAATTGAATACAGTAAATACCTTGGCATCGTCATCCTATTTTACAACTAATATCATACATGCGAAGAAAGACTGCCTACTTAGAGACTATACTTCGCAAGATTCTTTTAAGGTGTTAATGTGCGTAGAAGGCCAAGGAAGTATACAGGCCGATTCTTATACGGAATCGTTAACGTTAGGCGAAACGGTATTGATACCAGCAACTATCGAAAAACTGCGTATCGAAACAGCTACAGAAATGAAATTATTAGAAATTTATATTTAGAAAATAAGCAATTATGCAAACGATTTTAATAACAGGAGGCGCTGGTTTTATTGGGTCCAATTTTATCCCATACTTCATGCAAGAAAATCCATCCATTAAAATTGTTAATATTGATAAACTCACCTATGCAGGAGATTTAGTTAATATTAAGGAAGTAGCAAGTCATGAGCATTATGAGTTTGTTGAAGGCGATATTTGTGATAGGGCTCTTGTGGATTCTTTATTCAAAAAGTATGATATCAAAGGAGTGATTCATTTTGCTGCAGAATCTCATGTGGATAATTCTATTACGAATCCAGATGCTTTTATCCAGACGAATGTTTTTGGTACCTTCACCTTATTAGATGTTGCTAGAAATTATTGGATGAAAGCACCGAACCAATACAAATCAGGCTATGAAAATTGTAGATTTCATCATATTTCTACGGATGAGGTGTATGGCACATTAGGAGATACAGGACTATTCCTGGAAACCACACCTTATGCTCCGAACAGCCCTTATAGTGCTTCCAAAGCCTCATCGGATTTTGTGGTGCGTAGTTATTTTCATACGTACGGAATGAATGTAGTAACCACCAATTGCTCCAATAATTATGGTCCAAAACAGCATGATGAAAAATTAATCCCAGTTATTATTCGCAAAGCATTATCAGAACAACAAATTCCTATTTATGGGGATGGCAAAAACATTCGAGACTGGTTATATGTATTAGATCATTGTAAAGGGATCGAACTCGTATACAAAAAAGGAGCATCAGGAGAGACCTATAATATAGGGGGGCGTAACGAACGTAATAATAATACTATCGCGGCAACGATTTGTCAGATTTTGGATGAGAAGCATCCAAGAAAAAATGGAAACTCCTATAAAGAACTTATTACCTATGTCAAAGATCGTCCAGGACATGATTTGCGATATGCTATCGATGCGACTAAGATCGAGAATGAATTAGGATGGAAAGCAGCTGAGAACTTTGATACAGGTGTTGAGAAAACCATAGATTGGTATTTAAAAAAGTATTTATAACAACTAATAATTAGGGGCTATATGAAAGGAATTATACTAGCAGGAGGATCGGGCACTCGTTTACACCCATTGACCTTAGCGGTCAGTAAACAATTGATGCCTATTTACGACAAGCCAATGATTTATTATCCGTTGTCTACATTAATGTTGGCGGGGATTAGTGAAATTTTAATCATTTCTACCCCTCATGATTTACCACATTTTGAACGTTTGTTGGGGGATGGTTCCAAATATGGTTGTTCTTTTTCCTATGCTGTGCAAGAGGCTCCAAATGGATTGGCCGAGGCTTTTTTGATTGGGGAAGATTTTATAGGAACAGATAAAGTAGCGCTCATTCTTGGGGATAATATTTTTTATGGGACTGGTTTGTCAGAATTATTACAGGCAAATAATAACCCTAATGGTGGGATTATCTATGCATATCATGTACACGACCCTGAGCGTTATGGAGTAGTTGATTTTGATCAAAAAGGGAAAGCAATTTCTATAGAAGAAAAACCTGAGAAACCAAAATCAAATTATGCAGTACCAGGGATTTATTTTTATGATAATGAAGTGGTGCAAATAGCGAAGAATATTAAGCCTAGTAGACGAGGAGAGTTGGAGATTACGGATGTCAATAGAGTGTATCTAGAAAAAAACAAGCTACGAGTTAGTATTTTGGATCGTGGAACTGCATGGTTGGATACAGGTACTTTTGGATCATTGATGCAAGCATCACAATTTGTTGAAGTTATAGAAGAGCGACAAGGATTAAAGATTGGTGCTATAGAGTCAGCAGCTTTCGAAATGGGTTTTATAGATGAGGATCAGTTTAGAAAATTAGCTGAAGCATTGCTTAAAAGCGGTTATGGAAAAAATCTTCTAGAGTTATTGAATAGCAGAAAATGAAACATTTATAACTAAATTTTATATACGCATTGTAAAAAATTGAATGAATCTACAGATCGCTTGTACTG
>CAZYRG010000381.1:0-2666 GCA_964650425.1 uncultured Flavobacteriaceae bacterium
CTTGATCGTTCTAAGTGGAATGTCACTGTGAGTTCAAAATCAAGACAACCACGATATAGTCCAAGTCAACAAATTAAAGATTGGAGATGGACGGAGAATAATGTAGCCCTCAATGGAAAGGGGCAATTGGTGTTGTCATCAGAAAAAGTAAGTGCTCATAAAATGCAATGTGGGAGCGTAGATTCCAGAGGTAAATATGAGCAACAATACGGCTATTTAGAAGCACGTATTAAAATCGCCGAAACCGAAAAAGGGAGTCATTCTGCTTTTTGGTTGCAAGGTGCTGGTCAGGGTATGATTGATGGTACTGGAAAAGATGGTGCTGAGATTGATATTTTTGAGTCGGCATGGAATGGTGATTTTACTAAGTCGGTTGTTCATATCGATGGCTATGCGGATGCTCATCAATCGAATACAATGCGTTATGAAACGCCTGGATTACATGACGGCTATCATGTATTTGGCTTGGACTGGGGGCCAAATAGAATGGATATCTATTATGATGGTGAAAAAAAAGTAACTTATACGGGTGATTGGGTGCCAGATGTTCAAGAGTGGTTGTGGCTTTCTGTGGGCGCAAGTTTTGGAGATGGAAATTTTCAAGCTCAAGCTATTGGTAAACTTACTGAGGCAACGGTGGATTATGTAAGGGCATATAAAAGAGCTTATTTTCGTTTGGTGAATAAGCAAACAGGAAAGACTTTTAGGATATTAGGAGAGGATGATGATATTGTAATTTCGCAATCTCCTAAGAGTGCAAAAAAAGATTGGACACAATGGACAGTAAGAAGAACCGATAATGGTTTCTTTTATTTTGTAAATAAATCTTCAGGGAAATATATGCGACCTCAGACGAGTATTGATGGGGCAATTATTGTGCAAAAAAGTACTGATTTTGCAGGCTCATGGACACAATGGCAAACGGTCGATGCAGGAGATGGCTATGTGTATGTTGTGAATAAAAGAACCTATAAACCTATACGTCCAGAAAGTACTGTTGATAATGCGCCGATTGTATTAACGAGTAGCACTGATACAAGTGATTGGGTAAAATGGAAATTAGAACTAGTAGAATAGTTTTGTGAAGTAGCGTAATGTAAAAGGGTTTTCGATAGATCGAAAACCCTTTTTTATTGTCTAATTATTTGCTGTTAATCGTTATTCCAGTCAATTTTTCTAGAGACTAACATTACAGTGCCTAGAATCAAGAATAATCCAATACTTCCTACTAGTAGTGCATAACTTTCGATCTGAATTAAGACAAAAATAAACCCATATAAAATGGTTAAAGAGCTAAAAATAAGTAGTATAAATTTAGTGCTCTTGAGGATAGATTTGGCATAAATAGTTATCAGGCTTACTACTGCGGAACCTGCAATGAGATAGGCAATATGATAACCAGAGTGTTCAGCAATAGAAACTAATAGGGTGTAGAACATAGTAAGTGCGAGTCCGATCATGAGATATTGAAATGGGTGAATAGTAATTTTGCTTGCGGTCTGAATAAGAAAGAAAATCAAAAAGGTTAAGGCGATCACTAAATACCCATATTTAGCAGTACGTTCACTTTGTTGATATTCGTCTACAGGAATGACTAATCGAACTCCAAAGGCTTCGTTTATAAGGTTAGGAAGCGCACCAAAAAATTCTTGTTGAAAGGCTCTGTTGATATCTAGTACTTTCCATTTTGCTTTAAAACCACTGTCAGAAATCTCTTTGGTGTCCGGATCTGGGAGGAAGTTTCCATCAAAACTTGGAGAACCCCAATTAGAAGTCATTAGGACATTGGTCTCTTTCCCAACAGGAATAAAACGCATTTGCTCACTACCATTAATTTTCATGTTGAGCTCAAAGGCAAGGGAGCTTTTATTTGTAAAATGGGTTTGATCCAAAAAAGCAGTTTCTAAGGTATGTAGGCGTTGATCTTGGCTGAATTTGGATTGTAAAGGGTAGTCCGAAGAACCAAAGCTGATTTTTAAATTATTCTGAATGCCTTTGGTGTTGCTAGATTTTACAATGAGCGTTGCTTTTTCCCATAGAATATCTTCTTCAGGAATGTCCGCTGTGGTGAAATCTGGAAGTTCAAAATTTCCGTTCAAAGAAATATCCGAGCTGTAGACAACAGATTCATAAATACTGCGTCCTAAGGTTTTAGAGTTGGCATGTGCCTTGATATTTAAGGTTTTTGGAAAAAAATAGGCATGATGCATGCTTACGATATCTTTTTCGATGTACACTTTGCTTTTGTCGTCCCATGTTTTATTGATCGTATGCGTCTTATATGGTATTTTGACAATAGGACCGTAGAGCAAGACCTGATTTCCCCATTTTTGATTGATTTCTCGAACCACATCTTGTTGTCGCATACTACGTTCATAAATCAAATTTTGAATATAGGATAAAGGGATTAGTAATACGAGGATGAGAATACCAACGGTTAGCATACGAGCGGTCAAAGAAGTCCGCAGCCATTGGCCGAAAGATTTTCTTACTGTTTTTGGGTGATGGTGATTTTGCGGATTGTTTTCTTTTGAATTCATAGGGTTAAAATTTTTGAGTTATAAAAAATAGTTTGTTATACAGTTTTTGGTTTTGTGGTAATTTCCTGAAGATTAAACCTGGATTATGCATTAAAAAATCTATTACAGCTCGAAACTACTTCAAAT
>CAZYRG010000382.1:0-2663 GCA_964650425.1 uncultured Flavobacteriaceae bacterium
AATTAGTTCGAGATAAAGTTCGTAAAAAATATAAAAGAGTTACGATTAGTTGGGCACCAGTAACCCATGTTGAATATCCTGATAATCAATTGTTTCTAGTCATTGTAAGAGATAAAAAAAACTTTAATAGCCCTATGTATATTATCACTTCGATGCCCATCCAAAATGCTAAAGATGCTTGGGAGGTCATGTTCTCATACATCCACCGATGGGAAGCAGAACAAGGATTCCGTTTTTTAAAATCTGAGATGGCATTAGAATCTCCTAGATTATGGTTTTGGGATAACCGAATGAAGTTGATGGCCATTGTCACTCTTGCTTATGATTTTTTACTTCGCACTTTGAACAATTGGAAAGCTTGGATCAACGGTTTTTTTAGAAAATGGTGCCATAGAACAGGAAAGCGGTACCGAGATGCTCGTATACCGCTTTACCGTTTAAGAATGGCCATCGCTAATTGCCTTTTCGTTTTGTGGGCTCAAAATTCGGGATGACTCATGTTTAACATTTTATCTGATCATCACTCAGTACGCTGTATGAAGATAGTTAGAGCATGTTTAAATTTCTATTACCTGAAAACCAATATTTTATGAACCCCGACTAAAGTACGGGACAGGCCTGACTTTCTAAAAAAGAACTCGTTTAACTCGCTAAACTCGTTAATTTTTAGTTCGCCAGAACCACAAACTATTGATTTTCAAGACAAAATAAATTTTAAACATGAACTTAATACTACTTTGTCACTATAACCCAAAGAGGTTATAATTTTGTAATTTAGATGAATGAGCATCTACCGATACAATTCACAAAAATACGAGACCATTGCAATCGCTATGGCAGTTTATTCAAAGTTTATCGTCGTGAAAATAAGGAAAAAGCTGGACAGTATCTTGAAGGCTTATTCCATGAAGGTAAGCATAATATAGAAAGGATGAATGAACGAATAGCAGATAGTAGTTACCAACAACTTCATCATTTTATAAGTGAATCACCTTGGGATCATGTTCCATTAATTAGAGCAATTGGTACAGATATCAGTCTTTTGTTTGAGAAAAAGTCAACAAGTGTAGGTTTAATATTAGATGAGAGTGGTCATCGAAAAAGAGGAAAGAAATCAGTTGGAGTAGCTCGTCAATATTTAGGAAGTATAGGTAAAGTAGATAATGGTCAAGTTGCAGTATTTGCGGCATTAAATCAGGGTGATGAAGTATCGATGGTCGATGCTCGATTATTTTTACCAAAAGTATGGACCGAAGATAATAAACGTTGTAAAAAAGCAGGGATACCAGAAAAATTTCGTAGCTATAAGACTAAGCCAGAGTTAGGTTTGGATATGATAGAAGGAATGTTGGGTAAAGTTTGTTATGACTGGATAGGAGGAGATAGTATCTACGGTAATAGTAAACCATTACGTGAAGGTCTGCAAGGTCATAACTTATTGTATATCATGGATGTATCTGAAGATTTATACTTTTATTTAGAAGACCCTAATCCTTATATACCTGCATCAAAATCAGGAAGAGGAAGAAAAAAAAGTAATTATGTGAGCGATTTAACACCGATACAATGTAAGGATTTTCGACAAAAAATAGAAGAGGAAGAATGGCAAACAATAAAAATAAGACAAGGCACAAAAGGACCGTTAGTAAGAAAAGTAAAAGTCATAGACATTTTTATATGGAAAGCTAAAAAAGCAACTAGCCCAAAGAGGGAGAAACAGCGGCTAATAATAAGTTGTAATGAAGATGGAAAGGAGGTAAAATATAGTGTAACAAATGATATTAGTTTGGCTAAAAAACAAAAGTTGTCAGACAAGGAATTACTGTATAGACAAATGCAAAGATATTGGGTAGAGCGAGGCATTCAAATTTGTAAAGATGCCCTTGGAATGACTGATTACCAAGTAAGAGGTTGGAGAGCTTGGCACCATCATATGGCAATGACGATAATGGCTCTACAATATATGTTAGAACAGAAAGTAATTCACGAAAAAGAAATACCACTTCTGTCTTGTCATGATATTAAATTTTTCTTTGCTCTAACCTTGAATAGAAAAGCAAATGATCCAGATCAAGTATGGAGCTTAATTCACAAAAGGCATGAACAAAGACAAAGTGACCTAAATAGATATAAATAAAATTAAACTGACAAAGTAGTACTAAGTACTTTGTAATTTAAGTTGTTTGATGTTTTGAGTAGCTTATTTTTTGTCAGCCAGAGGCGGATAAATGTCAATGTGTTCCGACCTTCGGTTTCCCTTCCCCACTTTCAATTGCCATTTTTGAAGAAGTGTCAATAAAGTATTTTCAGGAATCCTGATTTTTTAAATAATTGATTTTCAAAACAGTTCTTTTCAAACTAATTTGAAAAATTAAACTTTCAAATGGCTAAAGTCAAGCTTAGTTTAGCGAATTGAAAGACATTTCTATCTTTCTCTACTTTGCATTAATCGTAGAAATTTTAACTTTATGGCGATATGTTTATAAAGAATTTGTTTAAACATTAAAACTATAACATGAAAAAAATAGCCATCATTTTCTTTCTTTGCTTCCTTAGTTTAACGGTCTTTGGTCAAGGCCTAAATTTCTTTGAAGGAAATCTTGCAGACTTAAAAGCGAAAGCGAAAGCTGAAGACAAAATAATCTTTGTAGATGCTTATGCCG
>CAZYRG010000383.1:0-2655 GCA_964650425.1 uncultured Flavobacteriaceae bacterium
ATGAACAATAATAGCAATGATCAATGTAAAACGTTCATATAAATTTTCCGGATCTTTCACCTGTATATCCAAAATAACTTCTTAGTGTTTAAAAAATCATAAAGAGTTTATTTTTTCAGCTTTTGCTATAAGTAACAAAAAATATAAATAGAAGTTATCAAAATAACGCAACATAACACGAATTAGCAGGTCTATTCTATGGAATACTTCTTGACTTTTTATGATTTGTAAGATCTAGTCAGTATGGCTATCTTTCATAAAAAGTAAGGTTAGAATATATTTTCGAAAACTATTACCAAAACAAAAACATGCAGTATTGTTATCTACTAATTATATTTTGCCTAATTTCTAATTTGACCCTTGCGCAAGAGCCCATTACGGCAAAAATCATTGATCAAGAAACCAAACAACCTATTCCTTATGTAACCATTGCGTGGGGAGAAGCCAAAGGGATCATCAGCAATGAAGAAGGACAATTCAGTATTGCTTCTAACACACTAATTGATTCATTACAAATTTCGAGCATGGGATACGAACATTTGACTATTGCCACCTCAGATCTTGATGACACGATCCTTTTAGCACCAAAATCTTTTGAGCTTTCTACGGTATTTCTTAGCGACAAAAACCTCCCAACGGAAGAAATTATCGAAAAAGTGAAAGAAAATATGGCAAAAAATCATTTACACGATTATACCAAAAAACGCTTTTTCTATCGCGCTTCGTTTACCCAAAAATATCCTAAAATGGATTTTGGGTTTCAAAAATCCAGCATCGAAACGATTGACAAACGATTAATCGATAGCCTTGCTCAAAGTTTCCCCAAACAGTTTTCGTATTTTTTTGAAACCGTCTGCGAACTTTATGGCAACCATGAACCCGAATTCAAGCTCGATATTCTTAGAGCACTGAATCTTGAAGATGAAACGCAAGCAACCACCTTTACAGGTTTTCAAGAAAAAATGGAACAATTACTAAAAGACAACGTAAAACCAAACTCTTATCTCAAGGTAAAATCTGGCATTGTAGGCACCAAAGTCCCTTTGGATTCTATCATTGAGGATCAAAAAGTAAAAGATGCACGCCGAAAGCGTTATGAAACGATAGAATACTTTAACTATCGTAAACAAAGCGTACACCAGGTATTAGATAATCTTTTTTATCAAAAAAAATCGGAAATAGATGTCATTCAGAATCAGGGACGTTATGAATTTAAACTTACGGAATATCAAGAAATTGGCGAGAATTTAGCTTATGTTCTAACATTTGAACCCAAATGGCGTGCGGATTTTAAAGGAAAAATTTATATCAACACCGAAGATTTTGCTGTATTGCGACTCACCTATGAAAATGCTAAACCTGTATATGATAAACTTTTTAATATGTTTGGTATCAATGCCAACAAGATTGGTTATCGCGGCACGATGCTTTTTGAAAAAAAACCTGATGGGTTTTACCATATCAAATATGGCAATCAAGAGCTTGTAGAATCTTTTGCTATCAAAAGACCCTTACGTATTATCGAAAAAAACAAATTTGTCCGCGGACGTAGAAAGCAAAATGAGGTAAAACTGGAACTAGACCTCAAGATGTACAATATCATCAAACGAGAATTAGTAGTCTATAAAAACACTGCGGTTACTGCTAGTACCGTCGAAAACTATAAGGAAAATAAAAAAGTACAACTTCACAAAGCTACTGCATATGATCCGGATTTTTGGAAAGGATATACGGTTCTAGAGCCTAATCAGATGATACGAGAATATAAAGCCGTGGGAACAGAATAGCTGTTATCATTTGGTTTATGATTTCTTAGTACAAAAAGTATTGCAAACATGATTAATACCTGTTCAACAGTATTTTAGATTGGTACACGATTAAATCATGCAACTTTTTGTCCGTCATGTCTTCAATGTTTGTTTCTAGAAATTTTATAAGCTCTATATTGGCACTATCATTATTATAAGTGATATAATTACTGTTAAACCTCTTATACCTCCTTTTTTCAGTTTTCGTTTCCAGAATTTTTATGAGATTATAATGCCTATCGTCTTCTTCGATCTTTTTGTAAAGTGATCGGATTGAATCGCATTCCCCTTCTATAATTTGAAAAAAAGTTTGATCTACACAGATAAGTATACCTCTAATATCAAGACTATTGTTATTCATCTTAGTCTCCATCATTACAGTTTCAACACCTTCTTGCGTCAAAGTTTCAGAAACATTACTAATATAGCTTATCGTCAAATACATGGTTATTATTTATCTTTTGTAATGTTCTACCTAATTAAGGTCAAATAAAAATCGAATGCATAAAAAATTACAGTTCTTAATAATACACTACAGAGTAAATCTAAATTACGAAAATTGTTGTATTTTTTTCTGCTTTTCCCTCATAAGTTTTACGTATTATTTTTTCTATTTTTTAATAAAAAGAATGCAGATTATTAGGCTACCTTCTCCATGTTTACTGGCAATCCATCTTCTGGGAATTGCAGTGGCACTGGTTTCATCGGAATCTCATAATCAGCAGGAACTGACCATTGATGTGACAGCAATAGTTGATTAATAATATACTTGATCTGCATATCGGCAAAGGCAAAACCAATACAATGATGTACTCCTGCACCAAAAGGTGTGTACGTATGCGGACAA
>CAZYRG010000384.1:0-2623 GCA_964650425.1 uncultured Flavobacteriaceae bacterium
CTTCTTTACAGCAACAACACAGCAAACAGGTACAAAGATTCTTTTTGCTCACCGCCTTTTATGAGCTCACACAAATTATCATCAACAATAGCGATATCCTGATGGTCAAACATTATTTTGATGCTCACGAAGCTGGGTTGTATGCTTCTCTCGCACTTATCGGAAGAGTGGTTTATTTCGTAGCTTGGATGTTTGTCATGATGCTTCTGCCTAAAGTAGTGCAGTTGAAAAAAGACGGTAAAAACACCACGTCTATTCTATCCAAATATGTGGTATACATCTCCGTACTTTCTATCGCTATTGTTTTAGGTTGTTACCTATTTCCTGAATTGGTGATTCAACTATTGTTTGGTTCCAGATACATGAGTATGGCACCTTTGTTATGGCAATATGCTATTGCTACCTCTCTATTTGCCATCGCTAATATCTTTGCCTATTACTTTTTATCCCTTGGCAACCATATCCCAGTAATTTTATCTGGAATCTTAGGAGTTGCACAGATTGCTCTAGTCGTTTTTTTTCACACGAGCTTGGCTGAAGTGGTGCAAGTGCAGATTATTGCTATGTTAATTTTGTTAGTGGTGCAGTTGGGGTATTTTTTTGGACAAAGGAAGTGAGACTAGAATGTTTCGTAAATTATATTCTTTATTCTTTACCCAACCTCCTCGTTTTTTCTTTCCTTCGTTACATTATTTTCCGAAAATTTCGCCCTAAATGACATCCGTGTCCGTGTTATAATCACAAATTTATATTGTTTATCAAATTTATTACAATGTAGACTTTCCATTTGTATGAGTTGCTCTCCTTTATTCCAATTACTTTTGATGAATTCCCCTATAACATTATGACATATGGTAATTTCTGACAGTGGTTTATTTATGATTTTCTTTCTTTCATCATTTGAAATAAAACATTTGATTACAACTTTCTCGCGAGCGTCAATATTAATTTCTGGATTGATAGTGTTTTTTACTGATTTAAAAAATGAAGTATCACCTTTCTTACATTGTATAAAGTCTTTATGCGTTGAGACTTCAACTTTTATAGTATCATTTTTAAAATGAAGCTTATGTTCTACTATTTTTTTCATGAATTTTGATTTTTATTAGGCTTAGGTGCTCTTGGATTATGTGGAGCAGTATTGCACAAAATCATAAGAAAAGGATTTTAAAGACACATATTGATTTTTTATGTGACATAACTAACTTTAAAAAAACCATCTATTTTCACAAAGATCCATGTGTTTACCGATTATTCGGCTACACTCAAGTGTAGTTTTAACATAATCAATACGTTAAAAAACTTATATTTACATCCCTTAATTAGTTTATCTATGTCAGATATTAACTCCTTTTTTTCCTCCAAAAACACCATAAGAAAGTTATCTGAAGTTGATATCGAACAAACTGGCAATTATCTTGAAGCAATCAAGGCATTTACTAGAACCACTTACAAGAGTGTTTACATCATTGATTATCAAAAAAAGGGATTTGAATATGTATCGGACAACCCCTTGTTTTTATGTGGTCATTCGGCAGAAGAAGTGAAGGAAATGGGATACGAATTCTATTTTAAATACGTTCCGGAAACTGATCTGGAATTACTACTAAAAATAAACACCGTTGGATTTGATTTCTACGAACAAATACCCAGAGAAGCTCGAAAAGAATATTCAATCTCTTACGATTTTCACTTAAAAACCAACGAAGGAAAACGTATTCTCATTCATCAAAAATTGACTCCGCTTTTTTTGACAGAAACTGGAAAAATATGGAAAGCCATTTGCGTTGTTTCACTTTCTACAGAGCAAAATTCGGGTAACATTATGATTTTCAAAGACGGAGGAGATGAAATTCATGTTTATGATTTAAAAAAAGCCTATTGGAAGTCTGTGAAGAAAATCGAGCTTTCTGATCGAGAAAAAGAAATACTCCAATATTCCGTAAGAGGTTTTAACATCAATGAGATTGCAGAAAGTATCTTTATAGCTCCCGATACTGTAAAATTTCATAGAAGAAAAATCTTTGAAAAACTCAATGTCAGTACTATTAGTGAAGCTATTTCTTTTGTTACCCGTAATAGACTGATTTAGCTCTAAAAAAATTAACCCCCTTAATTTTACCATCCACCGATACTTAATTACCATCCGTCGAATTTCGGTTCTAAAACAGCAGATTAACTCCCATATTTGTCTTGTAACCCTAAATAATCTATTATGAGACTTGCTATCGTAACCGCTTATCCACCAAGTAAAGTAACCTTAAATGAATATGCGTATCATCTGGTAAAACATTTTAGACAACAACAAGAAGTTACAGAACTCATCCTACTTTGCGATACGACTCCAGAGCAAGCTGATATCCGTTTTGAAGAAGAAGGGTGCAAAATCACGGTAAAGCATTGCTGGAATTTTAATAGCTATACCAATGTGTTTTCGGTCATGAAAGCGGTTCGTCAAACAAAGCCTGATGCGATTCTTTTTAACCTCCAGTTTATGAAGTTTGGCGACAAGAAAATTGCTGCAGCTTTAGGATTGACGCTTCCGCTACTTTGCAAAATGCGTGGCATACCAACCATTACCTTATTACACAATATCCTAGAACAAGTGGATTTAGGAAGCGCT
>CAZYRG010000385.1:0-2616 GCA_964650425.1 uncultured Flavobacteriaceae bacterium
AGTGCATTATAGATTCTTTTGCCCGATATCCATGACTTTCCTTCGGTAATATTACTAATCGCGCATTGGCTCCCAGTCCCTTTAACGCATTAAAATACCGTTCGCTTTGCAAAGGGTAGGTTCCAGAATTATTATCTGCTTGTCCGTGGATCAACAGTAATGGTGTTTTCATTTTATCCGCGTGCATAAAAGGAGACATGGTATAATATACCTCTGGTGCTTCCCAATAACTGCGTTCTTCACTTTGAAAACCAAAAGGAGTTAGTGTCCTGTTATACGCACCACTTCGTGCGATACCTGCTGCAAAAAGATTGGAATGAGACAACAAATTAGCCGTCATAAAGGCGCCATAAGAATGCCCTCCTACGGCCACACGATTCCGATCGATATAGCCCATAGCAGCTACGGCATCAATGGCAGCTTTGCCATTTGCCACTAATTGTTTTTTGAAAGAGTCATTTGGCTCCACATCCCCTTCTCCAATAATAGGGAACGATGCTCCATCTAACACGACATACCCTCGAGTCACCCAATAAATCATAGATCCCCAATATGGATAGGTAAATTTATTCGGGTTATTGGTGGATTGGGACGCACTATTAGTATCCTTAAATTCTCTGGGATATGCCCATAAGATCATAGGCATTTTTTCCTTTTTCGAGATATCATAACCCACGGGTAAGTATAAAGTGCCGGATAATTCAATTCCATCATCTCTTTTGTATTTTATAAGCTCTTTTTGTACATTTTGAATACTTACAAATGGATTTTCGAAATTTGTAATTTGTTTTAAATCTGCTGTTTTATAAATATTTCGAAAATAATAGTTAGGATACTCCGTAGGTGATTCTATTCGAACTAAAAACACCCCTTTTTTAATATCTATAGCATCATAAATGTTTTCCAGTTTATCGGTGTATTTAGATTGATAAATTCTTGAGGTCTTTTTCGTTTTAATTGCATAAGAATCTACAAAAGGAAACTGACCTTCTTTTGAAAACCCTTCTCCTGTTAGAAACATTTTTCCGTCTTCTACAAGAACGATATCACTATTGTAGCTATTTTTTTTGGTTACAAAACTCCCAGGATCATTGTATCGGTCTTGATAATTTCTATCATGGATGATGGTGGGTTGACTGTCTGTTTTTGACAAGCTTTGAAGATAGGTTTTGGTGTTCCGGGTATTCCACCAGTAATCATAAACTACTATGGAGCCATCACTTGTTCCCTCATTATCATAATATCTATTTATTGTTTTCAGTACCGATTGTGCTTTACTTTCAAAAGGAGCGTCTAACCTGAAAACCTCATCCCGATAAGGCACTTCTATTGCAGGGTCACCCTTATCCAAAGCTTCTGCCCAAACCAGAGAGGCTGCTTGATTAGATAACCAAGAAATTGCTCTTTTCCCTGTTCGTGTAGCCATAAAACCTTTAGGCAACACTTCGTTAAGAGGGGCTTTGTTTATTGTTTTTAAAAAATCGCCAGTACGCTTAAATAGCTTCACTTCTTGCGGAAACCTGCGATAAGGCACCAAATAAGAAAAGGGCTTTTGAATAGCTGTAACTAACACATAGTTGCCGTCTGGAGAGAATGAAATTCGGCTATACATAGCTGCTGCTTTGTTCCATAACTCTTTAGTACCAACAAGGGATACTTTAAACAGCTCTGAAGTGGCTAGGTTTTCAAAATTATATTCGTCATTAGGATTTTTAAGAAGATCCTGATAAGTCCTGTTTTGCGCCTTTGCTCCATCACTTGTAGAAATGGTTGGTCCTGTAGGAACCGCTTGCTGTGCATCAATTAATTGCTCTTTATCACTTGGAAGAAATTTCATCAACAATGCTGTCCCGTCCTTGAACCATACAAAAGGAGCACCCATATTGGCATTAAGTGTAGCATCTGTTAATTTAGATGCTTTATGATTAGTAACATCCAAAATCCATAACGCAACACCATCTGCCGTAGTGTTGGTAAACGCTGCTTTAGTTTGATCTGGAGACCAGGTAAAATATGCAATTCTTGGATTTTCTGGAAGCCCTTTAACCTGTTTTTCTTTATCTGAATCAGAAGACTTCACCTTAATATTTGAAAAATAGGTTACTCTACTTGAAATATTCGTCTTAGGGTTTATCCGAAGACCTGCTAGGCGCATTTCTTTTTCTGATAATTCGTTAATAGTTTTATACGGATCCCGATATAGAAAAATGATGTTCTTAGCCTGCTCGTCTATTCTAACTCTTGGTGCTGGAGTTACATCTGCTAACTCAAGAATTTCCTTAACGGGTTTTTGATAGCGCGTTTTTTCTTGTGCAATGCTATGAAAAGATATGGTGCTTAGAAATAGAAGTAAATAAAGAACTTTCATATAGTTTGATTGATGGTTTTGTAAAACGTTACTAATCAAAAGTAATGTGTTTTGATTATACGAACAATATTTCTAACACCTATCACGAAAAATCCACGAAAATTTATGATAATTTTTGTATATAATTATGCGCGCATAATACTTTTGAAAAAATACATTATATTTTGCTTTAAAATATTGAACTCATTTAGACTTTCGCTTTTAAGCGAAAATTATTCATTTTTTGATCTTTTGATGGCTTTTTTGAG
>CAZYRG010000386.1:0-2572 GCA_964650425.1 uncultured Flavobacteriaceae bacterium
TGAAACAATGTCTATGAATACGGGTATATTTATTTGAAATGAACAATTGAGTCATCATAAAAAAGCCGTAGTTGAAAAACTTTTCAACTACGGCTTTTTAGATATTTGTTATTGCGACTTTAGTGTAATCCTATTGGCTTGTACAGTTTTGTTGATTTCTGTTCCAAATTTGACGTTGCATTTAGCTTTGATTGATTTTGGAATTTAATATTGTTGCCTTTTTAAAATATGTGCGCTTAGATTGTTTATGAAACAGCACTTTGTGATAAAGGTCTGTTCAAAATTAAATCTAAATAAAGATTTACCTTTTGTTTTAGTTCTGATCTGGGAACAATGAAATCAAGAAAACCATGCTCCTTTAGGAATTCAGCAGTTTGGAAACCTTCTGGAAGTTCTTTTCCGGTTGTATCGCGTACTACACGAGGTCCAGCAAATCCAATCAATGCTCCTGGTTCTCCGATATTAATATCTCCTAACATGGCAAAAGAAGCAGTGGTGCCTCCTGTAGTTGGGTCAGTACATAGCGAAATGTAAGGGATACCAGCATCTGCTAATTGCGCAAGTTTTGCAGAAGTCTTAGCTAATTGCATTAATGACAAAGCAGCTTCCATCATTCTAGCACCTCCTGATTTAGAAATCATCATGAATGGGATTTTGTGTTTAAGAGAATAATCCGCCGCACGAGCAATTTTTTCTCCGACAACACTTCCCATAGAACCACCTATAAATGTAAAATCCATACAGGCTACAACCAAATCATTTCCATTTGATTTACCAACAGCAGTGCGGACAGCATCTTTAAGCTTCGTTTTTTCGTGCGCCTGTTTTAGACGATCAGTATATTTTTTGGTATCGACAAATTTTAAAGGATCTTTAGAAGTAAGGCTTTTGTCGAGTTCCTTGAATTTGTCATCAAATAATATATCAAAATATTCTTTACTGCCAATCCTTACGTGATAACCATCTTCGGGACTTACAAAAAAGTTTTTTTCTAATTGTTCTGCATCTACTATTTTTCCAGTGGGAGACTTGTACCATAATCCTTTTGGTACATCTTTCTTGTCTTCGGTAGCAGTTTGTATTCCTTTTTGAGTTCTTTTAAACCAAGCCATATAAATTCTTTTATAAGCTGCATTGATATCCTAAAACATCATGGTTACAGCTTGTTTCAGTTATACTAATACTTGAATACCGTATATAACCTTTTATGGTAAACAGCTAATGTAAATAAAAAGGCTAAAACTCTCATAGAATTTTAGCCTTTTATGATACTTTTTTTAAAGAGTATTCACATTGTTAAGATCTTCAAAAGCCTTTTTTAAACGGTCTTTGAAGGTAACTTCACCTTCACGAAGCCATTTTCTTGGATCATAATGTTTTTTGTTAGGTTCTTCAGAACCTTCAGGATTACCGATTTGCTCTTTTAAGTAATCGATTTTTCCTGTCATATAATCACGGATACCTTCACAGAATGCAAATTGCAAATCCGTATCGATATTCATTTTGATCACACCATAACCGATAGCTTCACGGATTTCTTCTACCGTAGAACCACTACCACCGTGGAATACAAAATCGATGTGATTATGCTCAACACCATATTTTTCAGAGACAAATTCTTGCGAATTTTTCAAGATTTTTGGAGTTAATTTTACGTTTCCTGGCTTGTATACACCGTGAACATTTCCAAACGCCGCAGCAATGGTAAATTTATCACTTACTTTGCTTAATTCTTCGTAAGCATAAGCTACTTCTTCTGGTTGCGTATATAATTTAGAATCATCTACATCACTGTTATCAACACCATCTTCTTCACCACCAGTAATTCCTAATTCAATTTCTAGAGTCATACCCATTTTGCTCATACGCTCTAGGTATTTTTTACAGATCTCAATATTCTCTTCTAAAGGCTCTTCGGATAGATCAATCATGTGAGAACTGTATAATGGTTTTCCAGTTTCTTTATAAAAAGCTTCACTAGCATCCAATAATCCATCAATCCAAGGAAGTAATTTTTTAGCGCAGTGATCCGTATGCATAATTACAGGTACCCCATAAGCTTCTGCCATTAGATGTACGTGTTTTGCACCAGCGGTAGCACCAGCAATAGCAGCTTTTTGCCCATCGTTGGATAGTCCTTTTCCTGCATTGAATTGTGCGCCTCCGTTAGAGAACTGAATAATCACTGGAGAATTAATTGCAGCAGCTGTCTCCAAAACTGCATTAATAGTATTAGAGCCTATTACATTTACAGCTGGCATTGCATAGCCTTTTTCTTTAGCATGATTAAAAAGTTCTTGTACTTCGTCGCCTGTAGCGACTCCTGGTTTGATATTGTAACTCATAGTAAGTATTTGATAAATAATGCTGCAAAAATACTAAAATATTGTAGAAACCGCTGCAGAAGTTTGTACTTAATGATGAGTCCTTATTTTCAAACGTTATAGGAATGTTAAATTGATAATATTAATGATGTTTTTGATCAGAAAATTCAGGTGGATTGGTTGTTTTTTTAGCCTATTTAACCCGCTTTATGCATTAGAACTTCGTAATGAAGCTTGAAGATGCAATA
>CAZYRG010000387.1:0-2561 GCA_964650425.1 uncultured Flavobacteriaceae bacterium
CATCCCAAATAGACGCTTTTTCATACGAATTCAGTATTTTTAAGGTTAAAGACCTTTTGTAAACCTAAACACCTCTCTACTTTGAAGATTAAAAAATTCTGGAAACGAATTTTAGTCCTACTAATCCTAGCTCCAATTTTAGTAGTAGGAGGCCTCATACTATACATACAGAGTAACCAATCTGAAATTATTAAAGGAGAGATCGCAAAACTAAATAAAGAGCACAAAGGCCTTGTTAGTGTTGGCCAAAGTGAATTATCCGTTTTTAGCAATTTCCCATACATCTCTATAAAAGTTGATGATGTAAAAATTTTGGAAACAAAAGAAGACCATGCCCCCGTTATCATGGATGTAAAAGATATTTACGTAGGTTTTAACCTATGGGATATCGTGAAAGGAAATTATGATATTCAGTCTTTAGTCATAGAAGATGGTGTTTTTAATATTGTGATTCACGAAAATAACACCACGAATATTCAAAACTCACTAGCGAGCACTGCAGGAACCACCTCCCCTTCCACCAATATTCATTTAAAAAAAATTGAATTCAAAAATCTAGACATTCATACGTTAGATGAAGCCACTAATTCCGATGTAGAAAAATTTATATATGCTGGTAAAGGAGGTTTTAGTCAAAAAGATAGTCTCATCGCTGGACATATCGATACCGATTTTGAATTAAATGTGATAAAGGATGGAGACACAACGTTTATCCATAAAAAACATTTTGAAGTTCATACAGACGTGATGTTCAATGAATATACGGGTATTCTTAACATAGCGCCTTCCGGTATTGTTATGGAAAATGGCGATTTTGAGTTAGAAGGCTCTATAGACACAAAGAATGATGTAGATCTTGACCTTGCTATAAAAGGGACAAAGCCAAATTTTGATATGCTCATAGCGTTTGCTCCGGCAGATGTAATACCTGTATTGGAAAAATACAAAAATGCAGGTGAAATCTATTTTAACGCTCGTATCCAAGGTCCTGCTAACAAAGGTAATAGACCTTTTATCAATGCCAATTTTGGAGCCGGAAAAGCCTTTTTAGAAAACACGGAAAAAGGCAAAAAAATTGATAACATGGGCTTTAATGGTCATTTTAATAATGGAACAAATAGAGACATCAGTACTATGGAGTTTTCGCTTACCGATATGACTGCGTCTTTGGAGAAGGGAGAATTTGAAGGATCTATTTTTGTCAAGAATTTTGAATCTCCTGAAGTAGATATGAAGGTAAACTCCAACTTTAATCTCGATTTTATTACCGCCTTTTTTGAACTAGAACAAGTACAAGATGCCTCGGGCCAGGTGTCACTGAAAATGAATTTTCATGATATTATTGATATTGACCATCCCGAAAAGGCATTAGAAAAACTCAACCAAGCGTACTTTGCAGAATTGATTGTAAAGGACTTGAGTGTAGCCGCCAAAGAACTTCCTGCTCCATTGCAAGATTTGAATGTACATTTGGTGATGAATGGTAAGAAAGCTACCCTGAACCAATTTGAAGGGTCAATGGGAAAATCGGACCTATCCATACGTGGTTTTCTTTCGGACTTACCCTCCATTGTGCATCATACAAACACTCCCGTCGAAGCCCATTTAGACATTACTTCTAATTTCCTAGATATTGCTCAACTAAGCCGTTTTTCAGCACAAGACACCATCCAAACTGGTTTTGATGAACAAATAAAAGAGTTACGTTTAGGGCTTTCTTTTAAAACTTCTGCAAAAGATTTTACCGAATCGAAGTACCTACCAAAAGGGGAATTTTTTGTAGATAGCTTATATGCCGATTTAAAGCATTATCCACATAAGCTACATGATTTTCACGCTGATGTTCTAATAGATGATAAAGACTTGAAAATCGTAGATTTTACGGGATATATAGATGATAGTGATTTCCATTTTGACGGGCTTATACACGATTATGCATATTGGATGCAACCCGAACTTAATGGTGCTATAAATTTGGATATCAATCTTACTTCTAATAAGCTAAAACTAGAAGATGTCTTTTCGTATAAGGGAGAAAATTATGTTCCAAAAGAATACCGCCATGAAGTCTTTGATGACCTAGCCTTACATTTTGCTTCTAGTATGCAGTACAAAAATTCTGCTTTACATGCTATTGATGTGGCTTTAGACAAATTAGACACAAAAATGAAATTACACCCTCTTCGCTTTCATGATTTTAGAGGAAATATCCATTATGGAGAGGAGCATTTGGTTATAAAAGACTTTCATGGAGAAATAGGAACTACCAATTTTAATTTCGACCTAAACTATTATTTGGGCAAAGATTCGCAAATAAAGAAAAGGGATAATTATCTCGAATTAAAAGCAAATTATATCGATTTTGATGCCTTGTTCAATTTTGATGCAAGCCCGCCAAAAGCTAAAGCGGTTGTGAGTTCAAAAACCGCAGATGTAAAAGAACATGCAGATGCCTTCAATTTATACGAATTGCCGTTTACGGATATGCAATTTAAAGCAACTATCGATCGCTTTATGTATCACAGAATAGCGCTTCGAAATATCAAAGCAGATTTAAGAAC
>CAZYRG010000388.1:0-2546 GCA_964650425.1 uncultured Flavobacteriaceae bacterium
TAATGTACATTTGCCCATTCTGGCTCAGTCATTTCTTTCCAAACTTTAAAAGCTTCTAAACGCCATTCTGTCATCCATTGCGGCTCTTCCTTCTTCTTAGAAATAGCTCTAACTATATCTTCATTAAGACCAATAGGAAATGTCTCGGATTCTATATCCGTGTAAAAACCGTACTCATATTCTTTGGTTTTTAATTCTTCCCTTAAATCGTCTTCGGTATATTTTGACATGTGTCTCAGTCTTTAAAGTGAAAATGATTCGCCACAACCACAAGTTCTGTTGGCATTTGGATTATTAAAAACAAAACCGGTGCCATTAAGGCCACCAGAATATTCTAATGTTGTCCCAATAAGATATAAGAAGCTTTTTTTGTCTACAATAATTTTCACACCATTGTCTTCAAAAACTTTATCGTCGTCTTTTTGATTTTTATCAAAATTTAAATCGTAAGATAAACCAGAGCAACCACCGCTTTTAACACCGACTCTTATGTAATCTGTAGCTGCATCAAAGCCATCATCTTGCATGAGCTGTATGACTTTCTGCTTTGCTGTTTCAGAAACCTTTATCATATTATTATTAAGATTTTTTCTAAATAGAGTGCAAAGATAAGATATAGCAGGCTTTTCACAACATTTGCTAACATTATATTAAGATATGATTTGATAGGCTTTGGCTATACCAAATTATACTATTTAGAATCCTATACTTTTTTGATTAAAAAGAAAATAGTTTAGGCAACATTTCGCTTAAGAAGAAAAAGTCTGCGTAGTGTGTTTTTAAACGTTTTGTCTACGGCTTCTGTAAGATGAGAATTTTCAAAATCCTCTATATCTAAAGCGGCATTGCAATGCTTACATCTGAGTTGGTTTTTATTGGCGTCATCTAGTAGTTTATAGAAGTTATGGCCAAATATGATACAAGATATATTATCTGTATGAGTAGGTTTCATTTTTTATGATTTGGGGGACAACTAATATATGTAAAATAATTAAACCCTCATGATGAAATACGAATTTTTTCGATGAAATGCACAAAAATTAAAATATTATAAGGAATTCTTTAATTCTGAAAAGCAGGATTAGTCAAGAATGAAGGGTCTGAAAGTGTTAGTAAAAAGGCTTTTAAATCTGCTTTATCTACTTCAGAGAGTTGAACACCACCTGCATCAATGTTTTTCATCAATGGATCAATAGTTGGCGATCTTTTAAGGCCTTCGCTATAAAAATTAATAACGTCATCTATCGTAGCAAAGCGACCATCATGCATGTAAGGAGCTGTAAATTCTAAATTTCGTAATGACGGTGTTCTAAATTTGCCATTATCATTTGGGTCGCCAGTAACAATGCCTAGACCTAAGTCTAAAAATGTGTCATCTAAACCATTATTATGAAAATCATTATCTGTCCATAAAGGATTATTTGGGTTACCATGACAGTGAAAACAATCACCTTTGTCTTCGCGTAAAAAGACATCCAAACCATTGCGCTCTTGTGGTGTTAAAGACGTCTCTCCTAAAGAAAATCTATCAAATTTGGAATTCGCAGAAATCAGTGTACGTTCAAATTGAGCAATAGCTTTTACAGCTAATTCTTTAGTAATGGTATTAGTGCTAAAAGCACGTTCAAAAAGTTGTGGATATTCAGGATGATTTTGAAGCCTATTTACAACGTCATCCCAATCACTATGCATTTCTACAGGGTTTTCAACAGGCTCTAATGCCTGGCGTTCTAAGCTTAATTCTTTTCCGTCCCAAGCAAACCGTTCGTTATAATTCCAAGCTAAATTAAATAAAGGCATTGAGTTTCTATTGCCATTAACGCCGTCAATACCTGTACTTGTAGCGGTGTTATCTGTAAAAGCATTTTGAGGCGAATGACAACTAGCACAGGATATACTTTGGTCTCCTGAGAGGATGCGGTCAAAAAACAAACGTTTTCCAAGAGCAATACCTTCTTCGGTTTGAGGATTATCTGAAGGAATAATGGGTGGAATTATATTGTCTGAAAAAATTTGTGGAATACTTAAACTCACTTCTAAAGGTGTGTAGCCTTCACTTTCATTATCACTAGAACATGATACAAATAGTGTGATAACGCATAGTATGTAAATCAATTTTTTCAAATCTATTGTGATATGGTTTCTAAACTGAATACAGTTTGCCCATTTTGAAACATTTGAATTTGAGCAGCAGAATTGGGCATTAAAACAGTATTTAATTCATTTAAATCCCAAGTGTTAGGATTTCTAAACCATTCAGCAATATTCATTGCTACAGGTATAATTGTGTTATTTGAAACTGAAACAGGCCCCAAGTTCACTGTAAAAAACGTGTCTTGAGGAAACGTTGGGTTCATCCCAGGATTATCAACAGCTCTTATAGCATGATAGTTAAAGCTAGCTTCGGCATTGTTTGAGTCTAAATATTTACCATCAAATTGCATATAATGATATCCTCCGCCCAAGATATCAGGGACATTGAATGAGGCAGAATTTAAATCTAGATAGTTTTCTGCATTATCATCGTTATCAAACCCAAAAGTAAA
>CAZYRG010000389.1:0-2538 GCA_964650425.1 uncultured Flavobacteriaceae bacterium
AAATCACTTCACTCCCTCTCCCTCTGGGAGAGGGTCGGGGTGAGGGTTTTGAAATAGGTATTCGCAGCCTTCATTACTCTAGGCGCCATAATCAAAGTAGCAAGCATTGTGGGGATAGCCATTAAGGCGAAAAAGCCATCAATTAGATTAATCATCATACTCAAAGAAGTCGTTGCACTCACCAAAATACTAGCGATATATAAATAATTGTAGTAATGCTTTTTATCAGCTCCGATCAAAAAACTCATACATTTTGATCCATAATACGCATACGAAAAAAGTGAAGAAATACTAAATACCAGTATGCAAATTAGGAGTAGATAATTGCCATAACCAGGAAGTGAATTTTCAAAAGCAGTGGCAGTAAGTGTAACACCATCCGCTCCCGAACTTTGCCAAACTCCCGTAACGAGAATCGTCAAAGCGGTCAATGTACAGACAATTAAAGTGTCGATTGCAGGACCTAGCATTGCGACCAGGCCTTCCCGCACCGCTTCAGATGTTTTTGCTGCTCCATGCGCCATGGGAGCTGTACCGATGCCTGCTTCATTAGAAAAGGCACCTCGGCGAATACCAGAAACAATTAATGCTCCTAAGACACCTCCAAATAATGGATCTCCAGTGTAATTTTCTGCCGCAAAGGCATCTGTAAAAATCATGCCCAAATAATGAGGAATTTGATCGATATGTAATCCAAGAATAACGAGTACAAGGACAAAATAAAGCACCACCATGGCAGGAACCAATTTGGAAGCCGTTTTACTAATACTTTTAATTCCGCCCAAAATAACAATAGCTGTTACAACTGCGAGTCCAATACCAATGGTGAGATTCGTGCTAAAACTGATAGGAATGTCATTAGGAACTAAAATGATATCTCGAATTGCTTGTGTTAATTGATTGACATTAAAAACGGGTAATGCCCCAATGAGTCCTGCAATACTGAAAAATACAGCGAGCGGTTTCCACGTTTTTCCCAACCCTTCTGTGATAAAGTACATAGGGCCACCTTGGAGCTCGCCATTGCTGTCTTTTCCACGATACATGATCGCCAGGGTACAGGTAAAGAATTTTGTTCCCATCCCAATCAGTCCACTGACCCACATCCAAAAGATAGCGCCAGGTCCACCAATACTGATTGCAACAGCAACTCCGGCGATATTCCCCATGCCGATGGTGGTGGATAGCGCGGTGGTTAATGCCGCAAAGTGGTTGATTTCTCCGGGGTCATCTGGGTTGTCATAGTGTCCTCTTAATACTTTTATGGCATGCCCTAAATAACGAAAAGGCAAAAACCGTGAAAGGATAAGCAAAAATAAACCGCCTCCGATAAGTAATACCAAAAGTGGTGGTCCCCATACAAAGGAGGCGAATTCGGAGAGCAATTTATCTATATATGCCATTGCATAAATGTAGTAAAAAGAGTTTACAGTTTATGAGTTCAGAGTCGACTAAGTTTTTTTCCGAAAAGACTATAATGTAGTATCTACTAGCAATAAATTGCATAGAGATGCATATAGTAGGCGTAAATCTATCTATTGGCAGCAAGGGTTAACAGAGAGTTTATGAACAATTTCAAGCATTTTTACTTCTGATAATTAAGATTTATACTCAAATAACGCTTAACTCTGAACTAATATCACTCTCCCTTCGGGGGTTCGGGGGCCTCTAGCAAATCTGGCCGTCGTTCCTTAGTACGTTCATATGCTTGCTCCTCTCGCCATGCTTCAATTTTCGGGAAATTACCAGAAGTAAGCACTTCTGGAACCTTCCAACCTTTGTATTCTGCCGGACGCGTATAGATTGGAGGAGCTAGTAAATTGTCTTGAAAAGAGTCGGTCAAAGCAGAAGTTTCATTGCCCAAAACTCCAGGAATCAACCGAATCACGGCATCACATAAAATCATCGCTCCCAGTTCGCCCCCAGACAAGACATAATCACCAACCGAAATTTCTTTGGTCACAAAATGATCCCGTACCCGTTGATCCACCCCTTTGTAATGACCACAGAGAATGATGATATTTTCTTTCAATGAAATCTGATTCGCCATTCCTTGATTTAGCGTTGCTCCATCGGGTGTCATATAAATAACCTCGTCATAGTTGCGTTCACTTTTAAGTTTTGTAATGCATTTATCGATAGGTTCGATCATCATGACCATCCCAGCACCACCACCAAACTGATAATCATCAATCTGTCGGTAATTATCCGTTACATAATCACGAAGGTTATGAAAATGGACGTCTACCAGGTCTTTTTCTATGGAACGCTTCATGATGGAAGCTTCAAAAGGACTTTTCATAATATCCGGAACTACAGTAATAATATCAATACGCATCGTTATGGTCGTTACTTTTTGCAAAGATGCAAAGAATCTGGAGCAAATTAACCGTGTACTAGAAGAAATTCAACACGATCTTTTGATAAGTTCCTAATAAATTATCATTTCTTTGAGGTATTGAAGTGCAGGGCTTTTATAATTTAGAAACCAGAAACCAGAAACCAGAAACCAGAAACCAGAAACCAGAAACCAGAAAC
>CAZYRG010000390.1:0-2529 GCA_964650425.1 uncultured Flavobacteriaceae bacterium
GGCTCGCTCAATGCCAACCCTCTTAAAAAGCCAAAAGACTACGGCATAATGAAAGGCAAATAATAGTTGATAATGAACTAAGGTATTTGCCTTTCAGCCTTCGGCACTTATTCCGTTTCCTTTTGTCTTTTTAGCCTCGCCACCCTGTCAATGGGCTTTCTTTTTTTTCCGTTTTTTTCTTTGTCAAAAAATTTTTGTGGTGAAGCGAAGCGGAACAAACCAAAAGTCCGTTTTATGAAACAGAAATTCACTATCAAAACAAACAGTCCTTCAGCTAATCTGAACAAACCACACTTCTACGTCCTATCTAAAGGATTAAACAGCGGAAAGCCACTTGATGCACCTTGTCCGAATTGCTTTATCGTTACTACACGTAATGAATCCTTAAAAGAACAATTGTACTGGCTTTGTCATAGCTTGTGGCAGTCAAAAACCTTACACAAGCATTTAAGAGGTTCAGTCATTCCCTCTATTTCAATAGTGGAATTTAGAAAAGTACTTTCTTTAAATTTTGAAGAGGTTGTAAAAGATGAACCAAGATTTAAAAAGTCTGTTCAAGCTCTGCAAGCCTTGGATAAAAAACAGTGCCAATATTCAGAGAATATCAGACTAATTGAAGAAGCAAAGAGAATTGTTATGTATCGCTACATTAAAAGGCGGTAGATACGTGTTTAAGTCCACTTTAAACCGTATTTAATTCCACCCTAAAGGCACACCTTTGGAAAATGAATGCAAACTATACCAACAAAGAAAAAGCCCAACTGCCATAGGCAGAAGGGCTTCTTAATCCAAAATTCTAAATAACGGCTTCTTAGAATAGTTCGGAGATTTTCATTGCGTTACCTTGTGCGAACACGTAGTAATCTGAATTTACTTGTTGGTAGAACTCAATACCAACCACATTCACCACCATAACGTCAGTAGTCATAGTTGGAGTACCAGGTAATGTAGCTACCAGTGAGGTAGTAGTGGTGATTGCTTGGTCTACAGGAAGATAGTTTGAATACTCAACCGCTTTTAGCTCATTCAATGCTGCGTCTTTTGGTTCATAAACCTTTGTAGCTGCATTGTACTCAAAATCAGAAATCACACTTATCCCATTGATGATTCTGAAGTGAGTTGCACCAGAAGGAATGTTCAAATAGTTCAGTGGGTTGAACGCTGGAACGTCTAAAGTTGACTCGTCCCGGTTAGCACCTGCGGTAATGGTATAAGGTGCAGAGAATGTTCCGTCAAAAGATGTGAAGCGATTAAACTCGAAGCCACTTAAATACTGTGGAACTGAAGAAATAAGAACAGCTCTTTTACCTCTGGATTCTGAACCGTCTTCCAAATTGATTTTCTTCATAATAGCCGTAAGTCTTCCAGTCACTTGACTGTCAGCCATATTTTTCATTAGGCTTGCTAACCCAACTCTAATAGATTTTCCTGCCAATGCACAACCGCCAAACTCGTTCATATTTTCACGAGTTCTTTGGAATGCAGGATCTGTTGCGATTTGGTCGGCTGTTGGACCACCTGTTAGTCCAGCAAAATAGCCTTGATTTCCCTTGATTTTAAAATGTCTAATGTCGCCAAGAGTTCCGACATACTTTAATGGTCCTTTTTGCCTTGCCATAATTTTAATTTTTTAATGTTATACAAATAATTATTACTATTGCAAAGTAACTCATAACTAATTGATTATCAGTTATTAAAAGAAAGCAAGCAAGTGCAAATAAATGCTAACAAACAAATACTGGTTAGACCACATTTTGAAATCGTCAAAATCCTTGATGGTGATGGTATGATTGTAAAAAATATTTTCACGAATCAGGAAGAAGAAATACGATTACTTGGAATTGATGCACCAGAGATAAAAGTTAGCTCAAAGACCAAGAAGGACGAAAGAGAAACTCATATACCTGCACAATTTTTACTGGAGCTTGGCTATAAGTCAATGAATTTTCTAATCAAGAAAACAAAAAACCAAAGTTCTGTTACACTAATCCAAGAGCGAAAGAATTTGAAAGACCGATACGGAAGAAGTTTAGCTTATGTTCTTTTGCCTAACGGCAAAACTCTCAATGAAATTCTTATCCGTAGAGGCTATGCAAAGCCATATAACAAAGTTTATTGCTCTGAGCTACACAACTATCAAAAGCTAAATCTAAGAGCAAGAACAAAGCAAATAGGCTTATATTCGCTTACTCAATCCTTCTGATAATCTGACTTTATTTATCTTTGTTTTCCTTTGATTATCAACTTATTGTTGCCCATTTGTTGCCCAAAACACCTAACTAACTGATAATCATATATCAATTATATATTGTATTGGGAAGTAATTTTACTTCTCTTTATTTCTAACCCATTGTTTTTGTTGACTTTGTAACAGTTTACTTATTCTTTTTTTTTTTTGCTAAAATTTTCTTTATTGCTTAAGTTTGTTTTTTAATTGTTGCCTGAGCACCAAATTTGTTTCCCAGATGTTTAAGATGTTTCAGATGTTTCAGATGTGTAGATTAGCGTAATTATTAACCACATAGCTAC
>CAZYRG010000391.1:0-2525 GCA_964650425.1 uncultured Flavobacteriaceae bacterium
TGAATAAAATTAATAAAATTTTCAACTCAGACAGAGTTTAATTTACAGTCTCTTCTACTATTTTGGATTCGCATTTTTTTATAAATGAAACCAATCTAATAATAGCAAAAAAATTCCCTAATTCCCCTTTCATGGCCGCAATTATTCCATGTTTGGCGATTAAGACCCTATTAACGGCCCGTTTTTCTTTTGTGATCATAGATTCAATCATTTTCTTTGCTCGCTGTTTGCCATACGTTTTGTATACCGATAATACTTGTACGGCATTTTCTTCATCGGTACGTTCTCTATATTTGGGTGTATAGCCTAATTGCTTAATCATACGTTCTGCTAAACTCCATGTTGACCATGGGTTTTGTCCCGTTATCAAGTTTTTATCATGACTAATTTTGTCTAAATACATAGCTCCTTCATTGAAGTTGGCACCTCGTTCAATCATTTTATCTTGTAATAGAAATGGGAATATTGATTTTGCATCCTTTATTAATAGTAATTCTTCTTTATTTGTAAATGCACTTATGTTCTTATTTTCTACAAGTGGTCTGCCAGTATCTAAAGTTACATTGACCAAAGCTGACGGTCCATGACAAACTGCTCCAATTACTTTATTTGATTGATAGTAATTTTTTACGATTGATTGGATTGCTTTGTTATCCGGAAAATCGAACATCGCTCCTTTGCCCCCAGCAAAAAATAATGCTTGATAATCTTCTGCAACAATATTTTTCATAGGTATTGTATGACTCGTTTTGTATTGAGCAATAGAGTCATTCAAAAATGCATAATCAAAAGCGCCCATATCCTCATCATCAATAACCACTGGGGGCTTACCTCCTTCTGGACTCGCAATAGTTACATCAAAACCATTCGCCATAAATGTATAATAGGCGCGCGCTAGTTCTGACAATTCATAACCAGTACTTTTACCACTAGTACCCATGGATTCTGTACTAGTGACTATTGCAAGTATTTTGCCTCTATTTGGGATCCTATTTTCTGATAAATAGGATAATTCTTGTGCCAAAGTAGTTGCTGTTTTAAGGTCTCTGGGAGGTATCAAGCTTTTGACCCAAAACCCAAAAGAAACAATAATAACGATTAGACTGATAAAAAAGATTGATACCCATTTTAGAACTCGATACTTCTTAAACATAATATTTCATTTAGTATTTTGGGCTAAATACCAACAAAATAGTGGTGAAAGCTGTCGAAATGATAATTTCGTTAGTCTAAAAAATCATTTAGGAACTATAACAACTTTATCGAACTAGATAGAAAAAGTAGTTGCATCCATTTGTTTAGTTTCTTGGTAGTATATTTGCCTATTGTTTTATAAATGGTAAACTAAAAATTTATTTTTCCAATTCTTATGCCTTTCAAAAAACTACACGTGTACCTGCAAGAAAAATTAGCACAATTCGAAATTACAAACCCTACTCCTTTTCAGACTAAGAGTATTCCTGTGATAAAAAGTGGTGCGAATGTGTACTGCACAGCGGCGACTGATAGTGGAAAAACAACCACTCTGATCCTTACCACGATGCAAAAATTGAAATGCGAGGCTGTTGGTAATGCGCCTAGAGCACTAGTGCTTGTAGAAAATAAGGAACGAGCATTAGAGCTATATGAAGCATTTTTGACCTATACCAGACATAGTTCTTTACGCGTATATGTTGGGTATGAAGAACTACATGTTGATTTACAAAAATCTGAAATTTTTGAAGGTGTGGACATTCTCATTTCTACCCCAAAGAGTATGAATAAATTGTTTTTGTTAAACGGCGTAAGCACCTCTCAATTAAAGCTTATTAGTATCGATGACGCCGAATTTCTCACCCAAAAGACTTCATACAACGCGGTATTATCGATTACCCAGAGTATTAAAAAATGCCAGTATGTACTCTACTCAGAAAAAATGCACCCCATACTCAAGCGCTTTGAGTCGTATTTTATGGAGTATGCTAAGAAAGTAGGCGTATAAAAAAGTACTTTACCATAAAAATGGATCATTACGACATAAACTTCGTATTCAACTCCTCTACAATGGTATGAATTTTTTGATTCTTTTCTACTTTGTCTAACATAATGGCAGGTACTTGTCGTACCTCACAATCCTGCACCGTACACCATTCACAAGTAACCCCAACGTTTTGTGTTTTAATTTTTGGGTCCAGCAGAAAATTGATTTTTCGTTGTGCCTGTTTGTTAATCAGGAGCCCCACACTGATACCTCGGTAATAATTCTCTTTAAAAGGATCCTTTGTTGCAGAAGCTAACACCAAATACTTCATCCCATCATCCTGATAATTAGAAATCTGAATATCAAACACATGTTCCTTTTTATTTTTGCTTATCTCCTCCAACATCTTTAGTGACACCCAGCGTCTACAGTAATGCTCATCCGTTTCGTTGGCATGAGGAGAATGGTGGTGTGATAAATGCAATTCTTTTTTTAGATAAAAGCGCTCACTTTTTGCCTTGTGCGTAAACCGCAAAAAGAATAAATTTTGAATATTAAACTCCTT
>CAZYRG010000392.1:0-2522 GCA_964650425.1 uncultured Flavobacteriaceae bacterium
GTCAAAAGCATCATCTAATCCATCACGATCGGCATCTACCCCAGACAATGGCGTGAAAGCTATTGCTGATTGTCCTTCAACAATATCTACAATTCCATCATTGTCTGAGTCAATATCATAACAATCAGGGATACCGTCATTGTCGGTATCTACCAGTGTGATATCGGTACCAATTTGATCTTGATCAAAAGCATCAGCAATACCGTCATTATCCGTGTCCTGGAAGTTGGCATCATTCGAATTATAAATACCATCATTATTGGTGTCTGCAGCGCCTAGTCCAGCCTCTACGATATCATAGATGCCATCATTATCCGAATCGCTATCAAAGAAGTCAGGCATCCCGTCACCATCGCGATCATAGGCATCTTGTACCATATTGTCTCCATTACCACTCACATCATTGTCTAAATAGTTGTACATATCATCGCCATCATCATCTCCATAAGGATCTTTTCCATTACATTCCATCAGATTTGATATGCCATCGCCATCACTATCCGCGTCCATAGAATCTAAAACGCCATCCTGATCTTTATCTAAGGGAGACGTACCACTGGCACATTTGAAACCATCATTAGAATTCGTAGTTTCGGTAAGATTTAATAAGGTTGCTGTTGGAGAAGGACTTTCGTAATTATTGATCAGGTACAATCCGCCACTATTATCAGATAAATATAAGCGGTTATTGGCATCAGCATAAGCAGCGCCAAAAGTACTGCTCGGAAGATTCGAAACAGTAACACTAGAAAATACAGGGGTCCCAGAGGATAAGTCCCATTTGTATAATTTTCCTCTACTACCACCGTAGATATTTCCGTTGATAAAGGCGATATCAGCACAAGTACTGGGAGAAGCTTGATCCGTTGCTATCACTTCAAAAACAGGAGATGATGATCCATCATAATCTTTGAGGTTGGTGATTTTATGAAAGGTGTTTTTGGTGTTGTTCTGAAAAACCCAAAGGTTGCCATCAGCATCTATATCAGCAGCATATCCCCCTCCAAAAGCTGTGGTGCCTGCTGGCGTTACAGCACCTAGATCAATTACTTGATCTTTTGCTATTCTCAAAAGGTGTTTGTCACTACTTTTTATCGCGTACAAATAATTGTCTTGTACATTATACCCTCCTGCATTATAAGAAGAATAAGTATGTAAAGATTCGGAATAGGATCCTGTAACGGGATCATAGGCTTTCATCACTCCAGAAATAACTTGGTAGAAATTTCCTTCGTCGCAGTCAAAAGCTTGTTGCGCATTGCAAATCATTGCAATCAATAATAGGCTAAGTAGGGTAATTTTTTTCATCGTGGTATCTTTTGGGGTTATCAGATACTCAAAAATACGTTATAAAGGAAGTGTAGGGTATGGTTTTTCGGTGAGTAGTTAGTTGCTGTAGGTGAATGGTTTTTTGGAAGTCACGAAGCTGCGTATAGCTTCATAATTAATTTCTAACCTTGTCGATTAAAGATTTTTTTTATTCAATATTTTCTCTGCTTGCACTAAATGCCTGTCATTATGATACACCACAACTCTGAAAGTATCTCCGATTTTCAATGTAATCAATTTAGAAATGCTAATCGCTGTTTTGGTTTTGTTCAAATCTATTGCTCTTGATTTGTCTAATAGGTTTACTAGTTGTTTTTGTTGCAGAATAAAACGCTCAATAATTGATTTATCCAATTTACTGCCGATTGGATTTTTGTCTTTAAACGTTTTCATTTTGTTTAAATCCTCTTTAGGCAACATGATCTTTGCAAAATAATTACCTAAAAGACCTGTTTTGAAATTCTCTTTGGGTTTTGTTTTCGAGCTTTCAATTCTTTGTTTGATTTCTGGAATATAAAAATCACCGTATAAATTTAGATGTTCAAAACATTCTAAAATACTCCAACTTTCCTTTTCGACCCTGTAATTCAGTTTTTCGATCGGAAGCAGGCTCAATTTTTCTGATTTATTGATATTTATTCGAGTTCTTTCTATTAAGTCTTGTATTAATTCCTCGGATGGTATTGTCATTGTTTTTTTCTCAAAAATCACTATAACTATCTACAAAAACATTGATTTGGATTAAGACTTTTTAATTCTCGATAATGTTTCTGGTGTCATTCTAAGGTACGATGCAATATACTTGTTCGGGATTTCTTGAAACAATTGAGGACTTCTCGTCAAGACTCTTTTGTATCTTTCTAGAGGCGAAGAAGTCAAAATATCGCGTTCCCGTTCCATTTGTTGAAATATCAAATCACCAAGTATATTTTGCCAAATTTTTGTGTTTTCTTTAGAACTTTCAACAAAGTCCATAAATGTTGTTTTTTTGATAACTTTCAATTCCGACTTTTTGATTGCCTGAATATACAAATCCGACGGTTTTTCGCTTATAAAAGAATCCAAAGAAGCAATAAAATTATTTTTGTAGCCGAATCGAATTATATTTTCCTCAAATTCTTCTAATACGTAGATTCTTAAACTCCCGCTGATCACAAAATACAGATTCGTGTCTATACTCCCTTTAACCTTTA
>CAZYRG010000393.1:0-2521 GCA_964650425.1 uncultured Flavobacteriaceae bacterium
AGAATTTAGTACCTTAGATAGTAAACATCGACCACCGTGATCAAAAAAGTACTTTATACACTTGCTATACTTCTTTTTGTACTATTTAGTTTTCTGTTAGTAGATTATTTTCGCTTTATGGCAGCACAAGAACAACAGCTGTTGGAAAAAGGAAAACAAAACAGTACTGTATTGCGGGATCAGGTAAATGCGATGCTCCAGAATACGATGAAAGAAGGGTATAATCTTGTTGATTCTATCTCCAAAAATACCTATACCAAAGAAGCGTTGGAACTCTTAATAAAAAACGCCACCTTAAGAACCCAAGGCGCATTAGGAGTTACGGTAGGATTTGAACCTTATGGTTTTGATGGAACTACCAAGTTTTATTGTCCATATTATGATGAAAATAAGAATGCAGTACTTCAGATTCAAGATATTTATGACTACAGAGACCCATCATTATCAAATGCAAAATGGTATACAAACATCGCCAAGAATCAAAAAGCTGCTTGGGTAGAGCCCTATTATGCCCACGGAGCCAAAGCTTTAGTAGGAGATTATGGTATTCCATTTTATTATACTTCTGGAGAACAAAAAGGTCAACTACGTGGTACGGTGACGATGTCCATATCATTGAGAGGTTTCAAAAAAATGATTCATAAATTAAGCTTAGGAAAAGCAGGTTTTGGATTTGTGAGTTCGCCCAAAGGAGTCATATTGGCGCACCCTAATGATACCTATATTGGGAATAAAACGATTCATGCTATAATCAAAGAAGAATCTAATCTAGCACTCAAAAAGGCATATCAATCGCTTATGGATGGCCAATCTGATATGTTACGATATAAAGATGCGAGTAGTAAAGAGGAGAAATTATTTTTCTATGATCAAGTGACTGCCGCTTCATGGGGTATTGGTGTAGTTTTTTTTAAGAATGATATGATTCCTGTGGATACCTTGCTCAAAAGAAAGTATATTCATCTCGCCATTGTATTGGGACTCTTAGCATTTGTGCTCCTTGCGATTTATTATACCAGAGATTTTTTATCAATCTCTGAAATATGGTACCTCAGTTATTTCTCTGTGGCGGTATTAATTGCTATTGCGGTTCTAGTGGGTTATTTACAACACAGTTTTCCCGATGTTGTTGATATGGAAGAGGATCCGATGATCACCTTGTCCGAGGTAGCTAATTTTGTAGATGATGAAAATAACATTGCTGCTATAAATAAGAATACCCCATGGGTAGAGGTACCTACTGGGATTTATATTGATGAGTTGGAGTTTGAAGATGAATATAATATTAATATCAGTGGTTTGATATGGCAACGTTTTGACACACTTACAGTCAAGAAGTATACCCCTGGTTTTAGGTTTCCTCAAGTATCTCCGTTTGCAGAGGCTTCCTATATCGAAGAAACCACACGGCATTATGAGAAGGATAAAGTATTGATTCATTATGAATTTAGAAGTACTGTTAGACTACCATTAGATTATAGCGATTACCCATTTGATAAGCGCAATATTCATCTTGAAATTGAGCCTCTAGATTTTAAGGACCGTTTGTTATTGATTCCGGATTTACATAGTTATGATAATACCGCGCCCTCTAAAAAAAGCGGCATCAATACTGAGATTGAATTACCAGGGGATAAAATACTGGAATCCTACTTCAGTTATATTAAAAAACATTTTACGACCGATTTTGGGTATATAAAACGTGATTATTATAACAGTGTTCCTGTTTTACAATATAATATCAAGATCAGGCGTGTACTCATTACATCCTTTGTAACTTATTTGATTCCTGTTTTTGTTACCTTGATTATGATTTTTATTATGATCAAAGCAACACGTAAGCCCAAAAAAAAGGATGTAGATGGGGGAGGAATTGTTCAGGGAATGGCGGCTTTTTTCTTTGTGCTTATATTTTCGCATATTGATTTACGAAAAGATATCGTTACGGGAGATTTAATCTACATGGAGTATTTCTATTTTGTTTCCTATGCCATGATTATTTTGGCTACTTATAATTTGATTACCTATACGCGAATAGCGCATCGTATTTTTGATTACAAGGATAACATTATTGTAAGAGCTATTTATTGGCCTACTTTCTTTTTGATGGTATTATTAATTACGCTATTTAAGTTTTATTAGTGCGCTCATTTCACAATAATTTCTTGAATCGTAGCGGTAGAATCACAGTTTTTTACTGTCATGGCAATTTGCTTTTCTGAGACGACGCCATCTATCCAATAGGTTCTGCAAGAATCTAATTTCGTATTACTCTTGCCAAAATCTACATCGCCTTTTTGTAATAATTGTGATATTGCTGCAGTGTCAAGAAGGTGTTTTTTCAGGGTGTTGAGCGAGCTAGGGGAGACTTCACGAGTTTTAATTCGAATATTTTTTAATACCCGTGCATCAGGACTGTAATCGCAAGATGCTTTTTTACCGCCTAAAAAAAAGAAAAGAATGACTAATCCAGCAGCAAAACCGCCTGCATAATAAAGTATTCTTTGGAATAAATTCATTT
>CAZYRG010000394.1:0-2506 GCA_964650425.1 uncultured Flavobacteriaceae bacterium
ATCCATTAACCACATCCTTGTTAGGTATTCCTGGAGTAAAAACCATTCGTAGTTCTTCTATGTTCGGCTTTTCAAGTATCTATATCATTTTTGAAGAAGATGTAGAGTTTTATTGGAGTCGTAGTAGAATATTAGAAAAACTAAACTCATTACCAAGTGGTTTATTACCCGAAGGTGTTAATCCTGCATTGGGTCCAGATGCAACAGGATTAGGTCAAATATTTTGGTACACTTTAGAAGGTCGCGATGAGAACGGAAATGTAACTGGTGGTTGGGATTTGCAAGAGTTACGCAGTATTCAAGATTACTATGTAAAATATGCTCTATCCTCTGCAAGTGGTGTATCAGAAGTGGCTTCAATTGGTGGTTACGTACAAGAATATCAAGTGGACGTGAATCCAGAACTAATGCGTCAGTATAATATTGGATTACATCACGTTGTAAAAGCGGTTAAGGAAAGCAATAAAGACATTGGTGCACAGACTTTGGAAATTAACCAAGCCGAATATTTAGTTCGTGGTTTGGGCTATGTGAAATCCATTTCAGACATCGAAAATGCAGTAGTCACTTCAGAAGATTATACTTCAATTAGGATAAAGGATATTGGTAAAGTTTCATTAGGTCCTGCAACAAGACGTGGATTATTAGATAAAGAAGGTGCAGAGGTTGTTGGTGCAGTTGTGGTAGCTCGTTATGGAGCAAACCCAATGGAAGTTATCAATAACGTAAAGGAAAAAATTAATGAATTAAGTGCAGGATTACCTTCAAAAGTTTTGGCAGATGGAAGAACATCACAAGTTACCATAGTGCCTTTTTATGACAGAACAGAATTGATACAAGAAACTTTAGGCACACTCAATGAAGCCTTAACTCTTGAAATATTGATTACCATTTTAGTAATAATTATTATGGTGTTTAATCTTCGAGCTTCCGTACTAATTTCTGGACTATTACCTGTTGCAGTTTTAATGGTATTTATTGCAATGAAACTCTTTGGTGTAGATGCCAACATTGTCGCTTTATCAGGTATTGCTATTGCTATCGGTACAATGGTCGATGTTGGTGTCATACTATCAGAAAATATTATTCGGCATTTAGATGAAGATGATGGAACTCAATCCATTAATACGGTAGTTTATAACGCAACAGCTGAAGTGTCTGGCGCAATCGTAACCGCAGTTATGACAACTATTATCAGTTTCATTCCTGTATTTACAATGATTGGAGCGGAAGGAAAACTATTCAGACCATTAGCCTTCACAAAGACTTTTGCATTAACAGCTTCTATAATAGTAGCGTTGTTTTTAATTCCACCGTTTGCTGCATTTTTATTCAGAAAGAAAAACATCAAAAACACTTTTAAATATGTTTTAAATGGTGTTTTAATAGCATTGGGAATCGTAGCCACAGTCTATGGATATTGGTTAGGATTAATTTTAATTGCGTTTGGGATTACAGCACTTCTCAATCTTCAAAGTAAGATAACAGACAAGCAAGCTAATCTTATCAATATCATTATTTCGGTATCAGCTATTGTATTCTTGTTAGCCGAATATTGGAGACCATTAGGCGTTGATAAAAGCATTTTCTGGAATCTCATTTTTGTTAGTGTTATTTGCTTTGGTTTATTGGGTGTTTTCTCATTATTCATCAAATATTACACACGCATTTTAAAGTGGTGTTTAGATAATAAGTTGCTCTTTTTATCTGTTCCAACTGCTATTGTCATCGCAGGATTTTTCATTATGAAAAATACAGGCAAAGAGTTTATGCCCTCATTAAATGAAGGCTCATTTCTACTAATGCCAACCTCGATGCCTCATTCTGGCGTAGAAGAAAACAAACGTGTTTTACAGCAATTAGATATGGCAGTAGCCAGTATTCCAGAGATTGAAACCGTAGTTGGTAAGGCAGGAAGAACAGAATCAGCTTTAGACCCAGCACCACTATCAATGTATGAAAACATCATTCAGTACAAACCAGAATATATGCTGAATGAAAACAGACAACGTCAACGCTATAAAGTTAATGATGATGGTTTATTTGAATTAAAAGATGGTCGTTTTATTACGAATCCAAATAATTCTGAAAATGTCACTTTGAGCGAAGTCAAAAGGTCTCAATTAATTAAAGACAATGATGGCGAGTTCTACCGTAATTGGCGACCAGAAATACAGTCACCAGACGATATTTGGAATGAAATCGTAAGAGTTACAAAGTTACCAGGTGTTACATCTGCACCAAAACTACAACCTATTGAAACCCGATTAGTGATGCTTCAAACAGGAATGCGAGCACCAATGGGAATTAAAGTTAAAGGTCAAGACTTAAAGCAAATAGAAGCGTTTGGTGTGCAATTAGAAAACATCATCAAGGAAGCTGAAGGTGTTAAAAAAGAAGCTGTTTTTGCAGACCGTATTGTTGGTAAACCTTATTTGTTAATTGATATTGATAGAGAGAAAATTGCACGTTATGGCATTTCTATACAAGATGTTCAAGATGTATT
>CAZYRG010000395.1:0-2490 GCA_964650425.1 uncultured Flavobacteriaceae bacterium
ACAAAAAGGCAATTCAAAAATCTCATTGGCACTCTCATGAACTATTTTAATTTGGATTGAAGTTCCTCTGCCTTTTTTTCATACGCTGCAGCTTTGGATAATTCCCCTAATCTTGTGTACGCTATTGCTATTTCTGTATAAAAATCTGCTTCCATTTTGGTGTCATCAATAATATAATCAACCCCGCTAATCAAAGAGGTTAAAGCCGCTTTCGCATTTTCCAATTTATTATTTGCAATTCCATTAAAAAGGTATAAAATAGGTTGTGCTGGATATTCTTCCATTCCTTCTTGACTTAACAACGCTACTTTATTGAATTTATTAAAATCCATCTGAATTAAGATTTTACTCTTTAGCAATTCAAAATCCTGAGATCCATTTTCGGATATCGCATTATAATAGGTGGCCTTATCTTCTTTGCTTCCCTTTTTCAGCTTAAAATCACTGAGAATCATATAAATTTTACTATTATCTTCATCATTTGCAAACCGCTCTACCAACTCCGTCAATTTAGTTTGCATTCTTGGATTTTTCTTTACATAGACCAATAAATCATTGATCATATTATGTTTGAACTCTTTGCCAATGGCATCTTCTTTGAGTACGATCATAATGGACTCCATTGCCGCATCCGAATTCCCTTGTTCTAAGTATTGTTTATATAAAGCGTAATGTACTATTTTGGAATTTGGTAGTTCTTCCTCTAGTTTTTTGGCAACTTCATAGGCTTTTTGAGGATCTCCTTTTTCATAATAATAGATAATGAGTTGTAAATAACTCTGTTCATCTTTTGGGTTTTCTGCCAATATCTTTTGTAATCGATCAATATTCTTTTTCCAATGTTTTTTTTCATCTTTAGCAGATGCAGAATATATGAGTTGTCGCTTCCAATTCCGCTCTGGCGATTTTCCATATCGTCCATCAATATTATCTAGTAATCGGAGGGCATCATCATATTGTTTGTTTTGATATAAAACATCTACTTTGGCATTTTCATATTTTGGGTTTTTTTGAACCAATTTATTAATCACCCAAAGTGCATTATCAAACTTGTCATACCGATAATAGAATCGGTACATAAACTCCAGGATCTCTTTTCGATCAGGAGCCATTTCTAGTGCTTTTTTATAGTGTATGTCGGCCTGTTCATAGTGTTCTACATTGTCATGATTCTTTGCCAACTCAAAATAAATATACCCCTTTGTATCATCTATGGCCAAGGCATCATTTAATCGATTAATCGCTTTGTCATGGTTTTCTGTACTTTTTAATTTTAATGCTTCAAAATACAATGCATCAAACTCATCGGTCACCTCGCCTAGGTCATCTTCATTAATGTCCTTTTGAAAGCTTTCTTCGTCCTGCCCGAACATAGGTGTAAGTGTCCCAAAAAAAAGGACGCTCATAAACACCATATTCTGCCATCTGATCATACCGATGTATTAAAAAATTTAGCCTTGCATATTCTTATAAAAATAGGGAATCTAGAACAGACTCGTTTACTCAATTAACAAATTATTCTAAAACACAATAATCTCCAATACTTATCGCCTTAAACTTTCCATCAAAAGTCGCATGATTTCCTACCATGGCATTATCAAGCGTTGCATTTTTGATCGTGGATGCCGTTTGGATCAAGCTATTGCTAATTTTGCTGTCAGAAACTTTGCAATCCGCTCCTATAGAAACATTAGGGCCAATTACAGTGTTACGGAGTACTACATTCTCTCCAATATAGCAGGGTGGAACAATCGTAGCATTCTCAAGTGTGATCGTATCACTTACTAAGGACTCTTTTTCTTGTTCCAAAAACCCCAGCATTCTAGTATTGGTCTCTACAGTTACGGCTTTATTCCCGCAATCCATCCATTCATCAATTTTGCCAGGCACAAAACGATATCCTTTTGCTTGCATTTGTTTGATTCCATCATTGATTTGGTACTCGCCACCATGAATAATATTATTATCCAACACAGCTTGTAACTCATTTTTGAGTACCGCACCATCCTTGAAATAATAAATTCCGATCACTGCCAAATCCGACACGAATTCTGCTGGTTTTTCGACCAAACCTATGATTTCTTGTGCTTCGTTCAATTGTACTACACCATACGCACTTGGATCAGGAACTTGCTTTACCCAAATCACACTATCGGCATCTTTGTCTAATGTAAAATCCGCACGAAATAGGGTATCAGCATAGGCAATAACGCAGGGGCCAGATAAGGAATCTTTTGCACACATAATAGCATGTCCAGTACCTAATGGTTTGTCCTGATAATAGATACTACCCTTTGCGCCTAATTGCTTTGCAATTGCCACTAAATCTTTTTCTACCTTTTCACCGAAATCTTCTCCTATGATAAAAGCAATTTCTTCGATAGGCGTGTCTAAGACTTTGGCTATATCTTCTACCAATCGGTGTACAATTGGCTTTCCGGCAATCGGAATCAATGGTTTTGGTACTGTTAATGTATGTGGGCGAAGACG
>CAZYRG010000396.1:0-2475 GCA_964650425.1 uncultured Flavobacteriaceae bacterium
TATTGTAAACACACACAAGTAAATACCCAAATTACTAACAGCTAACAGCCTATAATGAACTACTAATTAAAACTCTCTTCTAAAATTCCTTTTGAATAATTTTTTATCCCAAACTTCAATTTATGTCATATCAGTTTTACAGCATTTTTCCTGACATTTATAATGCTTCAGATTATATACATGTAAGGCTACTAATGCTATAGATACTGGATAAATTACCACCTCTGGCAAAGGTAAAAGTGCAAATTTTTCATTAAGTATAATGATCAATAGGAGCGTCCAACATATCCAAAAACCGTATTTTACAAACCTTATAAAACTAGCTTTCACTGATCTTCTGATGGCCATAAAGGAAAGCGCCAAGAAAATAACATCTAAGGACTTCCACCAAATAGCATTTGAGTCTTGCAGCATAGTCGATCCCGCATGTGCCATAAAAAGTAATGGAGTGACTAAACAATGTAACAAGCATAAAATGCTTGCTGCAATTCCGACCGTATCTGAATTTTTGCCAATGTATGAGATATTCAAAAGAAATATTGTTTATATAAATTAGAGCAAAGATACTATGATATTTCATATATGCAACCAAGTTGCATTAATATTTTTTTATAAAATTAATGTATCCTTTTTCTAATTTTTCCGTCTCCATATAAAACCATAAATTTACCATAATGAAAAATCCTTGTATTTGTACCAATTGCGAATGTCCGAATTGTAGCTGTAAGAACTGTGCTACTAGTTGTAAATGCACTAGTTGTGAATGTACAAAATGTGATTGTTGTTAATGTTTTTAAAATAATTGGAATTGACTACTGAAGAAATCTGGAATAGCTATTATACCTCTTTGTACAGTTTTGTATTAAAAAGGGTTGGTAATACGACTGTGACAAAAGATATCTTGCAAAATATCTTTGTCAAGATTCATAAGCATTTGGACGCGCTACAGGATGCGTCCAAAGCAAAGTCGTGGGTATTTCAGATTGCACGTAATGAACTTGTGAATTACTATCGTGTTAATGCGCCATATGTAGCTGAGAAGGATTCAAAACCTATACAAGATGCCATTCCCACAGATGATTTTTGTTGTTTTGAACGATTTTTGGAAGAACTCCCTGAGCAGTATAAAAAAGCCATAACATTGGTATATATCGATGGAAAAACGAATGCAGATGCGGCAGATGAACTACAACTGAGCCTTCCTAACGTAAAGGCACAAATTCGAAGGGCGAAGGGATTTTTAAAAGAACGCTTTCGAGATTGTTGTAAGTATAGCATCAACACTTCTGGCAAGCTCATTGGCCAGCCAGATTGTGCTTTCTGCAATTCATTGTAGGGTATTTTCTATTCTTTTAGTGTTACTTTTCGAGTCACCTTATTAAAAGGCCCTGGAATCAGTACACCATTTTGGTCCAATAATTCCAATTGGATAGTAACCTCTCCTATAGGAAGCCCTTTAATTACATGCGGTACCCATTCCGTAATGATAAATTCCTCGCCATTAATCGTAGCTTTTACTTTAGAACCACTTTTTGAAAGCGTAGTATTAAGCACAAAGAAATCCAATAAAACCTGTTCTGCATCTTTACCAGCATAGGTCCCTTTTGGGCGACTATAAATAAGTGTTGGTGCTTTCATGTCTAGATCCGCAGTGTCCTGAGGATTGGCTCCAACCTCAAGTTTTCGAATCACCATGGAATTGGCATTTTTTACCGATTCGTGGTAAGAGCGACTCAAAAAAGCCACTAAGTGATGTACACCATCTGGGATTTCTTTTTTAAATTCTGGTGCATAATGCGCAGAATAAGGCTGATTATTTAAGATAAAATGAATATGTTGCCCTTTGCCAGAGTTGGCCAGTACAGAGGGGTTTGGCCCTGGAGTTTGCGCACCTAATTCATAATTCTGTATCTCGAATGCAAAGTCTACTTCTCCCTTTTCTGATACTTTTATCGTCTCTGGCGTATTCAGTGTAAGTGAAGCATCGGTATACGCAGGAGAGTTTTCTAGCTTAGTAAGAGTAATAGGTTGAAGAGCTTCTTCACGTTCTTCTAGTCCTTGGTCTTCTTTTTCTGGATCTGGCGCCTTCTTTTGTTGTTGCTTGCACCCTACCAAAATGGATAAAGAAAGAACGATCGTAATTACATAATGAGTTTTCATTTTTAGTTGATTTAAATGTTGTTTTTATAAAGATAATCAAAATTCCATATGGATTCCTTGCCTTGATTGGTAATGGTCAAATTTCCTAATTTATTGACCCTATGATCTGATACATTTAATCGGCATGTTATTTGGGCAATTCTACTGTAAGATACATCATTCATTAGTACTAAATGAACGTGATATCACCACTAACAATAGCGATTTTTTTCCTTCTTTTTTTATAAACCTACTACCTAAGCACCTTAATAACTGATCGATACGTTGATAATCAATTGCCGTACAGTTGAGATAAATCTCTCTGATTCCGTTAAA
>CAZYRG010000397.1:0-2437 GCA_964650425.1 uncultured Flavobacteriaceae bacterium
TTGCAATAGATCACAGATGTAATAGATTTTCCAATGCATAAAGCGGGTTTAATGGCTATACCAAAAACAAGCCGCTAAGAAACATAGACCATTACAACAAGTTTGATTTTTTGAAATAGCTTACGAAAACCATAATAATTTGACTTTTTTTAGTGACATAGTTAAAAAAATGATAAAATATTATGCTTTTTATGATGGAAAAAATATAGATTATTAGCACCTTTGTTGCGTTTTTAAAAAGGCATGGATTTTCTAATCCAATAGCCTTCAAAAACAGGTACTGAATAAGTCAATAAAACTCCAAAAAAGATGACAAACCATCTTTTTAATTTATAAATAAAAACAGTAGATGAAAAAGCATAATTTTAGCGCAGGTCCTTGTATTTTACCTCAAGAAGTATTTCAGGAAGCATCACAAGCATTATTAGATTTTAACAACTCTGGGCTTTCGATCATAGAGATTTCGCACCGTAGTAAAGATTTCGTTGCTGTCATGGATGAAGCTTGCAGTCTTGCTTTAGAATTACTGGGTTTAACTGGGAAAGGATACAAAGCTTTATTTCTACAAGGTGGTGCCAGCACACAATTCTTGATGGCCGCCTACAACTTATTAGAAACCAAAGCTGGATATGTAAATACGGGTGCCTGGAGTGCCAAAGCGATCAAAGAAGCAAAATTATTTGGTGATGTGATCGAGTTAGCTTCTTCTAAGGATGCGAACTACAACTACATCCCAAAAGGATTCGATATTCCTAGTGGACTGGATTATGTACACCTTACTAGTAACAACACCATATACGGAACGCAACTCAAAGAATTCCCTACGACGGATGCACCGTTAGTTTGTGATATGAGTAGTGATATCTTTTCTCGTGAAATTGATTTCTCTAAATTTGGAATCATCTACGCAGGAGCGCAAAAAAATATGGGACCAGCAGGAACTGCACTGGTTGTTGTAAAAGAAGACATCTTAGGAAAAGTTTCTCGTACGATTCCATCCATGTTGGACTACACGGTCCATGCTGGAAAAGACAGTATGTTCAACACACCACCAGTATTTGCCGTGTACACCTCTATGCTGACCTTGCGTTGGTTAAAGAATTTAGGCGGTATTGCTGCAGCAGAAAAGAGAAATGCCGAAAAAGCAGACCTCCTGTATACAGAAATCGATCGCAATCCATTATTCAAAGGTTTTGCCGCTACAGAAGATCGTTCTCCAATGAATGCCACATTTAATTTGACAGATGAAGCACACAAAGATGCTTTTGACGCCTTATTAAAAGAAGGAAACATCAACGGACTGAATGGACACCGAAGTGTAGGAGGCTATAGAGCTAGCATGTACAATGCAATGGAATTAAAGAGTGTTGCCGCTGTGGTAGAACTCATGCAGGCGCTAGAGAAAAAAGCATAATAGTAGAATATATTCCCATTAACACGGGAATGAAACAAATATATAAACAGAATGAAAGTTTTAGCAAACGACGGTGTTTCACAAAGTGGAATCGATGCTTTAGAAAAAGCAGGTTTTGAAGTATCTACAACTACGGTAGCACAAGAACAATTACAAAATTACATCAACGACAATGATATCTCTGTATTACTAGTACGTAGTGCTACTACAGTACGTAAAGACATCATCGACAATTGTCCTAGTCTAAAAATCATCGGTCGCGGTGGTGTTGGTATGGATAATATTGATGTTAGCTATGCTAGAGAGCAAGGAAAACATGTTATTAATACCCCTGCAGCATCTTCTGGATCTGTGGCAGAATTGGTATTTGCGCATTTGTATGGATCTGTACGTTTTTTGCACGATTCTAACCGTAACATGCCATTAGAAGGCGAAAGCAAGTTCAAGAACTTGAAAAAAGCCTATGCAGGTGGTGTAGAGCTACGCGGAAAAACATTAGGAATCATAGGTATCGGACGTATAGGGCAAGCTACTGCCAAAATTGCTTTGGGTGTTGGGATGAACGTGATCGTTTTTGATCCTTTTATCGAAAACGTAGATATCAAACTAGATTTCTTTGACGGACAGTCCGTGAATTTCCCGATCAAAACAGTAAGCAAAGAAGAGGTATTGAAAAATGCCGACTTTATCACCCTACACGTTCCTGCACAGAAGGAGTATGTCATCGGGAAGTCGGAGTTTGAATTGATGAAAGATGGTTCTGGAATCATTAACGCTGCCCGTGGGGGTGTCATTGATGAAGTAGCTTTGGTAGCTGCTTTAGAAAGCGGCAAACTTGCATTTGCAGGCTTAGACACCTTTGAAAGCGAACCTACACCAGCCATCAAAGTATTAATGCAAAACAAAATCTCTTTGACACCCCATATTGGTGCGGCTACTGCAGAAGCACAAGATCGTATCGGAGAAGAATTAGCGGATCAGATTATTAGTATCTTGAAGTAATAAGGATACTATTTAGTAAAA
>CAZYRG010000398.1:0-2435 GCA_964650425.1 uncultured Flavobacteriaceae bacterium
TTGGAGCATTGGGTCAGATAGGATCTGCATTAGTGACACAATTGAAATCGTATTACCCAGATCGGAAGGTTTTGGCATCTGATATACGTCAGTGCTCGGGATTTGATAAAAACTTTGTGTATTTGGATGCAACTGATACGGTGCACCTGCGCGGTGTGATTAAGCATCACAAAATTACGGAGATTTATCACTTAGCTGCAATTCTTTCTGCAGCAGGTGAAGCAAATCCACTGAATACTTGGGAGCTCAATATGAAATTATGGTTGAGTGTTCTCGAAGTATCTAAAGAATGTGGGATTAACAAAGTGTTTTTTCCAAGTTCGATAGCCGTCTTTGGATCACAAGCTCCAAAAGAACAGACTCCACAAAATGCCTATTTAAACCCTAGTACAATATATGGTATGAGTAAAGCTGCGGGGGAACATTGGGGACAGTATTATTATAACCGTTATGGCTTAGATGTTCGATCGCTACGCTATCCAGGAGTTATTGGATACGAAACCTTACCAGGCGGAGGGACTACGGATTATGCAGTTGATATTTTTCATAAAGCGGTGGCCAATCAAGAATTTGAGTGTTTTTTGAATGAAGATACGACCCTGCCTATGGCCTATATTGATGATGTAATTATGGGAACCATAAAACTAATGGAAGCTCCAAAAGCGCAGATAACAATCAGGACCTCCTATAATATTAGCGGTCTGAGCTTTTCTCCAAAACAATTGGTAGCAGCGATTAAAAAGTGGTATCCAGATTTTGTGGCGCATTACAAGCCAGATTATCGACAGGAAATTGCCGATAGCTGGCCTGATACAATTGATGCATCAGTAGCTAAAAAGCATTGGGGCTGGGCGCCTGAGTTTGATTTGAAAAAACTCACAGCAACCATGATCAAAGGTTTACAAAATAAAAAATCACAAGAAAAATTATCTGCTTAGTGATACGATTTGAGGCTAACTCAGTTTCCTTTTTTCTGGCTCCTTTGTATTTTACGGGCAAAGGGGCTGATGAAAGGAGTTTCTAAAAAAAGTAAAAGATGTATAAAAAGATAAAAAAAGCATTACAAAAAGAGCTGACAGCATTGCGCAAAGAAGGCTTATATAAGGACGAACGCGTAATTACTACGCCGCAGGGAGCAGCAATATCCACAGAACAAACCCCAGAAGTGCTTAATTTTTGTGCAAATAATTATTTGGGACTCTCTTCAGATCCAGAAGTTATCAATGCGGGTATCGAAGCAATGAAAACTCATGGTTTTGGGATGTCTTCGGTACGTTTTATCTGTGGGACACAAGATATTCATAAGCAACTTGAGCAGAAAACTGCCGAATTCTTAGGGATGGAAGATTGTATTCTCTATGCTGCCGCTTTTGATGCTAATGGTGGACTATTTGAGCCTTTACTTGGGGCAGAAGACGCTATCATCTCTGATGCGCTCAACCATGCTTCTATTATTGATGGGATTCGATTATGCAAAGCGATGCGTTTTCGCTATACGCATAATGATATGGAATCTTTAGAAGCGCAATTGCAAGAAGCATCTGGTGCTAGACGAAGGCTGATTGTAACAGATGGCGTATTCTCTATGGACGGCACCATCGCACAATTAGATAAGATTTGTGATCTGGCAGATCGTTATGATGCTTTGGTGATGGTAGATGAATGTCATGCGACAGGTTTTGTGGGGAAGACCGGTAGAGGGACCCATGAATACCATAATGTGATCGATCGTGTGGATATTATTACGGGTACCTATGGGAAAGCACTAGGTGGTGCATCTGGAGGATTTACTGCTGCACGCAAAGAAATTGTGGAGCTGCTTCGACAACGATCACGTCCTTATTTATTTTCAAATACCTTAGCACCTGCTATTGTGGGAGCTTCGTTAAAAGTATTGAATCAGCTTTCCATAACGACTAAACTTCGTGATCAATTGGAGGTGAATACTACTTTTTTTAGAAATGCGATGAATGATGCCGGTTTTGATATTATACCAGGAACGCATCCCATTGTACCTATTATGTTGTATGATGCAAAATTGGCACAGGCATTTGCAGAAGCATTGTTAACCGAGGGGATTTATGTAACGGGCTTCTTTTATCCAGTAGTGCCAAAACTAAAAGCGCGGATTCGGGTACAAATTTCTGCTGCACATACCGTCGACCAATTACAAAAAGCAGTGGATGCCTTTGTCAAAGTTGGTAGCAAGTTGAAGGTAATTCCAGGGGAATTATTACGAAACTGATAGTGAACTCATTTAGACTTTTCCCATTTGCTAAAAAAATTTCCTTTTTCGCCCTTTTATCGTCTTTTTTTCCTTCCGTAGCGCTGCTATGCAACTCAAAAAAGCCATCAAAAGATCAAAAAATGAATAATTTTCGCTTAAACCCGTTTTATGCATTAGAAAATCTATTACATCTTGAAGCTACTGCAAA
>CAZYRG010000399.1:0-2431 GCA_964650425.1 uncultured Flavobacteriaceae bacterium
CTCGTAATTGATGACTCAAAGCAGATTGTGTCAAAAATAGTTTTTCTGAAGAATTGGCAATGCTTCCTTCTTCTGCAATGGTTTTGATTAATTTAAAATACTTGAGTTCCATAAGAAGTAAAGTTAAAGATTTCTTGAAAAGCGTTCGCTGAGAATTTTTCAGCCATAGCTTAAAATTACACAGGCTACAAAACGTTATTTTTTCTTTAATAACTGTAGCTTTACTAAATGAAATTTAAACCCGCTTTATGCAATAGAACTTCGTCATGAATCTTTGAGATACAATAAATACTGACTTTTTCTTGATTTCAGCATAGCATCGTTATGGTTACATCAAAAAAAGTAGCGAAGCGATAGTGTTTGCAGTAGCTCAAAGATGGAATAGATTTTCTATTGCATAAAGCGGGTTAAACTAAAAAGAAGATTATATGAAGGATCAAATAAACTACTATAAAGAAAAGCTTGCATATGAAATGGATCCGTCGGACCTTTTTGATGCTTTAGAAAAGAAGGAAGCTATTATAGTGATCGATACCAGAAAAGCATTTGGATATGAAAAAGAACACATCCCAACAGCAATTAATCTTCCGCATCGTGAGATGAATGCAGAAAGCACAGCACATTTGGATAAAACCAAATTATATGTCTGTTACTGCGATGGTATTGGTTGCAATGCCTCTACCAAAGGTGCACTACATATGACCAAACTTGGATTCAAGGTGAAAGAATTGATTGGTGGTTTGGCGTGGTGGAAGATTGATGGGTATGCGACAGATGGTAATGCTTCTGCCACAGGCTTAGAAATTAATTGTGCATGCTGATGAAAGATTATGTAATAAGAACCGCTCAAAAATCAGACGTAACGGCATTGGTGGAATTGTGCAAAAAGCACGCGGATTTTGAACAAGCATTGTACAGTGATACCAATAAATCCGTTTTGCTTGAAGAAAAACTGTTTGATTCCCAATTAGGAATTCAATGTTTGGTTGTTGTCAAGGATGGAAATTTGGTAGGGTATACAACGTATATGAAACAATTCTCCACTTGGGATGTGGATTTTTATGTGTATTTGGATTGTTTGTATTTAGAACCCGAAATACGCGGTTTGGGTATAGGTAAAGAATTGATGTACAAAGTCAAAACATATGCAACGGCAGAGAAGTGTATTGGCGTACAATGGCAGACTCCGAACTTTAATACAAAGGCCATAACATTTTATAAAAAAATAGGCGCAAAGTCTAAAGCTAAAGAACGGTTTTTTTGGTAGTTTTGGTGAACAAACTAACGATCTATGTTGTTCATCAAAAAAGCCGTCGTAGTAACGATAGTTCTCATGTCATTTATTTCTTGTTCTAAAAATTCGAAAACACTTTTATTTATCGGTTCCTACACGGATAAAAAACCAGGTACAGGAATCCATGTCTATGAATTTGATGCAGAGAGTGGAGAAGTACAGCGATTGGATAGCGTTGCCAATATTATCAATCCATCATTTTTACAATTATCATCTGATGGCGCGTACCTGTATGCAGCTACCGAAAGTCAGTTGCCGACACATGGCAAAGTCACGGCATTTAGTATTGATTCCCTTTCGGGAAAACTCACGGAACTTAATAGGCAAGATGCAGGAGGTCGCAACCCTGCGCATATAACAGTGAGCAAGAATGGTCGTTTTGTTATTAACTCAAATTATACGGATTCAAGTCTTGGTGTTATGGAATGTATGCCCAATGGAAGTCTGAAGCCCTCAAAACAAGTATTGCGATTCACTGATAGTAGCGTAGTTGCGGGGCGTCAGGATGCTTCACACATGCATTCGGCCAACTTTACTCCAGATGGTGATTTTGTGGTAGCACAAGATTTGGGAGGAGACAAAATGCGTGTTTTTAGGTTTCGACCCAATGAAGTAACACCATTACAACCTAATTTTGATCTTCAGGTAAAAGTAAAACCAGGAAGTGGGCCAAGACATTTTACTTTTCATCCTAATGGCACATTGGCGTATGGAATTGCCGAGTTGAGTGGCAGTATATCGCTATATACCTATCATAAAGGGCGATTTTCATTTCTTAAAGAATATCTATCCTATAGTAAACAACAGGAAATCTATAGCGGAGCGGATATTCATATCTCGCCAGATGGCCAGTTTTTATATACTTCTAATCGTGGGCCTGGTGAAGATACCATAGCGATTTTTTCGATTGATCAAAACACGGGGTATTTAACTTTGGTAGGACATGAAGATACGCAAGGAGAACATCCAAGGAATTTTGCGATAGATCCCACAGGTAATTTTTTGTTAGTAGCCAATCAGTTTTCGAATAACATAGTCATCTTTAGAAGAAATAAAGAGACAGGATTATTGTCTAAATTATCCGAGATTTTACAGGTTTCGAGTCCTTCTAGTTTACAACTTCAAACGTATCAAATG
>CAZYRG010000400.1:0-2419 GCA_964650425.1 uncultured Flavobacteriaceae bacterium
CACTTAAATTTTCTTACGCAATCGTGCAACAGGAAGGTCTAATTGTTCTCGATATTTTGCTACGGTACGACGTGCAATGGGATAGCCTTTTTCTTTGAGAATTTTGGCTAATTTTTCATCGGTCAACGGTTTCTTTTTATCTTCCTCGGTAATGGTTATTTCTAGAATTTTTTTAATCTCCCTAGTCGAAACTTCTTCTCCTTGATCATTGGTCATAGATTCCGAAAAGAATTCTTTGATCAATTTAGTGCCATAAGGAGTATCTACATACTTGCTGTTTGCCACTCGTGATACGGTGCTGACATCCATTCCTATTTCATCTGCAATATCTTTCAGAATCATAGGTTTCAGATTGCGCTCATCGCCAGATAAAAAATACGCTTTTTGATAGTGCATAATACTACTCATGGTCACCATCAAGGTTTGTTGCCGTTGTTTTACGGCTTCGATAAACCATTTAGCAGCATCTAGTTTTTGTTTGATAAAAAGTACCGCATCCTTTTGGGATTTGGTCTTTTCCTTAGAAGCCTTATAGCCTTGCAACATATTGTTGTATTCACGGGATACGTGTAATTCTGGAGCATTTCTGCCATTGAGAGATAACATGAGCTCACCATCAACAATTTGTATAGTAAAGTCAGGCACCACATGCTCTACAATTCGTGTATTACCCGCATAGGCACCACCAGGTTTGGGATTGAGATGTTCGATTTCCTCGATAGCATCCTTCAATTCTAACTCCGTGATGTCATATTTGGACAGTAATTTTTTATAATGTTTTTTAGTAAAGTGGTCAAAAGAGTTTTCAAGAATTTTGATGGCTAGCGAAATAGATTTTTTATGCCCTTTTCGTTTGAGTTGAATCAATAGACATTCTTGCAAATTACGTGCTCCAACGCCAGCAGGATCTAATTGATGTACCAATTGTAGGACCTCTTCAATTTTTTCTTCGGTGGTATAGATGTTTTGGGTAAACGCCAAGTCATCCATAATATCTGGAATCGGACGTCGGATATAACCACTTTCATCAACACTTCCAACGAGAAATATCGCAATCTCTCGTTTTTCTTCACTTAGACGAAAGGTGTTTAATTGGGTTTGTAAATGCTGATTAAAAGAAGTTCCGGATGCATACGGCACACTTTTTTCTTCATCATCACTACTATAATTATTGGCGCTAAGTCGATAACTGGGGATTTCATCATCACTTAGATACTCATCGACATTGATATCCGTTTCGATCTTCTCATTGTCATAGTCCTCTTCTGCGCTATTATTATGTAAGTCCTCAAAGCTTTCGTCATGTTCTTTTCCAGTATCCAGAGCAGGATTTTCCTCAAGTTCCTGGTTAAGGCGTTGCTCAAAAGACTGCGTAGGCAACTGGATCAACTTCATCAGTTGAATCTGCTGTGGAGACAGCTTTTGCGAAAGTTTAAAATTTAATTGTTGTTTTAGCATAAAAATAGGTTGCTTCTTCTTATAGCTTAGGGTGTATGCAATAAGTGTACCCTTTATCACAAAAATACATAAAATGCGTGCGAATTATGATGCTTTTTGCACGGATTTTGGTACGCTTGTGTTTTTAACTACTTTATATTTCTTCTTTGGGGACTGTCATTTCCCTTTTAAAGAGGGATTAGGAAGCCTAACTACATTTTTTCTAAGGAATTAATTGCCATTACAATATTTATAGTAAATAATCGGATAGCCACAAAAACTAGATTTTAAGCCGTGTTTTAGGATTTTCTCTATGTTTTTTGTTAATTTAAGGAAATTAATGACGATTATTCTTCTTCCACTGTTTGAAGAATTAGAAAATTAGTTCATAATGCTATTTTAACCAAACCACTCCAAGTCATGAAAACGACAACCCGATTTTGTTTTATTCTTACGTTTTTTACCAGTATTTATTTTGCATATGCACAAGCAGATTATCAAGAAATTGATGGGGTAGTTGTGATGGAAGCAGAAAGTCTCGATGCATCAAATACCGATTGGTTAATGGAGAATGCTATTGCCGGTGCTACTAGTGATAATTATATAAGGTATGCGGGGACTGATTATCTCTTTACTACAGGTAATAGCTTGATTGAAGTCAAAATTCAAATCAATACTACGGGTAAATATATTTTTAAATGGCGCTCCCAAGTTGGGAGTGGATCTAGTACTACGGATGCCAATGATAGTTGGTTGCGATTTCCTGATGCTTCAAAGTTTTATGCAGAGCGAACTATAGGTACACTAACTAGAGTGTATCCAAGAGGTCGTCCTGATAACCCAACTGATGCCATGCTTCCAGAGGGAGCTGGTTCTGAGGGATGGTTCAAGGTGTGGTCTTCAGAGGGTGTTGGACAATGGACATGGTGGACAGCAACAAATGATAATTCTGGAGCGCATAAAATTTTTGTGGAATTCGATA
>CAZYRG010000401.1:0-2398 GCA_964650425.1 uncultured Flavobacteriaceae bacterium
TTGAAGGAAAGACTGGGTGAGGATGTTATTTGACAGTCAAAATCTTAATTACCTGTAAAACATTAATTTAAATCAGTAATTAGACCGAACTCACGTTAAAACAGTAAATCAATAAAAATTAATAATTGGGGCTTTAACTAAACTTGTCATTAAAACTTAAGCGTAGCTTCCGCATATAATCCTCCTGAAGCCAGTCTTTGTAATTTTTAGTATTGTTGATAATACAGTAACAATACTGTCTTACCCGATATTCGATATCATCTTTGAGTAATTTTGCCAATTCTCTCGCATCAAAAACATCTTCACTATTCTCCACACACATTTGAGAGTGCTGCGCTATGGATTTGTCAAGTACTACTTTGGATTTAGAACCTTCAGACATTACTTGCTTATAAATCAACTTTACATTAAAATCTATATCCGAAGAATTTTTAAAACGTGCTCGGAGCTCTTCTGGCATTTTATATCGGAATTGCCGTTCTATATCCTCATCAGAAATCAGGTTATTAATGTAGAAGTCTGGAGATCGAAATATTTTTTGCCAATCTATAGGAGCTTCCCAAGGCCCGAAACGGGCAAAATTATTTCCTAAATCTATCACTGTAAATTCCGATTTCTTTGGTAATACACGAGATCCACGTCCAATCATCTGAAAATATAGCGTCAACGATTTGGTTGCTCTATTAATAATAATCGTTTGAATGGTTGGTTCGTCAAAACCTGTGGTAAGAATACTCACAGAGGAGAGAATGGCATTGGGCGTTTTTTTGAACCATTCTAATATGTCTTTACGCTCTGCTTTACTATGTGTGTTATCAAGATGTCTAGTTGCGTATCCTGCCTTATTGAGGGTGTCTGTTACAAAAATTGAAGTAGTAATTCCGTTATTAAAAATTAACGTTTTAGTCCCCTTGGCGCGCTCTTCGTATGCAAACTGCAACTTATCCAACATTGACGCATTGGTGTATAACTCTTCAGAAGATTTTACAGTATAATCACCATTCATTCCTACCTTCAGTGCTCCTAGTCCGATGTTATGATTATAGGTAACCGCTTTTGCCAAAACCCCCTTGCCTATCAACTCAGAAATGGTTTCACCAATCAATAATTCATCATAGCTCTCTTTCATTGGGAGCTTTATATTAGAACTCAGCGGTGTCGCCGTAACTCCAAGGATAAAACAGTTCTCAAAAAACTTGAAGAGTTTTCTAAAAGAATTGTAATGCGCCTCATCAATAATCACCATTCCGATCTGTGACAACTCTAATTTGTCATCATTCAAACGATTATTTAGCGTCTCTACCATGGCCACAAAACAATTATAATCGTCTTGATCGGGCAATTCTTTGACCTTACTATTGATAATTTTATTAGGCACCTCAAATTCCTGAAGCATTCGTGAAGTCTGACCACATAATTCAATTCTATGGGTCAGAATCAGTACTTTTTTCGAAGTCTCTCGGATATAACGTTGCGCTATATTAGAAAAAATCACTGTTTTCCCCCCTCCCGTAGGAAGCTGATACAGCAAATTATAATTAATAGGATGCTGATCTATGCGCTCAAAAATCTGGTTAATATCCTTTTGCTGGTATTCATATAAAGATTTTTTTTCTGTAATACCAAAAGATACTTCCTTCATGTTTTTAATTAAAAATTAAGGAAACAAATTTAGGTACTTTTGAAGGTTATTCGAAATATTTAACCTGCTTTATGTATTAGAATTTCGTAATAAAGTTGTGATATATGATAAATGCTAATATTAATCTCTTTAGTGCGCGTAATTTTAAACAGTCAAAGAAATTAAGGTGCCATTGTAATTAGGGAAGATTTATTGGTCAAAAAAATAGAAAAACACTTCAATATGTGCTTTACATAAGGTAACTTACCTTGAATTAAACAAGAGTTCTTTACTATAAAAGCTAAAAATTATTAAGACACCGTATTTTCTTATTGCCATACTAATCTGTAGTTTACAGCAATTATTAGAAGCACAGAGGTTTGATACTGGGCTTGGCGTATTAGGAAAAATTGAAATAACAATTGGGAATCAAAATCAAAAAATAGAGGCTGGTATTTTCGCTATAGGTATTTTGAATTATAATGATGCTGCTATAGAGAGCGGTATTAGTTTGATTTCTGGACAACTTTTCAAACGACATACCATCAAAGAATCGGGCGGATATTTTGGCTATGAATTTTTTACGCTTATTGGGATTGGCAAAAATACGAATCTTCTAGGAAGTTCCGTGTCTGACTTTAACACTTCCTTATTGATCAATCCATATGGCAAAGGAGGTTTCAATGGCTTGGGCTTTGGATTCCAAAAGGAATATCTACCGAAAACATTAGAACATTTTAACCTACAAAGAGGTAAATTATTGATGCGTTTCAGTAA
>CAZYRG010000402.1:0-2375 GCA_964650425.1 uncultured Flavobacteriaceae bacterium
GATGTATTTTGCACTTTTTCGTTCAAATAAGGCAATTGTTCCAATTATTGGAAGCGCACCAAAGACACCAAATATAGTACCGTGAAGGGCTCCGTGCTTAAAGGTTCTAAATGCTGTGCCATAATCATTCATAAAAACATTAAATGACTCTTTTGCTGTTTCAGGATCTCCACCGACCATACCAAAAGCACCCCACTGATGGTTAGTAAATTGCATTAATAACGATGCTAAAAGTGCCGCAAAAACAAGCGATAAACCAAAGATGATTCCCATTTTACCACTTTTCATTTTTTCCTCGGTCATGCCCGATTCTCTCAACCAAACATTTCCAAAACCGATTTTAGGGTTGTACCATAAGGCGCCGACCACTAAAGCTGCAACTGCTGCAATCGGAATTGCAATAGGGTTAATTGGTAATTCCATAATAATAAAGATTTTTAGTTAGTGTTTTAAATGTACAAAAAAACCTCTAAATGAATTTTTTAGAGGTTTTCAATGCTTAGGTTAAAATGTGTTTTACACTACCTTTGCTTCAGCAACCAACAGTTCATTTTTATCTTCCTTAGCTTTTGTTATAAAAGCTTCAATATTATTATTTCGCTCTAAGCCGTTTTTAAGCTTTTCTTTTAAAGCAATCATTACAGCGATACGTGTACCTGCTTTTTTTACTGCTGTGCCAAATAAAGGCTCTAAATCTTTATAATCTACTTCGTTTGCTAAGGCTTGTATCTCTAGTTTAGCCTTTTGTTGTTTTTCTTCTGGTAAATTTGTGTATTTTTTTCCTAATTGCTGAATAACACTTATAGCTGGTCTTTTTTGCTGTGGTTGCTTTATTCCTTTATTTGAATTATTGTTCTGTTGTTTAGGTTTCTGCTTAGCCCAACTATCTCGCAGACCAACTATTTTATTAAACACTAAATCACCAGGTTTAGAATCATTATCCACGTTGAAATAGCCTATACGTTGAAACTGAAAACGTTCACCTTCTCTGACATCAATTAAGCTTGGTTCTAAATACCCGGTTCTAATTTTAAGAGAACTTGGGTTAATAAATTCCATAAAATCTTTATTAGCATGACTATCTGGAGCTTCATCATTAAATAAACGATCATATTCTCTAACCTCTGCCTTTATAGCATGTTGTACCGAAACCCAGTGCAATGTTCCTTTAACGCGTTTCTCTGTATCTGTAGAGTACGTGCAGTGAATTTCTGTGACATTACCTTCTGCATCTTTTACGACATCATTAGCTTGTATGATATAAGCATTCTTCAATCGTACTTCGCCTCCTGGTTTTAGTCTAAAAAATTTATTCCCTGCTTGTTCTTTGAAATCTGCTTTTTCAATATAGATTTCTCTTGAAAATGGTATTTTTCTTGAGCCCGCACTATCGTCTTCAGGGTTGTTTTCAGCTTCTAACCACTCTTCTTTCCCTTCGGGGTAATTAGTAATAATAACCTTAACAGGGTCTAAAACCGCCATAATACGATTGGTTGTTTTATTTAAATCTTCACGGATACAAAATTCTAAAAGTGAAACATCAATTACGTTTTCGCGCTTAGCAACACCGACTTTATCAATAAACTGACGAATTGAATTTGGCGTATAACCTCTTCGTCGTAAACCAGAAATAGTAGGCATACGAGGGTCGTCCCAACCAGTCACAACACCTTCTTCAACTAAGCGCAATAATTTTCGCTTACTCATAATGGTATAGCTTAAATTAAGACGCGCAAACTCACGTTGCTTTGGCGGCATTGGTAAATCGCCTTTAGCATATTCATAAACATGTTCTCTAAACCAATTATATAGTTTTCTATGAGGTTTAAACTCTAAAGAACATAAAGAATGTGAAATTTGTTCTATGTAATCACTTTCACCATGCGTCCAATCGTACATTGGATAAATACACCACTTATCCCCTGTTCTATGATGCTCGGCATAAAGAATGCGATACATTATCGGGTCTCGCATTAACATGTTTGGGTCTTCCATGTCTATTTTTGCGCGAAGAACATGTTCTCCTTGTTGAAATTTTCCGTCTTTCATGCCTTGAAAAAGCGCCAAGTTTTCCTCTACTGTTCTCTCTCTAAATGGCGAATTTGTTCCGACCTGTGTTGGTGTTCCTTTCTGTTCTGCCATGGCTTCTGATGATTGAGAATCTACATAAGCTTTGCCGTCTTTAATCATTTGAACAGCCCAATCATATAGTTTTTGAAAATAATCTGAAGAGTATAATTCATTCTCCCACTCATATCCAAGCCAAGCAATATCTCTTTTTATAGCATCGACATATTCTTGTTCTTCTTTTATAGGATTTGTATCATCAAATCTTAAATTTACAGGAGCATTATACTTTTCGCCAAGTCCAAAGC
>CAZYRG010000403.1:0-2323 GCA_964650425.1 uncultured Flavobacteriaceae bacterium
ATGTATAGATTGTCCATATCCTAAAAAACTATAGAGTAGAAAGTAGAAAAATATTGTTGACTTCATGTTATAATGAAATGTTTTTGAATAAATTAATTTTGTAAAGATAATAGAAACAATTAGTGAAATTGTGACTTTTAATATTACATTAATTCTATAAATATTGTATTCGTATTATCAATATTTAATTAAAAAGAAACACCCTAGTAGCGATATGCCAACTAGGGTGTCTGTATCATAAAAGTTCTTCTTTTCGGAAGAGTATCAATTTTATACTTCTTAACTATTCAATGCTTCTGCACCACCAACAATCTCTAAGATCTCATTAGTAATAGAAGCTTGACGCGCTTTGTTATAAGATAACTTCAAGGAATCTCTCAATTCTGTTGCGTTATCTGTTGCTTTGTGCATTGCTGTCATACGAGCACCATGCTCTGAAGCAAAAGAATCACGAATCGCTTTGTATAATTGTGTTTTGAGTGATTTTGGAATCAATTGCAAAACAATTTCTTCTTTTGATGGTTCAAAAATATAATCCAAATTCGCTGTTGAAACCTCCTTAGATTCTTGTGCTACAAGCGGCAAAAATTGCTCAGTTGTTACAATTTGCGTTGCAGCATTTTTGAATTTGTTATAGACCAATACGATTTTATCATATTTTTCATCTACAAACAATTCCATTAACTCTTCTGCAATTGCTGCGACATTTCCAAAAGTCAAATCATCATATACTCTGCTGTGATTTGCAATCACAGTGTGCGTCTTTCCGACAATATCATTAACCTTTTTACCAATAGTCACAAAATCCACTTGCTTACCTGCATATTCTTGCTCATAAAGCGCTCTAGAACCTTTGATAATATTAGTATTAAAAGCACCTGCTAACCCACGATTAGAAGCGATTGCTACGACTAATACTTTTTGAACATCACGTTCTGCAGCATAAGCTCCAGCACTATCACCTTCTAAGGTAGCACTTAGGCCTTGTAATAATTCTGTCAATTTATCCGCATAAGGACGCATTGCTGTAATCGCTTCTTGCGCCTTGCTCAACTTGGCAGCAGATACCATTTTCATGGCACTGGTAATCTGCATCGTTGACGATACCGAGACAATCCTATTACGTAGTTCCTTTAAATTAGCCATTTTTTTCTAGTTCAGAGTTATGAGTCTAGAGTTCAGAGTTTATAAAAACTACTGACAATCTTCTCAAAACTATTACTTATTACCTATGAGTTTTTTATGATTTTAACTAAAATACGAATCAACTCATCACACTTTTTCAACAAATTATTTGGAATATCCATAATGGTTGCCTTAATAAGCAGCAACCAATATTCAGTTTCATCTGCTTCTTTTAATGCTATTCCAAATTTATTTCTAAAATCCTTAGTACTTACTCCTCGTTGTGCTTCAAGAACGTTTGCACCAATACTAGTTCCTGATTTCAGGAGTTGAGATGCTATCTCAAACTCTTTTTTCTCCTTCAGAATTCGAGTAAAATGAACAATGTCACAAGCAAAATCAAAACTTTTTGTTCTAATTGGGCTATTCACACTGTAACTCATAACTCTGAACTCAAAACCCTGAACTAATTTTTATATTTCGCAGAGATCTCTTTAGAAGCTGCAATCAGTACATCGATTACCTCATCTGTTAATTTTCCTTTTTTCAAGGTATCTAATGTATCTCTATGCTTTGCATTTAGGTACTCTAAATAATCTCTTTCGAATTCTTTTACCTTATTTACAGGAACATCTCTCAACAAGTTCTTAGAACCTGCATATACAATCGCGATCTGATCTTCTACTGTAAATGGATCATTTTGCGCTTGCTTTAAGATTTCCACATTACGCTTTCCTTTTTCGATTACGTTCAAGGTAGCTGCATCTAGATCAGAACCAAACTTAGCAAAAGCTTCCAATTCACGGAACTGAGCTTGATCCAGCTTTAAGGTACCTGCTACTTTTTTCATCGATTTGATCTGTGCCGATCCACCCACACGAGATACCGAGATACCTACGTTAATCGCTGGACGTACCCCAGAGTTAAATAAATCTGATGTCAAGAAAATCTGACCATCTGTAATCGAAATTACGTTGGTTGGAATATAAGCCGATACATCACCTGCTTGTGTTTCGATAATTGGTAATGCTGTCAACGATCCACCACCTTTTACTAAGGGCTTCAAACTATCTGGCAAATCATTCATATCTTTTGCAATCCCATCATCAGCAATTACTTTTGCAGCACGCTCTAATAATCTAGAGTGAAGATAGAATACATCTCCAGGATATGCCTCACGTCCTGGTGGACGACGTAA
>CAZYRG010000404.1:0-2308 GCA_964650425.1 uncultured Flavobacteriaceae bacterium
TGAATGTGTAATAACCAAAATGCAAAAAGAACACACAAAATCGCCGAAGGCCAAGAAATAATATACCATAACCTCTTAGACATTAGCTTTAGTTGTTTTGTTAAAATCTCTTTCTCCGGTGATGATTTTTCACTTGCTTCAATATGATAAATAAATAAACGTGGAATATAGAAAAGGGCCGCAAACCATGTAATCACAAAGATTAAATGAAGTGATTTTATGTAGTTGTATAGTTCCATTTATAAATCAAAGGTAAAGGGAAAAAAGAGAATAAATACTAAATCCTAGTTTCTTACAACCTAATAGCCCCAACACCTACATCCCAAAGTTTTTTATTAAAATCAGGGATTGATGTCTTCATTAAAGTCGTTGATCTTGCTTTTAAAGTCAACCACTGAGCATCTAACTCCTTTTTTCTGTCTTTAGAAGGTTGGTTAACCCTAGGAATAGTGCTGTTGGTGGCATCAATTAAAAACAAATATTCTGCGGTGAATTTATTTGGAAAATTCTCTACATCATCATAAGCTTGAGATTTACGCTGTATCATGTCTTTATCCCATGCATCTAATTCTTCTAATAACTTTTTTCCTTCAGCTTTAACAGCTACATCTTTGACATCTTTTAAAACAGTTTTGATTTGCCCTTTTGCCTTATACAGTGAATTTACCATGTTATGCATGTCTGTTAAACTTTGTTCCATATCAGTCATAAATGAGTGATACTCTGCATACTGCTCTGAAGTGGTAGTATACGTTGGCATAGCCACAATTTTACCTCTAACCGTTTTTGTTACTGTTCCAGCTTTTAATAGAACCGTGTAAGTTCCTGGAGGAACTACGTGACCACTAAAACGAGACTCAATATAAGCCCCAGGTATTCCCGGTAAAATTGGAGTTTTCATATCCCAAACAAAACGGTTTAACCCTTCTTTCTTTGACAGCGTAGGTGCTCTTTTTGGGCCTCCCCCATTATGAGGTTTATAGTCTTTATCTTTTTCTGAAGAAAAACTTCGAACTATCTTTCCAGAAGCATCCAAAATATCCATTGTTATAATGGTTGAATCTCCTAATTTGGGTAACTCATAGTGCAATACCATTCCATTAGCCGGATTTACACCAGAAAGCGTATTCATCCCCTTAAATTTGCTAATATCTCCATTCATAGGGCTATTCCAAGAACCATTCATTGCGTCATTTGGCTGGTAAAGCTTTATTCCTTTTTGACTAGGTATGTATTGTGCTAACATATTTAAATCATCTAAAATCCAAAAAGCTCTTCCAGATGTAGCAACAATTAAATCTCCCTCATGAATTTTAATATCAGTAATAGGCGTTTTAGGTAGGTTCAATTGAAATGTTTTCCAGGTTTTACCCCCATTCCAAGAAATGTAGAGTCCTTTTTCTGTCCCGGCATACAGTAAATCTTTACGACCCGGGTCTTCACGAACTACGCGTGTAAATGCACCGTATGGAATTCCCGTATTAATGCTTGTCCATGTTTTACCATAATCTGTACTCTTGTATAGTGCTGGGGTATGATTATTAAATTTATACTTGGTCGTTGCAATATAAACTGTTGCTTTATCATGGGGTGATATTTCAATGGCATTGACCAAAGACTCTCCTAAGTTTTTAGGGGTTATATTTTGCCAGCTCTCGCCATTATCTTTTGTAATGTGAACATATCCATCATCACTGCCGGTATAAAAAACACCCGCCTCATGAGGTGATTCTAGTACATAAGCCAATGTCCCATAATTTTCAGCACCAACGGCTTCATTGGTATATGGACCCCCACCATTACCTTGTTTGGCATCTATATCTCGGGTTAAATCTGGAGACATTTCTTCCCAAGTAACACCCATATCACGAGTTCTTAGTAAAAGCTGTGCTCCATGATAGAAGGTGTTTTCTTCATGCTGCGAACGTAAGGTAGGTGCATTCCAGTTATATAAATACTTCATGTTTCGGGCTTCTCTTCCCAAGTATTGAATAGGTGCCGCCATTACTTGGGTAGAGGCTTTAGATTCCATATCCAAGACATCTATTGTACCTAAATAACTGCCTCCCATCACATATCTCGGATTATCAGGGTCAAAAGCTAAAAATGCACTTTCACCCCCAGCGGAAGGACTAAAATCTGACATTGTTATTCCACTTTGGCCAACTGACATATTTGCAACCATGGCAGAAGAATAATCTTGCTGACCTGCATAAATATTATACGGGAAAAGATTATCTGTATTAATGCGATAGAATTGCCCTGTTGGCATGTTTACTTGAGAAGACCATGTTTTGCCAAAGTCAAA
>CAZYRG010000405.1:0-2292 GCA_964650425.1 uncultured Flavobacteriaceae bacterium
ATTCTGTTCCATTAAAAAGATTACAATAAATAATGGTCTTTTCATAATGTTGTAAGGTTTCGTTGTAAACTGTTTTCATAAGCTTTTATGAGCTCAGTATCTATAGCTCAACAACCGTTTTTGTTGTAATCTAAAAAGTTCAAAGCGGGTTTTAAACTTATGTTTTCCTCGTCCTTTGGAATGTTGCTTCCATTCATGGTTAGTAGTCTTAATGATCAACTGATTGCGGATAGTTTTTTTCATAGCCAGTTGCTTCAGATACCATGTCCAGGTCTTTTCAAAACCATTTTTGGTATTATGTTGATGAAAATAGAGATGCGGAGCAGGAATCCAGTGCGATGGGTCACGCTCCAACCACCTTTTAACCATATCTAAACGTGCATAGAGCATCTCCTGATAATTTCCCCACTGTTGCCGGTTGCCATCAAGACTAAATCTCTTGTAAACTGAGCGCCAGATATGGTTCAGCACTTCTTTATCTTCAGGTTCGGTGAGAATGAGATCAGGATAGAGCTGCTTCTTGGTGTATTTCCAAAACTGCTCTACAAGCGATAGTAAAAAAGTGCGTTCCACCTCGGCGGCCTTGGTTTGACCTTTTGAGGCGGAAGCTGCACTTTCCTCCATGTTCTTGTCTTGTTCTTGTGGTGTTCCTGTAGCGGAGCTATGAATTACTTCCTTTTCTTTTTTTGGAGTTATTAACTTTTCAACACTGCTATTATTATTGTTTTGTTCTTGTTGTACATGAACTAATGGGTGTAAATTTTTCACTCTTCCCTTAAAAAAAGAGGAAAGAGGTGTAATTTGTGTGGTATTATCATCTGCGATTGTGGACACTTTTGCTTCTCCCAGAACCGCTGGATTGATTCGTAATTCGATCCCATCAGCTCCTCGATGTATTTCTTTTTGGATAAATCCCGCTTTGACTAGGCGATGCTTATGATTAATGATAGTTCGCACCGTACAGCCTTTGCAAGACGCCAAACTAGGGTTATAAGAGCGAAATCCAGGCAAATCTAACAAAGACATAATCTGATGCCCACTTTTGTTGATTTGCTGTGCATATAAGCGCACAATAAGCTCTGCTGTAGCTCTGTGGTTTGCATTAAGACGATCTTTCAAATCAGTCTGTTTACTGTTGTACCCATCAATAAACAGTTTGGTTTGTTTAAAGATTACCGAATAATCTAAATGCATTTTGGGGCTGGGAGAAGGTTTCATAAAGCACAAATATTTGTTCTTTACAAAGAAATACTATGTTTCTAAATTGTGCAATGGTGCTTGTTTTCTCTGGTTAAAAAAAGGAGGTTTTTGGTGAATTCTGGCACTTAAATTTCTAATAGGCTCATATAGGCTCAAACGGGTTATATTTTAAAAAAACAAGGATAAAGCAACGATTAAGTTCCCGTTTGAGCCTATATGAGACTGCCAGAAGTGTTACCCCTGTGTTACCCGAAAAATAAAATTGGTATAAATGCTCAAAATCACAAACCACTATAAACTAAAACAACCCTCTGTAAAACAGAAGGTTGAGTTTTGTACTGAAGGCGGGACTTGAACCCGCACGGCCTTACAGGCCATTGGATTTTAAGTCCAACGTGTCTACCAATTCCACCACTTCAGCAATTGGTGCTGCTAAATTAAGCAATTAATCTTAATTATCGAGCGAAAGACGAGATTTGAACTCGCGACCCCCACCTTGGCAAGGTGATGCTCTACCCCTGAGCTACTTTCGCAGTAATTTTTTATGAACTTATCGAAATTCAGGCAATAAACTTGAAAAGCGAGGTGCAAATTTAATACAATTCTGAAAACTCCAAAGGAATTTTTGGTAAAAAGTTTAGAAGATTTTTCACACGCTCCTACTAAAATTTTTAACTAGTTAAATTACTGACAACTACCAATCAAAAAACATCTCCCTAACCCTTCCTCCTTCGGCGGACAGGCTCTCAAGAAGGGAATACAAAAAAATCAAGCCTTAGCTACCTTCCGGGTCAGCATACGTTTAATTTCATTGAGTTTCATCAGTGCTTCTACCGGAGTCAGGATATCTATATCAATATCTAAAATCTCTTCTTTTATTTCTTCTAATAAGGGATCATCCAGATTAAAAAAGCTGAGTTGCAGCTCATCGTCTTCTTGAACACTTTTGATTTGATCCGTTAACTCTTCGTTGCTATGGGATTTCTCTAATTTCTTCAGCATTTTATTTGCCCGATGTAATACCTGTTGCGGCATCCCAGCCATTTTGGCTACATGGATTCCAAAACTATGCGCACTTCCTCCAGGAATTAA
>CAZYRG010000406.1:0-2277 GCA_964650425.1 uncultured Flavobacteriaceae bacterium
CTTTCACGAAGCATTTGTAACGCTTTATTTACCGTTTTTCCTATGGTACGCTCTCGGCTATTACTAAATGTATAGCGTTCTGAAGAAACTCCTTTTGGTGTAGCGATAGCTATAAACACCGTCCCCACTTCTACAACTCCATCCCCTTTTGTTGGACCTGCATTTCCTGTTGTAGCAATCGCAAAATCGGATTTAAACTTTTGTTGTGCTCCAAGTGCCATGGCTTCTGCTACTTCTTTACTCGTTACACTGTTTTTTTCCATAGTTGTCGTATCAACATCCAATAATGCTGTTTTAGAAGCAGTAGCATAGGTAACCGCGCCTCCTTTAAAAAAACGTGAAGCTCCTGCTTTTTTTGTGAATAATGCTGCAATTTGTCCTCCGGTACAGCTTTCGGCTACTGCCAAGGTTTTATTTTTACGCACCAAAAGTTCACCTATCACTTGCTCTAAACTACTATCCTCTTCATAGCCCACAATAATAGCTCCTATGAGCGTATGCAATTTTGTTAACTGCTCCTCGAGTGCAGTTTCTAAGGCTTGCTTTTTTGGACCTCTGGCCGACAAACGTAATCGCACTTTGCCCAAATTAGGTAGATAGGCAAGTTTGATGAATTCTGGCAATCCATCTTCCCAATTTTCAATATGCGCTGCAATAGCACTTTCTCCCATTCCATACGTCATTACGGTTTTATGTATAATATAAGGGCGATCAAATTGCTTTTGTAATCGAGGTAGCACTTCACTTTGCATAAGTCCTTTCATCTCAAAAGGCACTCCTGGCAAAGCAATAAAAACGGTGTCATTTTCTAGTATCCACATTCCTGGTGCTGTACCAAACTCATTATGGAGGGCTATGGCTTTGGAAGGAATTAATGCCTGTTGGCGATTCACTTCCGAAATTGGTGTGCTAAGGTATTTGGCAAACAGTGCTTCTACATGAGCGAGTACTTTTTTATTTTGAACTAAGTGATCATCAAAAAATTCGCAAAAGGTATGTTTGGTGATATCGTCTTTTGTTGGCCCCAGTCCTCCAGTGATCAAAACGATATCCACACGATTTCTGGCAGCCGCTAAAGCCTCCAAAATATGTTGTTTATCATCTTGGATAGAGGTAATCTGATACACATCAATACCTATCGTATTTAATACTTTTCCTATATGTGCAGAATTGGTATCAACAATTTGTCCGATAAGAATTTCATCACCTATCGTAATGATTTCGGCTTTCATGTCTATGTATTTTAAACTTTTGTAATTAGGGGAAGATTATAGAAATGTATCCTAGCTATTAACCAAAATCTTTTTCTAGCTCTTTGACAACACTTATAATTGTAGTACTTATATGTTGAACGATTGGTAGGATCTTTTCCTTGTCCTCTCCACTCTTAGACCATCCTTCAATAGTTTTGATCTCACTCACTAGATCTACTCCAAACAACTGCAAATTAGGTTTCATCTTATGAGCAAACTGATACGCTTCTGGAGGGTTATTATTCTCTACTGCCTCCATCATATGACTAACGTCTGGCGGAATTTCTTCTAAAAAAGTTTGTACTAGAACTGCTATGAATTCTTGATCTCCACCTGCTAACTCTTCTACGTTTTCTAAACTATACTTTGCGCTCATTTATTTTACTGTAATTGAAAAAAGTTGATTTTTTTCGAGTCGACCCACTAAAATATCACCCGTAGTTACAGGTCCAACTCCGGAGGGTGTTCCTGTAAATATAACATCTCCTATCTTCAAAGTAAAATATTTTGACACATATTCTATGATTTCGTCAATTTTCCATAACATATTGGCGGTATTTCCTTCCTGAACCGTAGTTCCATTTTTTGTTAATGTAAAATTCAACGCATTAAGGTTTTCGAAATCAGTTTTGGGCAGCCATTGCCCTATAACTGCGGATCCATCAAAGGCTTTTGCTTTTTCCCAAGGCAGGCCTTTTTCCTTAAGTTGCTTTTGCAAATCTCTTGCAGTAAAGTCTATTCCCAAGCCAATTTGATCATAGTATTTATGTGCAAACTTTTTTTCTATATGTTTCCCTACTCGATTAATTTTGACCAAAACTTCTACCTCATAGTGTACGTCTTTGGAAAAGTCAGGAATAAAAAATGGCATTTTCTTTAGTAAAATAGCCGTATCTGGCTTCATAAAAATTACAGGATCTGTCGGGCGTTCATTTTGTAGCTCCTCAATATGTTCTGTATAATTACGTCCTATGCAAATTAGTTTCATTTAGTTTTGGGTTTTGGGTTTTGGGTTTTGGGTTTT
>CAZYRG010000407.1:0-2262 GCA_964650425.1 uncultured Flavobacteriaceae bacterium
CTGATAATAAGACGGCTAAATTATGTTATGGAAGAGCAGTAGGACTCGCTGGAGATTCCAAAAAGGCCGTAGGAATATTTTCAGCACTAAAGCAACAATACCCAGATGATTTTGAGATCAAGTTAAATTACGCAGAATCCCTACTATGGGATAAACAGTTTGACAATGCAGAGCCCTACTATCAAAAGCTCGTTACTGAGGATCCGACCAGTTTTTCTGCAATTTTGGGATATGCCAATACGTTGTCCAATCTTAAAAAATATGAAGCAGCTTTGACGACCGTCAATAAAGCTCTGAAAATCCAAGAAGAAAATGCAAATGCACTTGTATCCCGAAAATTTATTCGCCTTGGTTATGCAAATCAATTTGCCACTGATAAGGAATTCGAAAAAGCACTAGCGCTGTTGGATCAGAATTTGGTGGATTTTCCGAATGATAAAAACACCCAGCTTAACAAAGTCAATGTGTATTTGATGATCGATGACCTAACAAATGCTGAAAAAGTCTATTCCGAGCTAGCAGTGAACCTTAAAGATAGTATTGTAGCTTTAAATGGGCTGTCCCTAGTTGCACATAAAAATAAACGAGAGCAAAAAGCATTAGTACTAGCCACAGAAGCAAAAACAAAAGCAGCTGCCCTTAAGAATGAAGAAGATCTATATCTTTCCGCTCAAGAACGTTATATCCAAGCACTATTATGGAATCGCAAATTTACTTTAGCCAAAAGCGAACTAGAAACACTACAGAAAGAATACCCAGATAATCTTAGGGTGTGGTCGCTTTTGGCCACCAAGGGAATGTATACCAGTGATTTCAAAACAAGTCTGAATAAGTATAATCAAATACTAGCGGCAACCAACAATTCTTTTGACGGAAATCTAGGCATTGCTAATGCCTATCGCGCAACGGGAAATGATCTAAAGGCTTATGAATATGCGTTCAAAACATTAGACTATTACCCAAAACAACTAGATGCAGAAAAACTCGTAAAGGTTTTAAAAACAAGTCACACTCCTTTTTTAGCACAGAAAACCGCTTTTACCTTTGATAATGGAAATAACGAAGCGATTAATATATCGCTTGGTGCCGAAGTTCCGTTTTCCACAAAATTCAAAACAAAGGTAGAATACACCTATAGAAACACGCAAAACACGGTGACCAAAAATGAAGCTTCGACCAATGAACTGGCAGTGCGATTATCGTATAAATATACCGGCAATTTATCTTTAGAAACAAAAGCTGGAATTAGCAAATCCAATGCCTTTACCAGAGATTTTACCCAATGGACAGCGGAGTTATGGCTAAAGACAAAGCCCGCACCACTGCAGAATTTAAATTTGGGCTACCAACGACAATTACAAAATTTTAATGCAGATCTTATTGATCAAGAAATTGTCATGAATAATTATACCCTGAACTACAATTTGAGTACCAATGTTAATCTAGGTTGGTACACGCAATATATGTTCACAACGCAAACGGATGATAATACGCGTAATTTAGTTTTTACTTCCTTGTATTATAATGTGTTGCAACGCCCGGCGATCAAAGTGGGGGCTAATTATCAGTTTATGACCTTCAAAAATCAAGTGCCTACCATTTATTTTAGCCCAGAAAAATTTCAGGTGGTAGAGGTTTTTTCAGATATGACCAGCAAGCAAAGCAGCAAGTGGTTCTATGGTGCTAATTCGGCTATTGGTTATCAGTTTATTAATAACGATCCCAAATCTTTAACGTTCCGGGTAGAAGGTAAATTAGGCTATCAAATTACGGATCGTTTTATTGTTACGGGATATGGCAAACATAGTAATATTGCTTCCGCTACCGCCGCAGGATTTCGGTTTACCGAATTTGGATTGTTGCTGAAATGGTATTTTTTACGAAAGCCTATTTTTGATCGTAAAATTGAAGCATTAAAAAAGCAGCAGAACTAATACTGTTCCACTGCTTTTTCCTCCCACTATAATAACCTAATTATTGAAAACTATATTTTGATATGTATCCTCATTAACAACTGTCTACTGCAACTGTCTACTACAACTGCTAACTGTTTCGCAGTACACTACATCAATTGATCATAAACTTTCCTTTTTTGGTTATACTATTAGATTTGAGTAAGTAATTATAGATTCCAGGCTGCAGTTGCTTTCTTTCGAACTCAATTGTTTTTGTGGAAAGGTTTACTTTTTTTATTTCACTTCTTACGACTCTTCCTAATAGATCGATCACTTCCAAATGTATGGTTCTAGCTGATATTTTTGG
>CAZYRG010000408.1:0-2257 GCA_964650425.1 uncultured Flavobacteriaceae bacterium
TGCAAATGTACGCCATTTAATTGATTTTGCAAATAGCTGTTGCTAAAATATTTTGATAATTCTTCAGGATTGTTTATGGTAAGGGAATTTGTACCTATAACAAGGTGTTTTTTCCTCTATTTTGGGCGTGACCACAAGGGTCGGGCTTTCGCTCCTACTCCTCGCACTTCTTCGCCGCAGCGGATCAGGCTGCGAGGTAACCGCTCTATTGATCACGCAAAAGTTTTCTGGAATATCAATTGATTTTGCCAAGTGTTAGTCCCGCTAGACAAAGATACAGCCGTAATCGATTGAACTAGCGATAAAAGAGAGAATTCATGAAAAAGCGACCTTTTTCTGGTCGCTTAAGACTCTTTAAATTACTAAGAAAAACTAGCGCATTTAGTTTTTTAACACAACGAGTAGTTTTTTGCTTCCTTTTTCGGTCACTAATACGGGTATATACACACCATCATTCATATTATCCATGTCGAATGTTACCGCATGATTTCCTGAGCTTTGGACTCCATTGTTCAATGATTTAACTAATTGACCTTGCATGTTGTATATGTCAAGAGTAACAGCAGATACATTACTTAAACGATATTCAATTGTGGTGGTCCTGTTAAAAGGATTTGGATAATTCTGTTTTAGCACTACTCCATCTTGAATTTGATTATCAGTTACGGATAAATTGGTGTCATCAGCAGAAACAACAAAATTCAAAACGGATGAGGAATTATTCCCTGTTTGATTTAACCACACAGTATATGTTGCATTGGCTAAAGGAGGCGTAAACCCAAAACCAGAAATAGCTATCGCTGCAGGGTTGGATTCATCTCCCATTGCGGGCAATATGTCAGTATCGATATGTACAGTTCCATAACTTAGACCTCCTATAAAAGCTGGTGGAGTTATCGAGATAGAGGAGCCCTCATCAATACCGATAAAACCAAGATTATCTGAACCTTCAAAACTATCTACAATTAATTGTGATAACTCATATCCTTCAGGAATCTGAAATGTAAAAAAGTTTGCCTGATCTACTGTTTGCATTTGAGTAGAAACTATACGATTGTCTCCTGGTGCAAATGTTATAACAGTTGGAGCGTTGTTGTCTAAAGATAAATCACCATCTATATTTTCGTCATACACAACGTTGTCAATAACTTGTGCAATGATTGATGGAGAAATAATTAACGTGAAGACGACTGTAATGACATTTCTGAAAAAACGAGTTGTTTTTAATTTCATTTGTTTGTGTGTTAAAAAAAATTAAACAATAATTGCGGCCTTGTTCTGTCATTGGTTAAACCCGCTTTATGCATTGGAAAATCTATTACATCTGTGATCTATTGCAAATACTACCGTTTCACTACTTTTTTCAATTTCACCATAGCGATGCTATGCAGAAATCAAGAAAAAGTTAGTATTTACAACAGCTCAAAGCTTCATTACGAAGTTCCAATGCATAAAGCGGGTTAAAAAAATAACGAAACCTCTATATCGCATATTGTTTGATTACTTTAATTCTTTTTAAAGAAAAACACCTAGCGCTACCAAAAGTGATATACACCAAAAACCCTGATTGTCCCAATTAGAACTATGTTAATATTTTACTAATACAACAACAGAACTGTAACATTAGGGCTTAATTTTATTCTTTGAGATGTTATAACTTCTGACTAACCCAATATGCAAAACCTATTTCCTTTTTTAGGAGCTGTTTTTTTTTCAATATGTCTTTATGGGCAAGACAGCCTGCAGGTGCTACCCAAAAGAATTTATACGACCAAACCCTTGGCAGGAGTAGAAGCGCCAAAAATTGATGGGCAGTTAGCGGATGCTAGTTGGGATATTGTAGACTGGGATGGCGATTTTATAGAATCTAGTCCGGATGAGAATACTCCCCCTTCCGAGCAAACGAAATTCAAGATTTTATACGACCAGAAGTATTTGTATGTGGCTTATCGTTGTTTTGATAGTGAACCGGATAAGATAGAAAAACGCCTCTCCCGTAGAGATGGCTTTGCAGGGGATCGGATTACGATCGTATTAGATAGTTATCACGATAAGAGGACTGCTTTTTCTTTTACCATTACGGCGGCAGGGGTCAAAGGGGATGAGTTTGTGAGTCAAAATGGAAATAACTGGGACGAGAGCTGGAATCCGATATGGTATGCTGCATCCGCTATTGATGCAGAGGGATGGACATCAGAAGTTAAAATACCGTTGAGTCAACTAAAATTTGGAAAAAGCAAGGAGCAAATATGGGGAC
>CAZYRG010000409.1:0-2222 GCA_964650425.1 uncultured Flavobacteriaceae bacterium
CCCTTACGGAGCCGTCTGGCAATGTGATTTTGATCATTAGTTTGTGTAATTAAAGCTGCAAAGATAGTTTTTCCAATGCTGAATTCAGAATTATGAATTATGATTTTTTTTGAAAATGTTTTTGTGAATAGGGCTATGCATACAAAATGTAAAATGAAGCAATCTTTATATCACTTCCTAAGCTTTGTGAACTCATACTTTTGTTGCTCTTAAAAAGCTTAGTTTGGTAAAGATTATGGCTTGTTTATGGAAAAAAAGACTATTTTTAACTCTCAAAAAATTACAATGAAACTATCTCGCATATCAGCATTTCTTTTTCTATTTTTTTTAGTTATCACCATACATTCCCATGCCCAAGAGCATTCAGATGGTAATATTGCCAAACCCAAAGATACTTTTGATATTAATGAAGTTGTGGAGATTGAAGAAGAAGAACCGCGAGCGGACGTGCCTTTTGCGGTGGTAGAAGATGTTCCTGTTTATCCTGGTTGTGAGGGGTTAGAAGCTAATTCAGCTAGAAAAAAGTGTATGTCTGATAAGGTGAAACAACTCGTAAATGAAAACTTTGTAATACCAGAAGAAGATCAGAAAGCAGAAAAGAGTGTTGTAAAAAGAATTTATGCAAATTTTAAAATTGATTCCAAAGGGAATGTTTCGAATATTAAAGTAAGGGCACTTGGCGGTAGTTCAAAATTAGAAGAAGAAGCGATCAGAGTATTAAAACTGTTGCCAAAGATGCAACCAGGAAAACAAAGAGGAAAAGCTGTGGGAGTAATGTATTCTATACCCATAGTATACAGAATTGCTGGCAAGAATAAAGAGAAAAAATAATTATTTTCAATGGTGGTCATATGTTAATTGTTTCTTGCTTATGAAATATTCATACGCTTCTCATGTTGTGCTTTTAACGTCTAAATATAATACTCCGAAGTATGCTTAATCTCTTTCAAAACAAAAGCACTATTTAGCACCCCAATATTTTCAATTTTTGAAAGCTTGTAGCGAACAAATTCATGATATTCTTCTAGGCTACGGGTGTGTATTTTGAGTACAAAATCTACCTGACCCGCCATATGATAACATTCTTGTACTTCTTCCAGGTGTTGAATCTGTTGTTCGAACTTTTCTATAAACGATTCATCATGATAGCGCATCGAAACTTGACAAATGGTGGTGATGGAACGATCGATTAGTTCTTTGTCAAGAATCGCCACATATTTTTTGATATATCCTTGCTGTTCTAATCTTCGGATACGTTCATATACTGGCGAAATTGTCAAATGTAAAGTCTCAGCTATCTCTTTTGCTGTTTTTTTGGAATCATTTTGTAGAATTCTCAAAATGGTTTTGTCTGTCTGATCTAGTTGTTCCATAAATAGTTGCCGTAATTATTCCTTCTATATAGGATGACTGTTGTTTGTGAAAAGTAAAAATAATGGTTAATGTTTATTTTTAAAATAAAATTTACTTAAAAAATATAATTATTTAAAAAATAAAACTTTAAAATGTAACTTTACGAGTATAAATAGTTTTTTAAAGTGTAAGATTATGAGTGCCATTTTAGTTATTGGAGCATTGGGTCAGATAGGATCTGCATTAGTGACACAATTGAAATCGTATTATCCAGATCGTAAAGTGTTAGCTTCTGATATACGTCAGTGTTCGGGATTTGATAAAGATTTTGTCTATCTAGATGCTACTGATACCGTGCATCTGCGCGGCGTGATTAAGCATCACAAAATTACGGAGATTTATCACTTAGCAGCTATTCTTTCTGCAGCAGGCGAAGCAAACCCATTGAATACATGGGAGCTCAATATGAAATTATGGTTGAGTGTTTTGGAAGTGTCTAAGGAATGTGGCATTCAGAAAGTGTTTTTTCCAAGTTCGATAGCTGTCTTTGGATCGCAGGCTCCAAAAGAACAGACTCCCCAAAATGCCTATCTAAATCCCAGTACGATATATGGTATGAGTAAAGCTGCGGGTGAACATTGGGGGCAGTATTATTATAATCGTTATGGCTTAGATGTTCGATCACTTCGTTATCCAGGGGTTATTGGATACGAGACCTTGCCGGGTGGAGGTACCACGGATTATGCAGTTGATATTTTTCGTAAAGCAGTGGCACATCAAGAATTTGAGTGTTTTTTGAAAGAAGATGCGACTTTGCCTATGGCCTATATTGATGATGTAATTATGGGAACCATAAAACTAATGGAAGC
>CAZYRG010000410.1:0-2206 GCA_964650425.1 uncultured Flavobacteriaceae bacterium
AAAGTTGGTATTGGTCCAGGTTCTATATGTACAACACGTGTAGTGGCAGGAGTTGGTTTTCCACAATTTTCGGCTGTACTTGAAGTTGCAGCTGCTATAAAAGGTAGTGGTGTTCCTGTAATTGCAGATGGTGGTATTCGTTATACTGGCGATATTCCAAAGGCTATAGCTGCAGGAGCAGACACGGTAATGTTAGGTTCGCTTTTAGCAGGGACAAAAGAGTCCCCAGGAGAGACTATAATTTACGAAGGGCGTAAGTTTAAATCCTATCGTGGTATGGGTTCTGTGGAAGCTATGAAGCAAGGCTCAAAAGATCGTTATTTTCAAGATGTTGAAGATGATATTAAAAAATTAGTTCCGGAGGGTATTGTAGGTCGTGTACCGTATAAAGGTGAATTGTACGAAAGTATTCACCAATTTGTTGGGGGCATACGCGCTGGTATGGGTTACTGTGGTGCTAAAGATATTGCTACATTACAAGAATCAGGTAGATTTGTTAAGATTACCGCAAGTGGCATTAATGAAAGTCATCCGCATGATGTACACATTACTAAAGAAAGCCCTAATTATAGTAGGTAGCAAAGCTGATTTTAACAACTCGTAATCATAAGGAATAATGCGGTATAGATAGCTAAAAAACTATTTTCTCCTAAAGTTTCTTAACTTTAAACTAAATAACCCTCGAAAATATAGTATGGAAAGCGGAAAATCTTCAAAGAAAATCACAAAAATAGTTGACGATTCTGTAGCATCTCAATCTACAAAAACAGGCGACGTTTGGAAGCCTACAGAAGAAAGTAAATCTAAGGCAACGACTTATAGAGTTATTGCTGCTTTAGGATGGCTAGTAGCAATTGGCTGCCAAGTCTTTGCATACTTCAAATTACAAGAAGTACCCGTTAGTATGGTATGGATGATAGGGCTAATTGTAGTTGCTCTTATTTTTGCAATAACGGCTAACCTATTGTGGAAAAAAGCAAATAGATTAGACCCTGCTTCAGAAAAGAATAAGTTTAAATTCTTTGTGCAGAACCAATTGGGGATGATAATTAGTGTACTTGCATTCTTACCTATGGTCATTCTTATTTTTACCAATAAAAATTTAAGCGGAAAGCAAAAAGGAGTTTTAGGAACAATAGCAATTGCTGCACTTGCAGCGGCTGGTTTAACAGGTACGGAATTTAACCCTGCCTCTGTAGAACAATATACAGAACAAACGCAACAAGTAGAATTGCTTAACGATGGTATAAATAATGTGTTTTGGACTCCATCTGGTAGGAGTTATCATTTACACCAAGATTGTTCTTATATAAACGGTAAACGTACTAATGAGATTTTTCAGGGTACGGTGGCTAAAGCACGTGAACTTAAAAAGATTACAGATTTATGTGATCGTTGCCATAACAGAGCAAAAAAAGCTAAAGCTATAGAAACTACTACGGAGTAGTATTTAGTAATATATAAAAAAAGGTATTCCTGTTTCTAATTTAGACTCAAGAATACCTTTTATTTTTTAAAAGTAATTTTACTTTCCTTTTTTAGAATAGGTCTTCCAGTCCTCCTCTTTGTAGATATTATCTCCAAAATACTTGGCTATATTTAAAAAAGCACCTGCTTTTTGATATCCTGGTACTGGAGAAAGCATTTTATGTTCTTCATCTAAAAAGACAACAGTTGGGTAACTTAATTTGCCTTGTAATAATGCAGCTGCAAACTCATGATAACCGCGTTTTCCAGAAGGTATAAATTTAAATTCTTTACCATCAAATGTAATAGGTTCTTTTCCTTCAGCATCTAATTTCACCATATAAAAATTGTCTTTCATATAGGCCGCTACTTCGGGATTTTGAAAAGTGTCTTTATCCATTTTCTTGCACCATCCACACCAATCAGTATAGACATCTATAAATATTTTTTTTGGATTTTCTTCGTTTTTTGATAATTCGTAAGCTTCATTCCAAGTTAACCAGGTTACTTCTTGGGCAGAAATACTTAAGCTATAAATTAAGAGTAAAGAAAATAGAATTGTACGCATCACACAAATTTTGATTTTATTAGTCATATGACTATATAAAACCTAACGAAAATTGTGCCAGATTATTTCGCGATAGCTTTCTCACGTTTTGGTTGAAACAATTGTTTGGTGTCAACTTGATTTTTAAGAATGTCATCAAAAGTTTCGCGTTGCCTAATTAAGTGAGCCTTG
>CAZYRG010000411.1:0-2187 GCA_964650425.1 uncultured Flavobacteriaceae bacterium
GCTTTTGATTCTCTGATAAAACAATATTTCTGAACACCACTTGCAGGATCATTACCAAAAGCATTATTATCACAAGTCACATCTTGGGTTTGTTCTAACAAATATTCATACTGTCCATCTTGTCCATAGGCCACATCATATGGGATATCGGAAATCTCAACAGTCTCTGATTCATTTGCAGCAAAGGTATAGCCTGCAGGGCCAATAGCATTTGGACCGACAACTACATCGTTTAATTTTAAAACAATGTAGTGTAGTGGTAGTTTATCACTTTCTTTGTTCTCTGAAGCAATAATATAAATTTTTCCATCCCTATATTCATAGGACATTAAACCAAATTGTTCAGAACCAGACCAATTAAAATCTGTTCTCCAATTATTTTCTCCTTCTTTCGTGCTTTGGAGTCTAATTTTATTGTTAACGATTTCAATACTATATACTCTTCCATCATCCGCTGGGAAGCCAACATTTGGAGAGCTTCCGGCTTTTTCCATAGTTGTTGATCCCGGTTTAGCAATATAATGCACAGTTCCTTCACCAGGAATTCTATTGGTAAAGTGAACAGCTCCATTTTTTGAAACCACAAATCTAGGTGCACTAGTCATACCGTTACTTCCATTTGGAAGCGGTTCTGCAAGCTTTAACTGGGTCATCTGATTCATTCCCTTAATGGGTAATCCATGGGAACCCCCTTTAATATCAATCCAATTCTGATCTACGCCATTTTTACCCGCATCTGCAAAATAGAAGCCTTGATTAAATTCAATAGGACTACCTTTTATCCTAACACTAGAACCCATATATAGTTTCCCGAAAAAATATGCAAATCCTCCGTATTGATTGTACTCAGGATTCTCATTATTTCCCTGCATTACCAAATTTCTATTGGACCAACCATTTTGACCGTAAATGATAAGATATTTATCTCCTTGTCGCGAAGTACCCTGTCTATATTCCAAAATGAGTTCCCCTTCATTATTCACTTGAATACTTGGATAAGTAAATCCAGAAATCGGTTCTCCAGGTCTAAAATAATTTTGCTTACCCGAAAAATTAGCAAGTGTAAACTCACTATCTGGAGCAAATGCAATATTCTTATTAGACACGCGATACTTTAAGTCATCTGCATGCATATCATATAGCAAATGTACGGTGCCATCCAATGCCGAAACAGCTAGATTTGTCGTACGATGTGAATTTCCTCCTCCTTGGTACTCGCCACTAGTATATAAACTGTTCTTATCAGGAAATTCTATGGTTACCCAGCTATTTGTTTCAGTATTAAGCCTAGATAGCATTAAGTTTCTAGTTGTCATTCCGCCCTTGTACCAAGTGAAATAGAGATAACCATTTACATATTGCATACAATCCCCTGTTGGCGAAATATTTCTATTAAATTTATGAGATGGTTTACTGGAATTCGAGTACCAGAAGCGCAATGCTTCTTGGTTCAAATCATCGTGTCGCTCTAATTCTACCTGCCCAAATACTAAGACAGCTAGTAGCGACAAAGCGCAAGTGAATAAAGGCTTCTTTTTTAATGTTAAACGCATGATACTATTTGTTTTTAAGTTAGTTGTGTTTTTTATCTAAGTTGTTTATTTGACGAGTTTAGCAAAACCACGATTCTCGGTACTTAGAAAATAAATTCCTTTAGGGAGTTGAGAAAGATCCGCCTGATCTGAATATGCTTTAAGTAATAATTTACCATTGATAGCATACACCTTGAAATCCATTTTTGAAGGAAGGTTGAAAATACCTGTTCTTGATGGGTTGGGGTGTATAGCTAAAGTTCTTTTAGTAAAACCATCCGTACTCAATGAATTGTCACTGATATTGATCTTGTCTATATTAAATCCGCCATTTTCGACTTTGAATCGTAATACATGTTCACCCGAGGTGAGTTCTGCAGTTTGGGTAAAAAAAGCATAATCATCCCAACCACCAGTTTGCGGTACTTCAATGCCAGTAAGTAGTGCGTTGCCATCAATGTCTACACCCAATACCCCTGTTCCATTTTGTGAAGCTGTAGCGAAGTCAAAATTGTATAGGCCATTTTGTTGAACATTTATAGTGTATTCTAACCATTCACCTTCTCGCGTCCATCCAATAGCATATCCCGTATTGTTTGCTCCAACACCAATATCAACACCATTAGTTTCTCTAAAATTCACATCTCCATTATTT
>CAZYRG010000412.1:0-2185 GCA_964650425.1 uncultured Flavobacteriaceae bacterium
CCATTACTACACCCATAATTGGCGTTGTTCCCCAACCTGGTGCTACTTTACCATATTCAGAATTTAATGGGCGTAAAAGCTCCCCTAATCTTGTTCGTAATGCCATAAAAATATTTAATTTTAATAAATTAATTTTTCTAATATGTGTTATATAATACTAAATTGTTAATTTATATAAATATATAACATGGAAACAGCAACTATTATTGTAATTTTTGTCTCAAGTTTACTCTTAGGAATTACTGCATATTCGGTTTATACAGCATTTGGACCGTCTGCAAAAAATTTACGTGATCCGTTCGAAGAGCATGAAGATTAAAAAATAAAACCAAATTTATGGTTTTATTTTTTAAATTTTTAAACAAAGGAATACGGTTAAAGACTGTTATCCTAATTTATCTAGCTAAATAGTATACTTTGAATAATAGCTAGAAATTTTTCTATTTTCTAAGAATTCTAGGTGTTTCTCTGAAAAATACTGCAAAGAAAATTACTACTAAAGTACCAATAAGTAAAAATGTATAAACTAAAGCTTCCATTGATTGATCCTATTTTTAAATATAAAGAATGAATTGTTAACTATACAGCACCTTGTTTTTTTGTTGATTTATCACCAAGTTTTTGGAATGCACCAAATTCTACTTGTTCTGTAACTTCAGCGCCAATACCAGTAAATACATCACGGAAAATAGTTCGTCCACCATGCCATAAATGACCAAAGAAGAAAAGTAAAGCAAAGTTAGCATGGCCAAAAGTATACCAACCACGAGGACTACTTCTGAATACACCATCAGATTCTAAGCTTGTTCGATCAAATTCAAAAACTTCACCTAATTGAGCTTTTCTAGCGAATTTTTTCACTGTTGGAGCATCCTTAAATGTCTGTCCATTTAATTTTCCTCCATAAAAATCGACACTAACCCCTACTTGCTCAATACTATATTTTGATTCAGCACGACGGAATGGAATATCTGCACGAATAATACCATCTTTATCAACTAAAATTACTGGGAATGTTTCAAAGAAAGCTGGCATACGACGTACTGTTAACTCTCTTCCTTCTTTATCTCGGAAGATCGGATGGCCTAACCAAGCTTCAGCAATTCCATCACCTTTATCCATGGGACCGGCACGGAATAAACCACCTTTTGCTGGGTTATTTCCAATATAATCATAGAATGCTAATTTATCTGGTATTCTTGACCATGCTTGACTTTCTGATAAGCCTGTAGTGACAGAAGTTTCTACTTGACGCTCAATTTCTTGTTGGAAATATCCACTATCCCATTGATAACGAGTTGGACCAAATAATTCAATTGGAGTTGCAGCTGCACCGTACCACATAGTACCTGAAGTAACAAAAGCAGCAAAGAAAACCGCTGAAATACTACTTGATAAAACTGTTTCAATATTTCCCATTCTTAATGCGCGATATAATCGTTGCGGTGGTCGAACTGTAAGATGGAAGATACCAGCAAGAATACCAAAAAGACCAGCAGCAATATGATGAGAAGCAATACCACCTGGGTTAAATGGATTAAAACCATCTGGACCCCATTCTGGAGCAACTGGTTGCACTTTACCTGTAATCCCATATGCATCTGAAACCCAAATTCCAGGTCCAAATAAACCTGTCACATGAAATGCTCCAAACCCAAAGCATAATAGACCTGATAGCAATAAATGAATTCCAAAGATTTTTGGTAAATCTAAAGCAGGTTCTCCAGTTCTTGGATCACGGAAAAGTTCTAAATCCCAATATACCCAATGCCAAATAGCTGCTAAGAAACACATACCTGATAAAACAATATGAGATAGGGCTACACCTTCAAAACTCCAAAGACCAGGATTTGATACACTTTCACCTGTAATACTCCAACCACCCCATGAATCAGTAATTCCTAAACGAGTCATGAAAGGCATAACAAACATACCTTGACGCCACATTGGATTTAAAACAGGATCTGAAGGGTCGAATACAGCTAATTCATATAGTGCCATTGATCCAGCCCAACCAGCTACTAATGCTGTATGCATAATGTGAACTGCAATCAGTCTGCCGGGATCATTTAAAACAACAGTATGAACACGATACCATGGTAACGCCATAGTAATAGATTCCTAAATATAAATAATGGTTTTTGACTTTCTTACAACTAAACTACAGAAAAGTTAGCTACTATAG
>CAZYRG010000413.1:0-2175 GCA_964650425.1 uncultured Flavobacteriaceae bacterium
CTTTACAAATTGCTGATGTTTATAGTTATTTAGGTGGTGCATATGATTCAACCAACCCACTAAAATCAATTGCGTATCAAAAAAAATCAATAAGTTACAATCAAAATAAAGATAGTCTAACTTTATATCATAACCATTTAATGATAGGTTATTGTTTTGGGATTCAGAAAGAATATAACAACGCGCTAAAAATGTTATACAAATCCTTTAACTACATTCTTCAGAATTCTAATAGGAAGGATAATAAAATAAAAATCCTTGATTTTTATGATTGTACTGAAAAGGAAATAGCACTTTTAGCAGTTAGAGATTTAGCTATAGTATATTTTAAAAAATATTTATTAACAAAAAGAAGAGAATCTCTAAAAAAATCAATTAAAAACTTCCACCTCGCGGACCAACTCATCGACCTCATCCGCATCGAAAGTAGAGAATTCCAATCCAAACTCTTTTGGCGTAAACAGAGTGCTGAGCTCTATGGCAAAGCTATTGAAGCCTGTTATCTAGCAGGAGATGCAGAGCAGGCCTTTTACTTTATGGAAAAAAACAAAGCCTTACTCCTTACCGAAGATCTTAAAACACAGCAATTACGTCAGTCTTTGACACTTCCCGACAGCATAATTCAGCGTGAGATTCAACTCAAAAAAGAGGGGTATTCGCTAAAACATAGTGCTCCTAAAAATAAGGATTCTGTGATGATCCTACAGCTTGCAATAGAACGGGAATTACAAAACCTACAGGACAGCATTGCAAGTCAGCATGTGTCCTACAAATCCCTAAAAACCGAATCTCCAATATTGTCTCTTAACGAAGTACAAAATTCACTAGATCCAAATACAGCTGTTTTGATGTATAACATCGGGCAGTATGATGATTACAGTAAAATCACTCCAGAAAACGGCTATACTCCCGTCATTCCCAATTGTGCTTACGGAGTCAAAACGCATCACCCAGCTTATGGATTATTGATCACGAATAAAGATGTGAAGTTTTTTAAGCTCAAAGATGCGGAGCACTTGAAAGAAAAGATTCAAAATGTGATTGGACTCATGAAAAAACCCTTTGCAATCGCATCAGATCAAAAAGTCTATACTTCTGCTGCTTTTGCCGTATATGAAAGCTTGGTGCCGAACAAGATCAAGACTTTGATCAAGGATAAAAAACTACGCATCATCCCAGATAATTATTTGCACTTTTTACCTTTTGAAGCTTTAAAAACAAGTGCAAGCCCTAATAGCAACTATTGGTTACAGGAAAACGAAATCAGTTATGCCTATTCCAATGCCTTTTTAGCAAACATCCAAAAGCTTAGTCCAGAAAAACAGCCTTCTTTTGCAGGTTTTGCGCCAGTTACTTTTGCTGATAGTACTTTGGTGCCATTAATCAACAGTCCACAGGAACTGGTTGATAGTAGCTCCCATTTCGAAACTTCTAACTATCTAGAAGGACAAGCAACCAAAAAGCAGTTCCTAGAGATCTTGTCACAAAAAGATATCATCCATCTGGCTACCCATGCGGATGCACAGGATTCGATTGCACCTTGGGTTGCATTTAGAAATGAAAAATTGTTACAAGACGAACTCTCCCTTACTACTACCAATGCCCAGATGGTGGTTTTGAGCGGTTGCAATACGCTTTTGGGATCGCAAGAAACGGGGGAAGGCGTGATGAGTCTGGCACGTGGTTTCTTTCATTCGGGTGCACAGAGTGTTGTGTCCTCATTGTGGAGCGTGGATGATCAATCTACTGCTACGCTTATGAAGTCTTTTTATAAAAATCTCCATAGAGGACAAGCCAAATCTACTGCTTTACATAATGCTAAGCTTGTCTACCTACAAAATCATTCACTTTCTGAAACGTCACCTTATTATTGGGCATCTTTTGTGCTATTGGGGGATACTGCTCCTCTGCCAATTAGTTCTTCATGGAGTTCGTGGTGGTTACTTTTGCTAGTGCTTCCTTTAGGATATTTTTTAGTTAAAAAAATGTATTGATACTGGAGATTTTTTTTGCACTGCAGTCTTTATTAATTCGATAGCCAGGATTTAGTCCGCGCATGTTATTTCTTACTCTAATTGCTTACTCTTATGAGGCATGGATGTCATATCCACGCCCATCGGAAACACATTTTATAGATTTCCAGAACAATTTGTTCATCTCCAGTACAGAGTCCTT
>CAZYRG010000414.1:0-2166 GCA_964650425.1 uncultured Flavobacteriaceae bacterium
AAAATAATACAATGAAACATATTGCACTTTTACTCCTCTTGGTTTGCTCATCAACAATTTTTGCTCAAAATTTACTAAACCAAGGCTGGACAGCTGGCGAACTGCCAAATGGCTATAATTTTTATGGACAACAATCAAACAATAGTACGGAACTAGGTGCAAACCCCTTTGGAGAACAAGATGTACTTTGGAAAGCTGTTCCTGATGGTCAAAATGCTCCAGTAGGAGGATTTACAACAAATTATGTAACAATCGACCCGTCTAAAACCTATCGGATTTCGGTTTGGGTACAGCAAACAAATTCCCTGGAAGGAAGGAACTATTTTGGATATTATTCGAAAAACTCTAGTGGTCAATATGTAGGTTTTAAGCTGGGGGGGAGTCCAAACACCGCTCCAATATATACGGCGAGCGCCTTGCCAGCAATAGACAAATGGTATTTGGTTGTAGCGTATGTCCATCCTTCAGATCATACTGGTGATCCTTTGTTAGGAAGTATTCATGATAAAGATGCAGGAACGAGCACAACCATGTATAATACATTTAAGTTTGCCCCAGATGCTATTAACCTAGCCGTTCGTAGTTACCAATATAACAGTTTTAATACGAGTGATAGTCAATTGTTTTTTCAGCCCAGAATAGATGAGGTCAATGGAAATGAGCCTACAATAGCAAAATTAATTGAGGGAGATAGTACAGCTGGGAGTGGTAATACAGAAGACAATAATAACATCGCTTGGCTAAACAATGGAGACAATATTTATTTTGAAGGTGGTAATGTAGGGATTGGAAAAACAAATCCTTCTGTAGCACTAGATGTGAATGGCACTGCAAAAGTAAGAGGTGATTTTGACATTACAGAAGAAGAGTTTACTACTTCTATGTTCGGGATCGGAGCTTCATATATAAACGATACTCGCTATTTTAATTGGAGCGTTAACAAAACGAAAAGAGCACAAGCAGCAGATGATGTCGGTGTTACAACTTCTGTATACGATTACGAATTCAAACCTAGATCTTTTTCAATATTTAGCAATTATAGAACCTCTTTTCGGTATTTAAATCCTGACGGAGCCGAATTACTAAGTTTTATACAAACCTACTCACCTCCTTTTAGAGGTGCCCCAGGATATTATTCTAGTCCAGTATTAAAATTAGCACAAGCGGATTCTAGACTGGTAATCGGTACTGCTATAGCTGAAAATGATTACAGCCTTACTGTAAACGGAAAAATTCACGCCAAAGAAGTCAATATTGATCTAGAAGGAGCACTCGCTCCGGATTATGTATTCTATAAAGATTACCAGCTCAAAACTTTAGACGAAGTACAAGCGCACATTAACACCAATGGACATCTGCCTAATATCCCCTCTGCGGCAGAAATGGCGGAAAATGGAATCAATCTCAAAGAGATGAATTTAAAATTACTCGAAAAAATAGAAGAGCTTACCCTGTATACCCTTGCACAGGAAAAAGAATTAAAAAAGCAAAAAGAGCTCAATAAAAAGACAGAAGAACGCTTTGAGAAGTTGGAAAAGCTACTGACTAAATAAGCTCAAAAAAACACAAAAATTACTCTTTGAATTATGATGTATAAAAAGAAAAATAATCTCCTTATACTAGCGATAGCTATGTTTTTTTCTTGCCAAAAAGCACAAAAAACACCAAGTACTATTCTAGAAGAAAAGCTATTTCATTTGGAGCAAATGGGATGGAAATCTAAGACCATATCTCATTTTATTGATGATATGTCCTACAAAGCCACCATGGTACCATTACAGTATTATATTCTAAAAAACGAAGGAGATACTGATCTTAAAAAAGTGGATTCTATCTATCAATCCATGAGCAAGGAACGTGTACTCGAAATCACATTTGAACACGTAGAAAAGGATGATTTATTAAAAGAAAAATATACGGCCAAGTCCTATGAAGCTTCAGTAAAGCATATGGCTTTTGGGCTAAAAGATGATTTCAAAGCGATTACAGCATCTGGCGATACCATCAATTGTTCTGGTGTCACCTTTGAGCGAAATTTCAAACTAGCACCTTTTAAAAGAGTCCTGTTATTTTTCAGTGATATTCCCGAAGAAGAACACATCAAATTGTTATACAACGATCAATTATTTGGTAACGGTCCTATGACCTTCAATTTTACAGAAACAC
>CAZYRG010000415.1:0-2163 GCA_964650425.1 uncultured Flavobacteriaceae bacterium
TTTAAATAACAATAGATTTTTTTGAATGGCAAGAGTAACAAAATAATCGACCCCTAGTTCAAAAAGACTGTTCACTCATTCTGACTTTTATAAAATCATACGAGTGATAGTTTCGGTAAGAGCATGTTTAAAAACAATGCAAACTGATTTTCAATAATTTGTCGTTCTGGCTATACTTCAAATTGGTATGATATCGAGATATCTTACTCATTTGAAGTGACGCCATGGTTGGCAAAGTATTGGCAATCGGGAAGTAGGGTTTTTAAACATGCTTTAAAAGAAAACGTAGTATGCAAACTAAATCCAACCAAATGAAAAAATAATGTTGTTGTTTTATTTTTACTAGTATTGGCATTCGAAAGTTACGCTTAGACCTTTATAAACGAATTTCAAAAAACCGATCACAAGATACTAAAGGATATGATCGGTTTTTTGAAATAAATAGTCAAAAGCATTTGGGATTTATAAAAAATACAGGAGTATTGTTGTCGATATTATATATATTTAGCGATCGTTTCTAGAAGATTTATACCCAAAGAGAAACGAAGATTCGATAATTTTATAGCAAGAAAATGAAAAATAATAAGAATGGATTAAATCGTCGAGATTTTTTAAAAGGAACGACAAAAGTAGCTTTAGGAACTGTTGTTTTTGGTTTGGGAGGCTCGCAAATGTTTGGAGCGATTCTCGACCCCAACAAAGAAGTGTCTATCCCGATGGTAAAGCTTAATAATGGTGTGCAAATGCCGATGCTTGGTTTTGGTACGAATACATTAACTGATGAGGTTGGAGTGAACAGTGTATCTGATGCAATTTCTGTTGGATATCGTTTAATAGATACGGCTCATATTTATGGAAATGAAGAAGCAGTAGGGAAAGGGATTAAGAAAAGTGGTATCGATAGAAAGGAATTATTTGTCACCTCAAAACTTTGGATCGATGATGCAGGCTATGAAGGGACTAAAAAAGCTTTTGAAACAACCATAAAAAAATTACAAGTGGACTACCTAGATCTATATCTTATCCACCGTCCAAAGGGGGATGTAAAAGGTTCATGGAAAGCTATGGAAGAGTTGTGTGAGGCGGGTAAAATTAAAGCCATTGGAGTGAGTAATTTCACATCAGAACAGCTTAAAGAGTTAAAATCCTATGCAAAAATGGAGCCCGTGATTAACCAAATTGAGACACATGTGTTTTTCCAAGAAAAGGATTTGTATCCATTTTTAAAAGACACCACTACGCAAATGGAAGCTTGGTCTCCTTTTGCGGCTGGTAGAAACGGAATTTTTGAGAACGAAACTGTTGCTGCTATAGGCAAAAAGTATAATAAGAGTAATGCACAAGTGTGTTTGAGATGGCAATTTCAACGTGGAGTTGTTGCTATTCCAAGATCTAAGCAAAAAGCGCATATGATCGAAAATCTTAATATTTTTGATTTTGAACTTGCCGAAGATGATATGAAAACATTAGCAACTTTAGATTTAAATAAAACACAATTTCCAGAATGGGATTAAGTAACATGAGTACGGCCAAACAAAATTTCATCTCAAAATTATCCCTTTTAATTTCATTTGTAGCACTTATCGCACTTCAAGTTGCTTGTAAGCAAACCAATACTTTGGGTACTTACAAAGGGACACCTTTTAAAAATGAAGTGTATAAAGATGGCGCACAAAAAGTGCCTGGGAAATTGCAATGTGAATATTACGATTTTGGAGGCGAAGGAGTAGCATATCATGAAACAGATGCAACTAATTCTGGGAGTGGTGCTTATAACAAGCCTAATGGAACTTATTTGCATGAGTTTAGAATGAAAGAATCTGTTGATATTTCATATACGAAGTTTCGAGATCCGCCGATAGACAATAGCCCTTATAATTTAGTAGATCCGGTAAAAGATGACCTCTATATTGGTTGGACAGAACCTGGTGAATGGGTCAAATATACTATTGATGTAAAAGAAAAAGGGACGTATTTATTAGGGTTGATGTACACAGCTAATAAAGATGCCAAAATCGGATTGGCGGTAAATGACCAAATGGTTGCGCCATCAATCGAAATCCCTAACACCTATGTTGCATCGGATACAGTAGGTTTTCGTCAATGGCATCATTGGAATTATCTAAAAGAGATGGCAAAAGTCAAATTAGAAAAAGGGCTTCA
>CAZYRG010000416.1:0-2153 GCA_964650425.1 uncultured Flavobacteriaceae bacterium
CTAAAGTCCCTATGGGTCAAAAAATTGCTTTTGGATTAGGAATGCTCGCCAATCAAATGTTTCCGGCAGCATTGCAAATTTTTATGGTCGTTTTAGTAAAAGGCTTAGGTTTTCCAGCATGGATGTGGGGAATCATATTCTTTGCACCACGTTTATTTGATGCTTTTACCGATCCCATAATGGGATTTATTTCGGACAATACAAAATCTAAATGGGGGAGACGCAGGCATTATGTCTTTGCTGGTGGAATATTAATGGGAATAGCTTTTGTTGCAATGTGGCAATTATATCCTGAAAATGGATTGACTTATAACTTTACCTATTTCATGATTTGGTCTTTTATTTTTTATCTAGGACTCACCATTTTTAGTGTACCCTATGTGGCAATGGGCTATGAAATGAGTGATGATTTTCATGAAAGAACCAGTATAATGGCTGTAGCCCAGATGATTGGTCAATGGGCTTGGGTAATTGTTCCTTGGTTTTGGATTATCATCTATGATGTAGAGCTATTTGAAAATGCCCCAGCAGCCAGTAGAGAACTATCGTACTATGTTGCACTATTTTGTACCGTATTAGCTATAATACCTGCTATTTTTATTAAAAGTAAATCCACCATAGATAGGGCAGACTTTATGCCAGTGAATAGGGGTAATATTTCAAATAGTCTACGTAAAATAGCCGAAAGTTTTAAGGAAGCCTTTCGTATACCTCAGTTTAAAAAACTGTGCCTTGCAACTTTTTTGATATACAATTCTTTCTATACTATAGCTGCATTTTCATTTTTTATCATTGTTTCTTACATGTTTAATGGTGATGCAGGTGCTGCAGGGATTTGGCCCACCTTACATGGCAGTGTAGGTGCTTTAATAACTACATTTTTGGTAATTCCAATAATAGATAGAATTTCTAAAAAGATAGGAAAGAAAAAAACTTTCATGCTTTCTCAAGGTATTTCGGTTATTGGTTATATATTATTTTGGTTTTTGTTTATTCCAGGTAAACCTTATATGTTTTTATTTGCCTTACCCTTTTTCTCTTTTGGGATAGGAGGTCTGTTTACTTTAATGATGTCTATGACAGCAGATGTTATAGATTTAGATGAATTAAATACAGGTTTAAGAAGAGAAGGCGCTTTTGGAGCAATTTATTGGTGGATGGTTAAGTTTGGATTCGCTATTGCTGGATTATTAAGTGGTTTGTTTATGGCTTGGGTAGGCTATGTGCCAGATGCACCAACGCAACCAGAAGGAGCGGTTACAGGTATGCGCCTATTTTATAGTTTTTTCCCTATCCTTGGAACACTAGCTGCCATGTATGTAATGCGTAATTATGATATTACAGAAGAGCGCGCTGGTAAAGTGAGAGAAGCTTTAGAAAAGCGAAAAGCAACCGAGTAGAATAACATTTAGAGTAATTACTCTAATAATTCTTTTGCATTAGGTATGACTTATTTTTTAAATTCCTATAACTTTGTAATTGTCTAATGAGTTTCCCTATAAATTTTTCAACTTCCCGACCTACAATGAGTGAATTTTTTAAAGCGGAATTAAAGGACAAATTTTTAGAATATGCATCTGAAACAGATGATTATTTTGAAATTCAATTACTTTACGATGAATTTCTACGACCAAATTATAGTTTAGAATATACAGAAAAAATAATTAGAGAAATTATAGATTTTAACCCCAAACTCATTGATATTATGAGTGGTAATGAAGCTATGATATTTATGATTTCTGCCACTGCCAGTACTAAAGAGTTTGTTGAAGAGGGTGGCTTTAAGGATATCTATATAGCCGAAGAAGAAAAATGGGACATTTTCTTAGAACAATTAGCTAATTCTAAAAAACTCTCTGCTAACGAAAAAGAAAGCTTAATCCATACCCAAAAAGTATCTCGTACAAAAGAACGTAAGTTGCTTTATTTTTTAATAACTGCAGTTTCAGTTAGTTTTCTTTTTACATTATTTAGTATCGTTAAATATATTTTTACAGATGCTAAAAGCATTAGTAATCAAGAACTAGAAGAGCGAATCACTAAAATAGAAATAGAAAATAAGCAAGAGGTACAAAGATTACAGAAAGAGTTACAAGCCATAAAAGCTAGTATCAAGAATAATACGAGCTCAAAATAAGCCATGCTTATAGTAC
>CAZYRG010000417.1:0-2123 GCA_964650425.1 uncultured Flavobacteriaceae bacterium
CTTAACATGCAACATCCTTTTTTTTGGATTGTATGTTACTAATTTAATGTAAAAGAGACCATAAAAATGAGTAAGACATTATTTGATAAAGTATGGGATTCACACGTAGTGAGAAAGATTGAAGGTGGACCAGACGTACTTTTTATCGATCGCCATTTGGTGCATGAAGTGACCAGTCCTGTTGCTTTTTTAGGATTAAAAAACAGAGGTGTTCGCGTATTGTACCCAGAGCGTACTTTCGCAACGGCGGATCACAACACACCAACGATTAATCAACATTTGCCAGTGCAAGATCCACTTTCTGCAAATCAATTAAAAGCGTTGGAGGAAAATGCCAAGGAATATGGAATTTCTCATTGGGGTCTAGGACATGAAAAGAATGGAATCGTTCACGTTGTAGGACCAGAGTATGGAATTACACAACCTGGCGCTACCATCGTTTGTGGAGATTCTCATACCTCTACACATGGTGCTTTTGGAGCAATTGCTTTCGGAATCGGAACTTCAGAAGTAGAGATGGTACTTTCTACGCAATGTATCATGCAGCCGAAACCAAAAAGCATGCGTATCAATGTAAAAGGAGCACTGAATTTTGGGGTAACACCAAAAGATGTGGCTTTATATATTATTTCAAAATTGACCACATCAGGTGCTACAGGATATTTTGTAGAATATGCTGGAGAGGTTTTTGAAAACATGACCATGGAAGGTCGAATGACCGTTTGTAACCTAAGTATCGAAATGGGTGCTCGTGGAGGAATGATTGCTCCAGATCAAAAGACTTTTGATTATGTGCAAGGTCGTGAGTTCACACCAAAAGGTGCTGCTTGGGATAAAGCGATGACTTATTGGGAAACCTTATCCACAGATGCTGACGCTAGCTTTGATAAAGAATTGACTTTTGACGCTTCGGATATCGAACCAATGATTACCTATGGAACGAATCCAGGTATGGGATTAGGGATTTCAAAAAGTATTCCTACTGCAGGAGAAGCGCAAGGTGGTGCCACTACTTATACAAAGTCACTTGGTTATATGGATTTCAATGAAGGAGATTCTATGATAGGTAAAAAGATTGATTTTGTATTTATCGGAAGTTGTACTAACGGACGTATAGAAGATTTCCGTGCATTTGCATCGATTGTAAAAGGGCGCAAAAAGGCAGATCATGTTACGGCTTGGTTAGTGCCAGGTTCGCACAAAGTAGAAACAGCAATCAAAGAAGAAGGGCTATTAGCTATTTTTAATGAAGCTGGTTTTGAACTAAGAGAACCGGGATGTTCGGCATGTTTGGCCATGAATGATGATAAGGTTCCTGCTGGCAAATATGCAGTAAGTACCTCGAATAGAAATTTTGAAGGAAGACAAGGACCTGGTTCTAGAACATTATTAGCAAGTCCACTTGTGGCAGCTGCAGCTGCAGTAACTGGAAAGGTTACTGACCCTAGAGAATTGATGGAGGCAGCTACGGCATAATATAGAATTCAGAGTCAGAACGCTGAACTCACAACTCAAAACTAAAGAAAATGGCATACGATAAATTTAATATATTAACTAGTAGTGCAGTGCCACTACCGATAGAAAATGTAGATACGGATCAGATCATCCCAGCACGTTTTTTGAAAGCGACAGAGCGTAAAGGATTTGGAGATAATCTATTTCGTGATTGGAGATATAATGGTGATGATAGCCCAAAAACAGATTTCCCACTTAATGATTCCAAATATTCTGGAAAAATCTTGGTTGGAGGAAAAAACTTTGGATCTGGGTCTTCTAGAGAGCATGCTGCATGGGCAGTGTACGATTATGGATTCCGTTGTGTAGTTTCTAGTTTCTTCGCAGATATATTCAAAAATAACTGTTTGAATATCGGAGTGCTTCCTGTACAAGTAAGCGCTGATTTTGCTAGCAAGATTTTTGCAGCAATCGAGGCAGATCCTACGACAGAATTGGAAGTAAATTTGCCGGAACAAACGATTACATTAAAAACAACAGGCGACAAAGAATCTTTTGACATCAATTCGTATAAAAAAGATAATATGTTGAATGGTTTTGATGATATCGATTACTTGCAAAATATAAAAGGGGATATTACAGCTTTTGCTGAAAATATGCCTTTGTAA
>CAZYRG010000418.1:0-2121 GCA_964650425.1 uncultured Flavobacteriaceae bacterium
AGGTATTGCGGTTGACTATTTTGACACCTTCCCATTTTTTAAAGGATGGGTGCGTATGGTGTGGTACACAGTTACATATATTCCTGTAGGTTTTCCTGTGATAAAAGAAGGTTGGAAGAGTATCGTAAACGGAGATTTCTTTACGGAATTTTTATTGATGTCCATTGCCACCATTGGCGCATTTGCCATAGGAGAATATCCCGAAGGTGTTGCAGTAATGTTATTTTATGCCGTAGGCGAACTATTTCAGCAGGCGGCAGTAAATCGAGCAAAAAGCAATATCAAAGCATTACTCGATGTGCGTCCCAATGTAGCGCTGGTGTATCGCGATGGCGATTATGTTTCCGCAGATCCAGAAAATGTAGAAATAGGCTCTAAAATTCAAGTTCGTGTGGGCGAAAAAGTCCCTTTGGATGGAATTTTACTTTCAAACAAAGGATCATTTAACACGGCTGCTCTTACCGGAGAAAGCAAACCAGATACAGTTCAAAAAGGTGCATCTGTCTTTGCAGGAAGTATTAATCTGGATGGCGTTATCGAAATTGAAACCACTAAAGAGTTTAAGGACAGTTCTATAGCCCGTATTCTTGATATGGTGCAAAACGCCACCGCACGTAAGTCAAAAACCGAGTTATTCATCAAGAAATTTGCAAGAATCTATACGCCAATTGTGGTGTTTCTTGCCATCGGTTTGACGTTCTTACCTTACTTTTTTGTGGAGAATTATGTGTTTCAGGATTGGCTGTATCGTGCGCTGATATTTCTTGTGATATCTTGTCCTTGTGCATTGGTTATTTCAATTCCGTTGGGTTATTTTGGTGGTTTGGGAGCAGCTTCTCGCAATGGTATCCTTTTTAAAGGTGCGTCATTCCTTGACACGATGACCAAGGTAAATACCGTGGTGATGGACAAGACTGGTACGGTCTCTAAAGCAGTATTTAAGATTAAGGAAATTGTTACTGGTTCCGCTTTCGCGAAAGCGGAATTTATGAAATATATAATGGCAATGGAAGAGCAATCCACGCATCCGATAGCCATAGCCATTATGGAATACAAAGACGAAGGAGCAGACTACGAAGCGACTGATGTTTCTGAAATCGCAGGTAAAGGTTTAAAAGGTACCGTAAATGGAAAAACGGTATTAGTGGGAAACAAAGCTTTGATGACAGCAAATCAAATAGAAGTCCCATCGGAAACCGACAGCATTGTAGAATCCATTGTGATGGTAGGTATAGATGGCGCATTTGCAGGCTACGTAACCATCGCCGACGAGTTGAAAGAAGATGCTCATCAAGCGATAAAAGAAATACGAGCATCAGGAATTGATATGATTATAATGCTATCTGGCGATAAAGATTCTATAACCCAGCAAGTTGCTAAAGAACTAAACATTGATTGGGCAAAAGGTGGAATGTTACCTGAAGACAAGCTCAACGAAGTAGAAAAGCTAAAACAGCAACCAGGTACCAAAGTAGCATTCATTGGCGATGGTATAAACGATGCGCCTGTTTTGGCTATAAGCAATGTAGGTATTGCGATGGGCGGTTTGGGTAGTGACGTTGCCATAGAAACTGCCGACGTAATCATCCAGACAGATCAACCTTCAAAAATTGCCAGATCCATAAAAATAGGACGTTCTACTCGGAGAATTGTATGGCAAAACATTTTTCTTGCTTTTGGGGTAAAAATTGTGGTTCTTATATTAGGCGCTGGAGGATTAGCCACAATGTGGGAAGCTGTTTTTGCAGATGTAGGTGTTGCACTGCTTGCTATTTTGAATGCGGTACGTTTACAAAAAATGAAATGGGAATAATTATAACAGCTCAATCCTATTTTTATTTTGTATTGATTTTGAGATAATTAAGTTAATATCTTCTCTTAAAAAGTTTGAACTCTGTCCGCTCGCGGTCACAAATACATTATTACAATTTAAAAAAACGCTCAAGTATGCTTGAGCGTTTTTTTGTTCAAATACTTTGCAACAAAACTCATTTTCTAAAGGGTAAGAAAGCCACAAGCAATTCTCTCTATTATGTAGCATGACTCTAAAGGGAGTACTGCTATTATACAAAAAATGACGGCAAGTACCGTCATTTAATTTAATCTTAATTATAAACTCTA
>CAZYRG010000419.1:0-2102 GCA_964650425.1 uncultured Flavobacteriaceae bacterium
TACTCGGCCGTAAATCAAGGACATTGTCATCCAAAAATTGTCAACGCAATGATGGAGCAAGCAAAAACACTTACACTGACTTCAAGAGCCTTTTATAATGACCAATTAGGACAATACGAAAAATATGCGACGGAATACTTTGGTTTTGATAAACTACTCCCAATGAATACGGGTGCAGAAGCTGTAGAGACTGCCATCAAAATATGTCGTAAGTGGGCTTATGAGAAAAAAGGAATCCCAGAAACCAAAGCACAAATTATTGTTTGCGACAATAATTTTCATGGCCGTACTACCACTATTATTTCTTTTTCGAATGATGAGGATGCACGAAAAAACTTTGGCCCTTATACTCCTGGGTTTATTAAAATACCCTATGATGACACCGATGCACTCCAAGAAGCATTAGAAAACAATCTCAATATTGCCGGTTTCTTGGTAGAACCTATCCAAGGAGAAGCTGGAGTCTATACTCCAGCCATAGATTTTTTAGCCAAAGCAAAAGCCCTTTGTAGCAAAAATAACGTCCTCTTTATCGCTGACGAAATCCAAACAGGAATAGCACGTACAGGCTCCTTACTAGCCGTATGTGGTAATTGTACTTGTTCTGGGCATTGCGAACAGCAAGAAACCTATTCAAGACCTGATATTTTGATTCTAGGTAAGGCGCTCTCGGGAGGTGCTTACCCAGTGAGTGCAGTACTAGCTGATAATGAAATCATGAATGTCATTAAACCGGGACAACATGGTTCTACTTTTGGAGGGAATCCAATTGCCGCGTCTGTAGCAGTAGCTGCATTGGAAGTGGTTAAAGAAGAACAATTATCTAAAAATGCTAGGGATTTGGGGGCTTATTTCAGAGAAAAACTCTCAGAATATATCGAAAATTCTACGATCGTATCGCTAGTAAGAGGTAAAGGACTTCTGAACGCCATCGTCATAAACGATAGCCCAGATAGTAGTACGGCTTGGAATATTTGTGTTGCGTTAAAGGAGAATGGCCTTCTGGCCAAACCAACGCATGGTAATATTATCCGTTTTGCTCCGCCTCTAGTAATGAATCAAGAGCAATTAGATGACTGCATACGTATTATTACAACTACATTAAAAGAATTTGAAAAATAGTATTTAGTCTGACCTCTAGCCGCAACGTTTTTCACTATGAAATGTATACCTACTTTCTTTAGATTATTATGCTTTGACATATCGAAATTTAATCTACAGTATTCAATATAACTTATACTTAAAGACGAGCAGGGTTTGATGATGCTTTAATAGCTATTGGCACGAGAAAAACGGGCTAGTATTTTTTCAATCCCTGCTTGAAATCTATGGTGAAATTAAAAAACTTAGTGAAATGATAGCTTATGATAATCAGAGATTCTATGCATTTTCAATAGCTTCAAAATATCATACATTTTTTATGGTATCATTATGAAGTTAAAAAGATTTTTAATCTGAAAAATAAACCCATTCTAAAGCCGTTATGTTTAACATTTAAACTAAAAAACACGCTATAAAAGAGTAAATAAAGAAAACTATATTCAAGGATAAACTAATTTTAAAACCACTCAACAAATCGCACAATGAGAACATTAATTTTACTTTTACTAACCTTTAAAACGGTGAGTCTAATGGGGCAAAAAAGGGTATTTAAAGCTGAAAAAAACGCGGAAACACATACGTACAAAGAAGCATATCTTTGGGAAGCATATCCATTAAATGGAAACATTGTTTTTGGCGTATCTCCCACTAGAGAAGAAGCCATACGTACCATTGAAAAATTCAAAGAAAATAATAAAGGAAGAGCCATCGAACCATTTCATTACATTATTGATAAGGCAGTCGCGGACAATGCTGATTACTTTAAGACTTTTAATTCCTACTGCCCGAAAGGATATAGAATTTTGTACTTAATCGATATAAACGCCCTTCGTATTATTAAATATGACGGATTGAGAAACGCTGCTATTTATTATGACAAAAAATCTCCCAAGAATTATGGAGAGTCTATGGAATATCTTTCCGATCTCCATAATAATTTCAAGCCCTACAGATTTGATGATACTACCTTTAATCAAGTATCTCAAAATTTAAGTAATTAA
>CAZYRG010000420.1:0-2096 GCA_964650425.1 uncultured Flavobacteriaceae bacterium
ATTCTCTACGCGGTGGAACTTCGTCACCCATTAACATAGAAAATATACGATCTGCTTCTACTCCATTTTCAATTTGAACCAAACGCATTGTTCTAAACTCAGGATTCATTGTTGTATCCCAAAGTTGTTCTGCATTCATCTCACCAAGACCTTTGTAGCGTTGAATTTTAGAACCATCTCCAAAACCTGATACAATATCATCACGCTCTTTATCAGACCACGCATATTGCTTTTTAGCACCTTTTTTAACCAAATATAAAGGTGGTGTTGCAATGTAAATGTGACCATTCTCTACCAGCTCTTTCATATATCTAAAGAAGAACGTTAATATTAAAGTGGCAATGTGACTACCATCAATATCGGCATCACACATAATTACCACTTTATGATATCTTAATTTTGAAAGATTTAATGCTCTTGGATCTTCCTCTGTTCCGATAGTTACACCTAAAGCTGTGAAAATATTCTTGATTTCCTCATTTTCAAAAACTTTGTGCTGCATGGCTTTTTCAACATTAAGAATTTTACCTCTTAAAGGTAAAATCGCCTGAAACGCTCTGTCGCGACCTTGCTTTGCTGTTCCACCTGCCGAATCTCCCTCTACAAGAAATACTTCACATTTTGCGGGATCCTGCTCAGAACAATCTGATAATTTTCCTGGTAATCCGCCAATACTCATCACTGTTTTACGCTGAACCATTTCGCGCGCTTTTTGTGCGGCATGACGCGCTTGTGCTGCAAGAATTACTTTCTGTACAATTGTCTTGGCATCATCTGGGTTTTCTTCTAAATAATCCGTTAACATTTCTGAAACCGCCTGAGAAACGGAAGCCGATACTTCACGGTTACCTAATTTTGTTTTGGTTTGACCTTCAAACTGAGGCTCTTGTACTTTTACAGATACAATAGCAGTTAATCCTTCACGGAAATCGTCACCAGCAATATCAAACTTTAATTTATCTAACATGCCTGAACCGTCTGCGTACTTCTTAAGCGTATGTGTTAAACCGCGACGGAAACCAGAGAGGTGTGTACCACCTTCATGCGTATTGATATTATTTACGTAAGAGTGTAAATTCTCTGCATAAGATGTATTATAAATCATAGCTACCTCAACTGGCACACCATTCTTTTCTCCTTCAAAAGCAATTACATTTTTCATTAACGGTTCGCGAGTAGCATCTAAAAACTGTATAAACTCCTTTAAACCTTCTTTAGAATGAAATGTTTCACCTTCAAAAGAACCATCTTCTTTTGTACGACGTTTGTCTACTAAATGAACTGTAATCCCTTTGTTTAAGTATGCTAATTCGCGCATACGACTTGCTAAGGTATCGTAATTATACTCTAATGTCTGTGTGAATATGGTAGAATCTGGCTTAAAAGTAACAGTTGTCCCTCTCTTATCTGTGGTTCCTGTTTGTTTAACAGGGTACATTGCTTTACCACGTTCGTACTCTTGCTCGTATACTTTCCCTTCTCTAAAAACCGTTGCTTTAAGACGTTCTGAAAGTGCATTTACACAACTCACACCAACACCATGAAGTCCTCCGGATACTTTATAAGAGTCTTTATCAAATTTACCACCAGCACCAATCTTAGTCATTACAACTTCTAATGCGGAAACACCTTCTTTTTTATGAAGCCCTACTGGGATACCACGACCATCATCTTCGGTAGTAATAGAATTATCTTCATTAATCGTTACAGTAATATTATCACAATGTCCTGCTAATGCTTCATCGATAGAGTTATCCACGACTTCATACACTAAATGGTGTAACCCACGAGTACCTACGTCACCTATATACATCGATGGGCGCATACGTACATGCTCCATACCTTCTAAAGCCTGAATACTATCTGCCGAATAACCATGTTCGTTAAAGCTTTCTTTTTTTTCTTCGCTCATTATTTTGAATAAATTAAGTTCTAAATTTTACAAAAAAAAGACGCTTTTGCGTCTATTTTGAGTACTATCAAAGATAAGAAATACTGAAGCTATTTTAAAGCTTTTTGCTGATTAAGCCTTAAAATTATCAACATTTGTTAATTACTTAAAAGTGGCTTAAATCGTCTAAAAAACATCTTAAATC
>CAZYRG010000421.1:0-2092 GCA_964650425.1 uncultured Flavobacteriaceae bacterium
TCTCTCCTCTTTTTTAAGGGGTCATTGGCTGCAATTAGTTGGGCTCTTCTGTTTATTTCTTGACCAATTAATGCTGGGTTTTCTAATAAACCCATAAGATGCTGCCAAACTACCTCATCCAAATAATCTTGCCTTATTGGTTTACTATCACATTTAGACCCATTTTCATATCGCCAACCATCTGAGCCGAGACAACGGTAATAATATATTTTTCTTTTTGAAGTACGAGTCGATGTTCTAGAATAAGCATAAGTACAATGTTTACAAACCATCATTCCTTTAAGCAAAGTATGCTCTATGGTTCTACGAGTAGCAAATTGCTTATTTTTCTGTAGTTGTTCCTGAGCTAAATCAAATGTGTATCCTTCTATTATGGCTGGAACATCAATTGCTATCCACTCTGATTTAGGCGTTCTTTCATGAGCACTATTTCTGGCGGAATATCCTCCTTTTTGACGAAGTTTTCGAGTAATCTTTTTTCTTTGAACCGTTTTAGTTTTTCCAAAGCAAGCTTTACCCATATAAGCTGGATTGCGTAATATTGCCCAAACAACGGACCTATCCCACCTAGTTCGCCCCGTTTTTGTAAGAATTTTTTGTTCTTCTAACCACTTGCCAATTTTGCCAATTGCCCAGCATTCTTCGGTAAAAAGCCTATAAATAGCTTGTACAGCCCTAGCTTCCCCTTCAATAACTTCATAATAGGCACTCGTAAACTCTGTTTTTTTTACATATCGGTAACCATAAGGTGCACCAGATAAAACATTAACTACGCCAGATTTAGCTTTATGTCTTTTGCCTCTACGAGATCGTTCTCGAATCAAAGCTCGCTCATATTCCGCAATCATTCCTTGAAACTGTAATAATAATGCAGATTCGGGGCTATCAGATTGTGGACTGTTTATAAATACCACCTCTACTCCCTGATTATTTAACTCCTCCATTAAAATCATCTGATAGGCGTAGTTCCGGCTTAAGCGGTCAGGTGCATATATTAACACGGCTTCTAGTTGTTGTTCTGCTGCCAAATCTCTTATTCTATCTAGTCCAGGGCGTTCTAAAATTGAACCACTATACCCCTCATCTCTAAATACCCATTCTGCTGGTACTTGATAGTGATGTAATTTGGCAAATTCTAATAAATTACTAACCTGACTCTCTATGGTCTGTGCCTCCTTCTGTTGGTCCGAAGATACTCTGGTGTATATCGCTGCTAATTTCATCTGCTTTATTTATAGGGTGAACAACTTGTGGCACTTGGTCAATTGAAGGCACAAGTAAAGCATAAACCATTGACAATTTTTTGAATCCCAAGCGGTCAAACTCATAGTTAAGTTCCACTTCCTTGTGCTTCTTTTTCTTGCCCATATCCCTGTTGATTTAAATAATCTTCCAATGCCTGACTTATCACTTGATTGATTGGCATTTCCATAGATTTGGAAGCCAATTTTATTTGGTCGATAAGACTGTCGGTCAACTTGGTTGTAAAAAGTCTGGTCGATTCTGGTACGGGGAGTAAAGCAGTATTTTTTTTGGCTTGTTGCACATAGCGATAAGCCTGAATTTGGGAAACAGAAAATTCTTCTTTGACAATTTGTATGACTTGGTGGGAGGAGACTTGCTGTTCTAAAAGCAAAAAAGCACGATTGATTCGCTGAGCTAATTCCGATTTTGATGACCTTCTCATTTTTCATAAAGATAATTGTTTTAATGAAATAATCAAAGCCTTTTTCCTCTTTTTTTTAAAGGAATATCTATGGAGAACTCAAAATTACCTTTTGTGTTGGTGGCGTAAGCGGACCACCCTGAGGGGTGCCTTCTGCTCGTGCCTTAACTAAGCCATCTTCCAAAATACCACTGCGTAAGAACTTGCCTATCAACTGCAATAAGGTTTTGTCCTTCACTTTTTGGCGAAGCAGACTCATTAAATAGTCATGTTGAACTCGATCGAAAAATGCTTTCAAATCTAGATCAATTATATAATGTCTACCTTCGTTGATATACGCATTGGCTTTAGATAAAGCTTGGTGCGCATCGCGTTTCGGACGAAATCCATAGCTATAATCAGAGAAGCTCTTTTCCCAAATCGGAC
>CAZYRG010000422.1:0-2078 GCA_964650425.1 uncultured Flavobacteriaceae bacterium
ACTGAAAAGTATCATCAGTATCGGGAAATAGACTACTATTCCATTCTAAACGATTAGATCCGGTATCTTCTACGGTTTCGGTACCAATGCGCAAACGACCATTAGCAATATGAAGGCGCTCTTGAGGATTACTTGTACCAATACCCGTATTTCCATTTTTAAGAATAGTGAGGGCATCACTACGATTACTAGAAGCTGGTCCATTTCCAATAACGAATAGACGATCCGTATCGACAAAAGTTGAAGTAGATACAGGGGTATATTCTGTATTATATGCACCCATTGCGGTTTCTCCAAAGGATGGTGCTCTTGTTTCTAAACCAAAAGCCATCGCGTAATCTCCAGAAGCATTGGACAATGTTGCCAGTGCTATAGCACCTTCACCACTAGCCGCAGATGAAGTTCCAATAGCAATAGAAGAAAGTCCTGAGGCTGTAGTGTCAAATCCTAAGGCTGTAGAGCTATCTCCTAAGGCTCGTGATAAATTTCCCATAGCCGTAGTTCTAGTACCTGAAGCTATTGTAAATCTGCCTGATGCAAAAGATTGATCTCCTGATGCTTCACTTTCTTCACCAACTTGTAAAGCGCCATTTTTATAAAGAATAAGTGCATTTGATCTAGTATTGGAAGCAGTACCATTTCCAATGACGAGTAAACGATCATTAGCATTAAAATTTGTGGTAGATGCAGGAACGTATCCTGTCGTTGAGTTATAAGTACCTAGAGCAATTTCTGCAAAGGAAGGTGCATTAACATTAGAACCTAATGTTATGGATTGATTTCCCGTTGCTAATGATACATTACCCATAGCCAGAGATAGTTCTCCGCCAGCAAAAGTTTGTATGCCTAAGGATACCGCACCGTCTCCTTGGGCTGTAGCACTACTTCCTATAGCAACAGCACTTAATCCACTGGCTGTTGATTCATTACCAAGAGCTATAGAAGCAAGCCCTGATGCTGTAGTATCAAACCCACCAGCTATGGAAAAACTCTCTGCTCGTGTTCTAAAGCCTAAAGCGACAGCATTAGAACCCAAAGCTCCAAATTCGGCAGCATTACTATCTGACTGACTTAAGTCTACAGCGTCAGGACCAAGATCTCCAAAAAAATCAGGATTTCTTCCTACCAAACGCCATCCCGTTGAACCCCCTTCAGTGATAGCTTCCAGACCATTTACGTTTTGTGCTGTTTGTGCACTAATGGCGTAGGGAACGGTTAAGAATTGAGTAGTACTTAAATCTATTAGTCCACCGCCAGAATTGACCTGAACATTTAGAAAATGAATATCTGATGCCCAATCAATAGCTGTATAGTCACCACTTAATACGGTCCCTTCTCCAATATTGAGTATGATCAATCCATTGGTATCCGTAGTAGGGGTATGATTTTCTGAATATACCATTGTTTGATCATCTCCTTCTAGAATACTAAATTGAATGACAACCAATTGATTGGATAATGGACTCCCTTGATTGTCATTAATGACTGCTTTATAATTGATATTATTTTGCGCTTGTCCCAGAAGGTAAAAGCAAAAACTCATTAAAAAGAATAGGTTATTTTTCATAACTTTTAGTTTGTACTATCTCAGAAAGCTGATTCATTTGTGATTGCAAATCGGCGATGGCAGCTTTGTTTTGCTGTTGTTCGCTTTTATAAGATTGGATGATTTCTTGTTGTTCTTGGATGGCTTTGATGAGTACTGGAATCAAATCTGTATAATACACACCCAGTCTGTCCAATTCCTTTTTTTCAAGGGTTGCATTTTCGTCTTCCCCAATGGTCATATATTCGTGTGTTTTGACAACTTCAGGAATGATTTCTAATAAATCCTGAGCAATCAATCCTAGTTTTTCTCCTTGTTCGGGTTTTGCTTTCCAGCGAAAGCTTACTGGGTTGAGGTCTAAAATTTCGCGTAAGCCATAGTTTAATCCTTTAATATCTTTTTTCTCCCTACGATCTGAGGTATTGATGGTTCCATCGGTTGCCCATACCGCTTCCCAACGTAAGGCAGAACCGCCTAGTTGAAATGCATTATCAGTATCTGGAAAGAGGCTACTGTTCCATTCTAACCGATT
>CAZYRG010000423.1:0-2075 GCA_964650425.1 uncultured Flavobacteriaceae bacterium
ATCATTGGAATTATCTAAAAGAGATGGCAAAAGTCAAATTAGAAAAAGGGCTTCAAACGTTTACCATTCACACGGTAGAAACGGGTAATATGAACTATAACTATATAGATTTTGAACTTCTTGAGGAATAATAATTTTTATAGTATTAGATTATAATAGAATAATTAACAATATAGGTAACCCGTTTTTTGATATTCATAAAGCGGGTTGTTTTTTTGAACAATGTATGTTATTATGAGAAAGAAAATCACATACTTCTTGCTTTTTGTAATCGGAGTAGTATTAATCGCGGGTTTTTATGTGGCAAAATATATGTTGCCTTATGCTATTATTAAACCTCCTAGAGTTTCTTTGAAAATGACTCCTAAGGATCTCAATTTGTCGAGCAAAGTACTTACTATTGTTGTAGAAGATACCATCCAGTTAAAAGGGTATTGGGTAAAAAATGATTCTATTATACCTAAAGCAATCGTATTATATACCCATGGAATAGGCAGCTGCAAAGAGCATGCATTAGAATTGGCAAAAAATCTTTCTGGTATACAAGTAGAAGCAGTTTTGATGGATAGTAGAGGGCATGGAGAAAGTGGTGGACAATTTTGTACACATGGGTTCAAAGAAAAATATGATATTTCTAAAATTATTGATTTTGTGAAAAAAGAAAATGATTCCACTCCAATCGGTATTTGGGGGCATTCTATGGGAGGGGCTATTGCACTTCAGGCCTTGGAGCTGGACAAAAGAATTGAATTTGGAATTGTAGAAAGTACATATACAGACCTGGATCAGATAGTCTACGATTATCAAAAACAAATGACGTATGGTATTGGGCTAAAACCTGCATGCTATATATCATTAACAGAAGCGGGTAAAATTGCAGATTTTGATCCTTATCAAGTTTCGCCGATCAATGCAGTTCAACAAATTGAGCAACCTATAATTATAGCGCATGGGGAGGTTGACGAGAATATAAAATTTGAGTACGGAAAGCTGTTGTTTGAAAACTTAAAATCAAAAGATAAGAAATTTGTTCCTATAAAAAATGCTGGGCATTTGGATCTACCTCAAAAAGGTGGTGAGGCCTATGATAAGTTAATTAAAGATTTTATAATTAATCAATCAAAATAATGCATCTATAATAAGAGGTGTAGTTATTTTTTAAAAATATATTCTTGATTTATTTCGCAAAGTTAGGTTTTGAAGGCACAGTTCAGTTTGTGAAGAAATAGAAAAGAAAAGCAAAGCAAAACCGATCATAACTACTGTTATGATCGGTTTTGCTTTACAATTATTTTGAGCTATATGTCTATAGTACTCAAAGGAGTATATTCAATTCCTTCTTCTGTAGTTTGCAAACGATATTGATACAGACCATTATCGCCAATTGCTATTAACAAATTATCCTTGATGATAACATCAAATGCTTCTTTGTCAATGGCTTTAATAAGCTTTGATTTTGTAGGGTCGCTAACGTCAAAAACTTTTATTTCATCATCACAAACTATTAGATAATTTCCATAAAGCCCTAACCCCTTTGGATTGATCAAATTTCTTGAACTTACAAGAATGGGTTCAGTTACTTTGTTTACATCATAAATTTCAAGAAGGTTAATGTTATTGCCACAACCGATGTTGCTGTGCAAGGTGACATAGGCATGCGTTTCGTTTGCCACGACGGGATCACAGGCAGTAAAATGTTCAACACTGGATAGTTTTTTTGGAAATTCGGGGCTAGATAAGCCATAGATAAACATACCATTACGAGAACCGATGTATAAATAATCATTGTATCCGAAAAGCGTTTCTATATTAAATCCTATAGGTACTTGGTTGACCAAAACTGGTTCATCGGTTTTTGAAATGCTAAAAACATTTAAATCACGCTCATCTACTACATAGAGGTAATCTCCTTTTAAGATAAAGGTTGCTAAAGATCCGCCTTGCCCATCAGGGCTTTGTGAAGTAGGATTATCACCGTCTTCCGAACAGGAAGCCATACTAATAACTAGAGTTAGTGCTATATTTGCGTCTGAATGTCAAAAAGTGTGTGCAATTTGATTCCGCCCTTGGTTTTT
>CAZYRG010000424.1:0-2066 GCA_964650425.1 uncultured Flavobacteriaceae bacterium
CGGGTTAAATGATATGTCAAATATCACATCTTTATGCGGTATTTAAAATGTTATTGGGTTCAATCGTCGTTATGGATGGTTGAATTGTATTATTGACATATAAATAGGAGGGAAGGGGTTGATTTATTTCCTTTAAGAGTATATGATGTTTCAACTACCAATCGGAACGCTTCAGCCAAAAGTACTGACAATGCCATGAAGACCTTCGTTTTATTCAAAAACACGATACATCCCTGAGGAAAATTGTTTTTAATATTTTATTAACCCATATATTATAAGAAAAATTGTAGTTATGTAACAAATTGTATTTTGATAGTGTAAAACAAAAATCAGATGAAAAACTTCATTAGCTACTTCCTATTTTTATTTATTATTCAACAAACAGTTGCCCAAGACCGAGTCACGGGGGAACCCTTTGCTACCCGTTCAGAAGTATTAGGGCAAAATGGGATGGTGGCGACAAGTCATCCTTTGGCCACACAAATTGGACTTGATGTGCTCAAAGACGGAGGAAATGCTATCGATGCCGCTATTGCTGCAAATGCAGCCTTAGGACTTATGGAACCTACGGGATGTGGAATTGGAGGAGATTTATTTGCCATTGTTTGGGACGGAAAAACAAAGAAATTGTATGGACTCAATGCCAGTGGTCGTTCTCCCAAAAAATTGACACTAGATTATTTCGAAAAGCAAAAAATGGATAAAATACCATCCCTCGGTCCATTACCTGTAAGTGTTCCAGGTGCTGTAGATGGATGGTTTGAGCTACACAAAAAGTTTGGATCCAAACCCATATCAGAAATACTGGCGCCAGCTATTGATTATGCTGAAAAAGGATTTCCATTAACAGAACTTATTGCCTGGTACATGCAACGAAGCATTCCGTATTATGAATCAAAAGGTTTTCCAAATATAAAAGATACCTATATCGCACAAAATGGAGGGAAACTCCCCAACGAAGGAGAAATTTATAAGAATCCATTTTTGGCTAACACGTACAAAAAAATAGCGGAAGGAGGTCGTGATGTTTTTTATAAAGGAGATATCGCAAAAACTATTGGGAAATTCATCAAAGAACAAGGCGGATTTCTTTCTGAAAAGGACTTGGCTGACCACAAATCCGAATGGGTCGAACCTGTGTCAGTTAATTACAGAGGCTACGATGTTTGGGAATTACCTCCTAATGGGCAGGGTATTGCAGCACTTCAAATGCTACAAATATTAAAAGGGTATGATTTTTCGAATATTGAATTTGGTAGTGCAGAACATCTACATTTGTTTACAGAAGCGAAAAAATTAGCTTTTGAAGATCGCGCAAAATATTATGCCGATATGGATTTTTTCAAAGTTCCAGTAAAAGAATTATTATCAGACACCTATGCAGAAAACAGAAGAAAGAAAATTGGCGAAAAAGCAGGGAAATACAGTGCAGGAGAAATTTCGGCAGGGGAGACCATTTATATGACCGTGGCTGATAAGGAAGGGACGATGATCTCATTGATCCAAAGTAATTATAGAGGAATGGGGTCTGGTATGACTCCACCTAAATTAGGTTTTATGCTACAAGACAGGGGAGAGCTCTTTAGTCTAAAGAAGGGACAAGCTAATACCTATGAACCGGGGAAACGCCCTTTTCATACCATTATCCCTGCTTTTATTACCAAGAATGGGAAACCCTTTGTTAGTTTTGGAGTGATGGGCGGTGATTTTCAACCTATGGGACATTCCCAGATTGTAATGAATCTTGTTGATTTTGGGATGAACTTACAAGAAGCAGGAGATGCACCACGATGGGATCATACCGGGGGAGCAAGTCCGATGGGAGAAACAACAGAAAATACAGGTATGATACGTACGGAATCAGGAATCCCGTATTCGACCATTAGAGGGTTGATGGACAAAGGCCATAAAATGGGAACTGCAAGGGGGATTTATGGTGGATACCAAGCAATTTTGTGGGATACCGAAAATAAGGTGTATCATGGAGCTTCTGAGAGTCGTAAAGATGGACAAGCAGCGGGGTATTAGAAGCTATAGTATACGGTATTATAACTATTTTATATATT
>CAZYRG010000425.1:0-2066 GCA_964650425.1 uncultured Flavobacteriaceae bacterium
GGTTATGGAATATACTTTTTTTGTAATTTTAATAGTAATAAAAATTAATTGAACAAGACATGAAAATCAAAAATCATATAATTGCATGGAGCTTTGTTATGCTTTCATTATCCTGTGCCACTAATCCCTTTACAGGAAAGAAGACACTAGCAATAGTTCCTAACACACAAATTCTGCCTGCTGCTTTTGCCCAATACAATCAGTTTCTGGGCGAAAATAAAGTTCTTAAAGGAACAGCAGATGCAGAAATGGTGAGACGTGTAGGGGAAAAAATCGCGAAAGCATCAGAACGATGGCTTACTGCTAATGGTCATGCGGGATATTTAAAAGATTACAAGTGGGAGTATAATTTGGTGGATGATAATACGGTTAATGCGTGGGCTATGCCAGGAGGAAAAATTGTTTTTTATACAGGGATTCTACCTATTGCTGCTGGAGAACGAGGTATTGCAGCTATTATGGGACATGAGGTTGCACATGCATTAGCAAACCACGGACAACAACGTATGAGTGCAGGACAATTACAACAAGTAGCTGGAGTTGCTACCTCGATAGCAGTGAGTGGGAAGAGTCAATCAACCCAGAATATTGTTGGTCAAGCATTTGGTTTAGGGTCTCAGTTTGGAGTGATGTTACCTTTTAGTCGAGGTCATGAAACGGAAGCAGATAAGATTGGGTTGACATTAATGGCTATTGCAGGTTATAATCCTGACGAAGGAGCGGAATTATGGAAACGAATGAAAGCAAATAGTGGAGGACAAGCACCACCAGAATTTATGAGTACACACCCATCCAATGATACAAGAATAGCGAATCTTAAGGCATGGGCGCCAGGTGCAAAAGCGGAGGCTAGGAAATTTGGCGTGACAAGCTTTAAATAACACTGGCTTTATATAAAATTAAAAGATATTGATTATTTTAGAAGCTGCTCCACAAAAATGTGGAGCAGCTTATTTTTTATAAATGAAAAAAACACTTCAAAAAGGGGATAAGAAATTATTAAATGCATGGGCTTTTTATGATTGGGCTAATTCTGTATATAATTTAACCATTACATCTGCTGTATTTCCCATATTTTATGGAGCACTCTTTGAAAAAGGAGAAACTATCGAAGTGTTTGGAGCTTCTATCAGAAGCACTCCATTAATTAATTATGCCACAGCTATCGGTTTTATTATTGTTTCTTTAACATCTCCTTTGCTTTCAGGCATTGCAGATTATGTTGGGAATAAGAAAGCCTTTATGCGATTTTTTAATTATATCGGTGCTATAAGTTGTATTGGATTATTTTGGTTTAGTAAAGAGCATATTTATACTAGCCTCTTTTTTTACATTTTTGCTTTGGTCGGTTTTTGGGGGAGTATTGTTTTTTATAATTCCTATTTGCCTGATATCGCGTATCCTGAACAACAAGATAAAATTAGTGCTAAGGGATATTCATTAGGGTATATTGGTAGTGTGTTGCTGTTGATTTTAAATCTGATAATGGTAATGAATCCTGGTATTTTTGATTTTGAAGATGCTATGATAGGAATGAAATATTCATTTGTTTTAGTAGGGATTTGGTGGATTGCCTTTAGTCAATATTCGTATTATTATTTACCAAAAGGAAGTACTGGGCATAAAGTGACTAAAGATATAATTTTTAAAGGCTTTAAAGAATTGAGAATAGTGTGGGATGCTATGGCAGAAAATATCAGACTAAAAAAATATTTAGGCGCGTTTTTTGTGTATAGTATGGCTGTGCAAACGGTAATGTTAGTAGCGACTTATTTTGGAGAACAGGAAGTGAATTGGGGAGGAGAAGATGAAAAAACTATGGGTTTGATTGTGAGTATTCTAATTATTCAATTAGTTGCAGTAGGTGGCGCTTTCTTCACTTCTAGAGCTTCTAAGAAATATGGCAACATACCAGTTTTGATTTTTATTAATTGTATTTGGGTGGGAATCTGTGTCTATGCATTTTTTGTCAGAGAACCAATACAGTTCTATTGCACTGCAGGTGTAGTTGGTGTGGTTATGGGTGGAATTCAGTCTTTATCAAGATCTACTTATTCTAAGTTTTT
>CAZYRG010000426.1:0-2049 GCA_964650425.1 uncultured Flavobacteriaceae bacterium
CCTTTGTCATTCATTCTTTTGAGTAATGTCGCTACGGTAGTAGTTGCGGGCTTTGGTTCTGGAAAGGCATCAAGAAGGTCTTTCATGAAAGCGCGCTCCAGTTTCCAAAGATGTTTCATTAATTGTTCTTCCGCTTTAGATAATTGCATGCTCTACTTTTTTAGACATTATTCTACAAATGTAGAGGTAATAAGTAGATTTTACAAATAATTAACCTAAAAAATATTTTTGATAATCAATAAATAACGAACTCATTTAGACTTTTCCCATTTGCTAAAAAATGAATAATTTTCGCTTAAAAGCGAAAAGTCTAAATGAGTTCAACATGTAATTTAATGAAAAACAAGGTTTTGTTAATTATTTTGACTCTATTTTTGAATAGCGTTGATTTTTAGAATTTAAGAAATCATATACTCTTTATTATTATGGCATCAACGCTATTAGTAAACTAGAGCCATTATTTTTTAGCTGTTTATAACCCGCTGCTGTCTATTATAAAACCCTTGGGCCTGATCTTTTAACAAAGATTGCGCAATACGTTTTCTTTGTTCATAAAGTTCTGCTTCGGACGCCAAGTCTCCATAGACTTGATCATTAATTTCGCGATCAGTTGCGCGCATCATTTTTCGTTGATATTTGTTCTGTGCCGCCCAGTTTTTTACGATCGCTTCTTCATCGTCGAGCTTGATGTCATAAGTGCCTTTGGGCGAAAGTAATTTAGCCAAAATCGGAGCAGACTCAATAGCTAGAAATAAGAGAAATATAAAAAAAGAAGGCATCCGGGGCAATTTGTCTAGCGCATTGATCCGCGCCATCAGCCCATCAAATTTGTCAATGATTACCTGTGTTTCCAATACCTGAGTATCCTGTTTTGTTTTGAGCGCAGCAATTTTGGATTGTGTTTCGGCGATGGTTGCGGTATGAGCAGTACGGATCGTTTGTAGTTCTGCTAATGCAGCATCATGTTTCTCTCTTTTTTCCTTATAAACGGGGCCTTTTCCAATGAGTTCTGTGCCTTTTCGACCTTCTGCTTCAGCGATATAGATGTCGTACAATGTATTTACTTCATTTTCTTTGGAGGAAATTTCATTTTTTAAACCATTGATTTCACCTTGTAATTCTGCAATGTCTGGCGTATATTGATTAGCGATTTCTGCTTTATTTTGTAAGGTAAAAGCATTTTTTTCAGAAATTAATACGCGATCAATTTCTTTTTCAAAAATCTTTAATTCCAAAGGCTTGGAAATAACAATAGCAATGATCAATGCCAATAGTAGTCGAGGAGCTGCCTGAAGCAATTCACTGCTGAATTTTTCTCTTTTTTTAAGTGTAGAAACAATGTAGCGATCTAGATTAAAAATTAATAAACCCCAGATGACACCAAATAAAATGGCGGTAGCGTAGTTGTCAAAAACCGTATATAGTGCATAACTGGCGGCAATTGTTGCCATAATAGCGGTAAAAAATACGGTAGCTCCAATACCGACATATTTGTTTTGCTCTCCATGAGAGCAGTCTTTTAGGATAAGCCGATCAGCTCCAGAGCACAGGATGAAAAAACGTTGTAACATGATTTAATATGATTGATGAAGTATAAAAACGGGATTTTTATATAGAATGTTGCTTAAATCGTAAGTTATTTCATACGGTTTTAAAAAAATCGTTTAATAATTGTAAGATTACAGTGATAACCGAAAAATAGGTATTTCGTCGAATTGAGAAGTTTAAAACACCTTGAAAACTAGGTATTAAAGTAATTTTTCTCTAAAATTGCTTGCTATGCATTTGTGGAATAAGAAATCTAATAAAAAGAAGAAGTCCAATCTTCCTGCCCCTAAGAAATCAGTTGCTTTTGAAGCTTTTGGAAAAGTACGTGATGGATATTTACGAATGGATATCTCTGGAAACGTAAGGGAGATGAATGATAAGGCAAAGGAGATTTTGGGATATGATCATACGGAAGAAAATGTCAATGCCCGATCGATGATCCATAAAGAGGATTTTGCTTATACCTTAAAATCTTTTACAAAATTGTATAAAAAGGGCGAG
>CAZYRG010000427.1:0-2041 GCA_964650425.1 uncultured Flavobacteriaceae bacterium
TGAATGGCGTGTTCGTGGGGAGAATTTTGGGTATCAATCCCCTTTTACTGCTCCGATTAATTTCTCAACAGTAGCCTCTGGAGACCTGGGCAAACAAGTGATAGAATTACAAAAGCCAGACCCGAATGTGGTAACCAATACTCCTAATGCTGTTTTATTTTCCTGGAGAGGTATCGAAACGGCTACCTCCTACATCTTTGAGCTATTGCAGGTAAAAGACGGTATTGAAACTTCTGTAGCCACAATTCCTGATCTTACCGCTTTAGAAACCCAACTCGATACAGGGACGATTACCGAGGATGGCACCTATAAATGGCAAGTAAAAGCATTGAATAACACCAATGATACGGAAACGTTATTTTCTTCCAGAAATTTTTCGGCAGATACGGTAGATCCACCGGCTCCTAATTTGACTGCTCCTCTGGCAGATGCTACTAGTTCCGTGAATACAGCAGTGCAGTTTACCTGGGAGTTTACAGAAGACGGAGATACTAATTCTGCTATTAGTGCTGTTTTTCAGCTAGCGACTGATGCTGCTTTTACAAATTTAGTACAAGCCAATGTAACTTTGGAAACCAATACGTATAGTTATACACCTACTACAACAGGAGACTTATATTGGCGGGTACGAGGATTTGACGCGGCAGGGAATGAGGGGCCTGACACGGATGCAAGAAAACTGACAATCAATTAATGCAAAAAAAACGGATAAATACCATTCTAATTGTTGCGGTAGCACTTATTTGGGGGATTGTACTCTTCAAATTTGCTATGCCTTATTTTTCTGAGACTCCTGGTGTGGTGACCTCGGAAGTATTGGCGGTGCGTCCTATGCAGTCCTCACACCAAAAAGATACTTTGGTTTTGGAAAAACTGGATAGAGATCCTTTTCTGGGAAAAACCATGGTATATAAAAAACCGATTAGAACTACCACAAAGACTACAAAACGCCTTCCTGCCAAAAAAGTAGCGGTGCTATGGCCCAAGGTTCAGTATTTTGGTTTTGTAAAATCCAAAGATCGCAAGACTTCTCGATTGGGTCTAGTCCGTGTAGATGGCAAATTACTCCGTGTACGGGAAAAACAAAAAATCAATGAGGACGTCAAAGTAACCAAAATAGCACAGGATTCTATTGGACTGCTATTGAATCGGCAGGTGAAGTTTTTTAAGCGGTAGTTTGGGAGGTTCTGAGAAGTTTGCAGCTTGGTGGCACATACTATTTTGAAAACCTTGTTTACCAAACAATACTTTTCCAAAACTCTTGATCACTGTGTACATCGATAACTGGATTATCAGCTAATGTTATGGGCAAAAGGCCTTGACTATTCACATAATTAGAAGCACTCGAATATAAATAATATGATGCTTTGCTCACAATTCCAGCACGAATTGGATTTAAATGGATATAATCTAGCTTAGACCAAAGAAATTTTTGACTATATATTTCTTCCGGATGATTTCCGTACTTCCAGAATTGGTAATGACTGTTTCTTTTATGCGTTTTGGTCGCTTTTTGAAATAATTGAAGCATCCACTCCCGACGGCTTTCGGGTTTGGTTTGGATATGATCAAGAATAGCTTTTGCTGTAAACTTTTTAAAATCTCTCAACAAACCTGATAAGTCTCCTTCTGTACTTTGTACAATCATATGTATATGATTGCTCATAATCACATAGCCGTACAACAACATTCCCTTATTTTCTATACAATACTGTAAACTCGAGATTATATCGTCTTTGTAGCTTTTTCTAGTAAAAATATCAATCCAATCTACTACAGTCAATGTTACAAAATGTGGTTTTGATTGATCGCGAATTTTATAACCATCGGTTTCCATGCATCAAATATAGCTGTAAAAGATCGTATTTACTGTGCTACAGTATTTATAAATAACAAATATATAATTCGTATTGAACGCTCTGCGAAGTTTGCAACTTCGCAGTAGCACATAGCTTGTTAAATATCTAAATTTTTGTAGTAGTTTGTAACTACTAAACGACAATAAGCTAACGTCTATAAATAACAAGCGTGCAGCAGTTGC
>CAZYRG010000428.1:0-2040 GCA_964650425.1 uncultured Flavobacteriaceae bacterium
GTATCCATTTGTCGTTCAAATTGCTGTCCCCACTGTTGCATATCACGCTCAAACTGTTGTGTCCATGATTGCATTTGCGCTTCTAAATTCTGTCCCATACGCGCGGCATCTTTTTCCATACGTGCACCCCATGCTTGCATAGCGACTTCAAAATCATCACCAAATTTCTCTTTGAGATTGGCTTCCCATTTTTTCATATACTTCTCACTATCATTTTGATAAGCAGCATAATCAAAGTGTAACCCTCCAATATTCTCTTGCACTTTTTTTGGGATAGGGTTTTGCGCTATATTCTGTAATAATGGCTCTAACAAGCCCGTAATCATAGGTCCTAGCATTTGTAATTCTTGCAAATTGCCCTGTAGGTTTACTGTTACCGCATTTGGCGTACGTACAATTCTCTGTGTATTAGAAGTAATGCTTATATCATTACTATTTCCTGTTGCTGTAACTTGCCAATTATTATGAATATGATCGAGTTGTTCTTTGGTCAAATCATCACCTTCTATAAAGGCTTCTACAGCAACGACATCCTTACTCCATGATTCGAAAACTACATTGGTGTGACTGGTATTAAGGTTAATTACCACATCTTCTTGTACATTAAACTTCTCGTCCAATTTTTGCTGCGCTACAATCGGAACGATGGTAAGTAACCCAAGAAGAATCGTACTACTATGCTTGTTGATCCTGATACGTCTCATCTTCTAGTTCTTTTAATTTATTTAATTTTTCTTTCAATTTGAGCATCAGCTCCAAACGTAGTTGCAAATTGGTAATCAACGCTTGTACCGTTTCTTCATTAGCTCCTACTTCTAATAATTCTGTATTCAAACGCTCATATTCTAGATCCAATTCTTCTAAACGTTTCATAAAACTATCTATCAACTCTTTATTGGTATCATTGACATCTAGATTCGTTAATTCTAATTTGATACTATTAGTATAATATTCCTCAACCTTTTTGAAATCCGGAGAAATTTTTGCCAATGCGGACTGCTTCTCAATCTTGGTGATTACCGGAGCGGCTTCATTCACATCAGCATTCACTATTGCAGGATTCGTATTCTTAGTATCCATGGTAAAATAAGCCGTTAAGGAAACTGATAGCACAATGGCAATACTTGCCGCAATTTGTAACCACTTATAAGAATGTTTCTTCGTCTTCTCAACAGGCAGTTCGGCTTGAAGTCGTTCCAAAAAACGCGTTTCATGGCCTATGGGTAAACTTTCTGAAGGCAATGCCTTGTCCTGCTTTAATAGTTCTCTAATGTCCTGTGCCATTTCTAAGGTGTTTTAATTTTTCCTGTAGCTGCTTTTTACCTCGATGCACCAAGGTTCTGGAAGCTACGGCAGTAATATCCAATATTTCACTTATTTCATTATGATCATACCCTTCTATCAAAAAGAGCATTACAGCATACTTGTACTTTTCTGGCAATGACTCTATAGCCTTCTTCACTTCATCTACTGTTACAGAATCTTCTACCGACCAATCTTCTTGTTCATCTACACTGGCCATTACTTGTTCATTGATAGCCACCATCTGCATTTTTTTGGCCTTCAACATATCAATACTTTTATTAATTACAATACGTTTGATCCAGGCGCCAAATGTGACATCTCCTGTAAATTGATGTAATTTTGAAAATGCTTTTATAAATCCTTCTTGCATTGCTTCTTCTGCTTCAAATGGATCTTTCATAAATCGCAGTGCTACATAATACATGCCTTTACTGTATTTATTATACAGTTGCATCTGGGCCTTTCGGTCGTTAGCTCTACATTTTTCTATAAGATCACTCTGTAACAAAATGGTATGTGCGTTAGTAGTCTGTTATTAAATCTTATTGGTGTTCTTTTATATAGACGCACCTATTCTCACAGTGTTGCAAAAATACGAAAGAAATTGTCTTCGGCTTCGCTCAGACACCAAAATAGGGTGTATCAGTAAATGAAAATTGGCATCGTTCGGACGCCTACAAGTTGATGTTTAAATACGTGTAAAGACCAGTTGACTGAGCAAAGTAGAAGTTGCAA
>CAZYRG010000429.1:0-2032 GCA_964650425.1 uncultured Flavobacteriaceae bacterium
TAGGATCATCAAAAAGTAGTATATTTGCTCGCAATTAAATAGTAATTGCCATGATAGCACACGAGTCCAAAATCCTTGGAGAAGGTCTTACTTACGACGACGTACTTTTAGTTCCCGCATTTTCAGAAGTACTTCCACGCGAAGTGAATATCCAGACAAAATTTACCAGAAATATTACGATCAACGTTCCTATTGTATCCGCTGCGATGGATACGGTAACCGAGTCCAAAATGGCTATAGCTATGGCGCGAGAAGGTGGTATAGGCGTGTTGCATAAGAATATGACGATCGAAGATCAGGCCATGAAGGTGCGAAAAGTAAAGCGTGCGGAGAGCGGTATGATTATCGATCCTGTTACGATGCCTTTAGATAGTACGGTTGGTGATGCCAAAGCGAATATGGCAGAATTTAGTATTGGCGGAATTCCAATCGTGGATGACGCTAGTAAACTCATTGGGATTGTAACGAATCGTGATTTACGTTTTGAAAAAAACTTAAAACGTCCAATTGCAGAAGTGATGACCAGTGAGAATTTGGTTACTGTAGCGCAAGGAACATCGCTAGAAACGGCAGAAGGGATTTTGCAAAAAAATAAAATTGAAAAATTACCTGTGGTTGATTCAGATAATACCTTAGTAGGACTCATTACTTTTAGGGATATCACGAAGTTGACACAAAAACCTATTGCTAATAAAGATCAATATGGTCGTCTCCGTGTGGCAGCAGCATTGGGTGTTACAGGAGATGCGGTTGATAGAGCAGAAGCTTTGGTAAATGCCGGGGTAGATGCTGTCGTTATTGATACTGCTCACGGTCATACCAAAGGAGTGGTTACTGTATTAAAGGAGGTTAAAAAGAAATTTCCAGAGTTGGATGTAGTGGTTGGTAATATTGCAACTGCCGAAGCAGCAAAATATTTAGTAGATGCGGGCGCAGATGCTGTAAAAGTGGGTATTGGTCCTGGATCTATTTGTACCACTAGAGTTGTAGCTGGAGTTGGTTTTCCGCAGTTTTCAGCGGTATTAGAGGTTGCAGCAGCGATCAAAGGAAGTGGAGTGCCGGTAATTGCCGATGGAGGTATTCGCTATACGGGAGATATTCCTAAAGCAATTGCAGCGGGTGCCGATACGGTGATGTTAGGGTCGCTATTAGCAGGAACCAAAGAGTCTCCGGGAGAGACTGTGATTTACGAAGGAAGAAAGTATAAAACCTATCGTGGAATGGGTTCTGTAGAAGCAATGAAAAAAGGCTCTAAAGATCGCTATTTCCAAGATGTGGAGGATGATATCAAAAAATTAGTTCCGGAAGGGATCGTAGGTCGAGTGGCGTACAAAGGAGATTTGTATGAGAGTATCCATCAGTTTGTTGGTGGCCTTAGAGCTGGAATGGGCTATTGCGGATCCAAGGACATAGCTACTTTGCAGAATCAAGGACGTTTTGTGAAGATTACAGCAAGTGGGATTAATGAAAGCCATCCGCATGATGTAACAATTACCAAAGAATCACCGAATTATAGTCGTTGATAGGAAAGTTAGAAGTACAAAGTTAGATTTACGAAGTAAAAAGTAGAGAAACGAAAGTAGAAATTGTGATTTTTCCGATTTCTATTTTCGTTTTTTTAATTTTCTAAAAACACATAGTCCAAAGACACAGGGATTACACCTTGTAACTTCAATTCGCTCATCAATTGCCCACGATGATAGGTGCTGTGATTGACAATGTGAAAGAGGATGGTTCCGATTTCTTTTTGGAAGGTGTTCCCTTTTGAGTTCTTATAGGATAACACGGTGGTGTAATCTAGCAGATCTAATAACTGAGCGCTTAGTGTAAAATTCTCCTCATTGAGTTGTTTTAAATCTTCAATCGCATGCTTTTGCCAAACACCTAAAAGAGCTTCTTTGTCAGATAGTCGATAATTCCAAATATGATGGGCGTTCAGGGTATGGCTGATTAATATTTGTGCACGTTCTGTGTAGGCATTCGGATTTTCTTCAATAAGATAAATCATTTCATTGTTTGCCTTTTTGTTAAA
>CAZYRG010000430.1:0-2032 GCA_964650425.1 uncultured Flavobacteriaceae bacterium
CAAAAGAAGGCACTAAAAACAGAATTTCTTCCCGAGCATTTCGACTATTGTTCAATAGAGGTGAGTCGAGAGCGTATTAGGTATTCATCCATTTCTTAAAATCAGTTGTTTTTGGTCGACTCACGATAAACTCCTGATCTCGAGGATTCGCAATAGAAAGTATGACCCGATGATTGAAATAGGGGTCAATTTTATGAATGGAAGGCTTGGACACAATCTGACCACGATTGATTCTATAAAAATGATTCTCATCTAAAGAATCAAATAATTCATCCATAGTTTCATCAATAATAAAACGTTTATTTGCAGTTACTCCAAAAGTGATGCTATCCTCAGAATAACAATACAACAAATCTGAAATTTTAATTTGTACAAAACCACTTCCTTCTTTGACCAACAATCCTTCTCTTTTGTTGGGAGTCTGCATACTACCGAGTAGTTGCTTTAATATAACAGGATCTATGGCAGCCGGTTTGTTGGACTTTAGGAATTTGTCCAAAGCGGTAGTCAAATCCTCCTTTTGTATAGGTTTAAGCAAATAATCGACACTATTGACCTTGAATGCCCGAATCGCATATTGATCAAAAGCCGTGGTGAAGATAATAGGTGCTTCTACATCAATGTTTTGAAAAATTTCAAAACTCAGTCCATCTGCGAGCTGAATGTCCATAAACACCAAATCAGGGGTTACATTCTTTTGAAACCATAGCACGGCATCCTCCACAGTATCGATGATATCTAACAATTCATAATCGAAATTACAGGCTTTTAGCATCCGTTCTAGTTGGCTTGCCGCTCGTGCTTCGTCCTCAATGATTACTATTTTCATCTGGTTATATTTAGTGTTTTTAATAAAGGAAGGGAAACGGAAAAATGGGTTCCGTCATTTATTATGGTTACGGTTTTGTCCGTGATCAGTGCATACCGTTTCTCAATATTTTTGAGCCCCACTTTGGTAGAGGGCAATTTCGTTGATTTTGCTTGAATTTTGTTATTCACAACGACGCAATCCTCCTTGACAGCTATGGTTACTTCCAGCGGTTTTGCTCTAGAAATTACATTATGCTTAATCGCATTTTCCAATAACAGTTGTAAGCTCATTGGTACAATCATAGCATCTAGGGAAGCATCCGGAATAGTCCAATTCAATTTTAGATTCTCACCAAAGCGTTCCGATTGTATATGGATATAAGCTTTAGAGAATTTTAATTCATCCCGAAGAGCTATCAAATTGGAGTTACCGGCTTCTAGAAGAAAGCGATACATCTCTGATAATTTGTCTACAAACTCCTTGGCTTCTTCTTTGGAATTTTGATCGATGATATCACGCAGTGTATTTAGGGTATTAAAGAAAAAGTGGGGTTGGGCTTGATTATTTAGTGCATCTAATTGCGCTTGTATAATGGCTTGTTTTGACTGTTCTTCTTCTCGAATCGATTTTTTGAGACGCAGGTAAAAATAAATAGCCTCATAGATGGCCATGGTCATAATACTGATAAAAATAATGATCAATAAGGCTTTGGACCGTTCTTGGAAATTATAGTTAACGTTTAGCGAGAATAAAGAGAGGAATTTTGATCCCATAAAATCAACAGTGAGTACCGTAATAGTAATAGCAAGAAGTAACAGCATAATTCGTTGTACACTATCCTTTAGATCTGGATATTTCTTACGCAAAAAAATCAAAATCGCCCTGTTAATCAACCAATCAGAGGTCGAAAAGAAAAGAACGACAGCAATGGTAAGAATGGCCTCAATATACGTAAGGTTAAAATTGGATTCATTAAAGAGGTACATGGTAGCAATGCCTAAAATCAGAATGCCAAGAACCGAGAACCAAAAGTCATCAAAGCCAATATATTTTATGCGATTTTTCTTATTTACTAACATCATATTTGGATCATAGTTTAACCATTGTGATTAGTGCCTAAATTAAGGCAAAAAAATAAATTATAGCACTCAAAAGGTTTCGACTGCGCTCCACCTGATAATTTCTGTTACAGTGAAACAATGTCTCTGAATGCGGGTTAAA
>CAZYRG010000431.1:0-2026 GCA_964650425.1 uncultured Flavobacteriaceae bacterium
AAACTGCGACTGCTAACTGGAAATTGTGACTGCAAACTTGCGTTAGGGGGTGCAGCGGCATCTTTTTTGTGTTTTTGTGGCTTTTTCTGGCCAAAAACACAAAAAAATATAGCGGAACACCCGACTCCAGAAGTTCGCCGATAGGCAACTTTCTGGGGGAACGCCAATATCCTGATTATGAGAGCAAATAATTGCGAAATAGCTACGCAAAAAGACATTTTTTTGGCAAATTAAAAAAAGTTTAAATCAGTTCTATATCTTTGTTAAAAAACCCGGCAGTATATGAGCCTTTTGAAATTCATTTGGAGTAAAACTTTTTTGATACAATTAGGTCTTGCGATTCTTGCAATTATTGTGATCTGTTTTTTGTCATTAAAATGGCTTAATAGTTCTACAAATCACGAGCAAAGGATAGCGGTTCCGGATCTATCTAAGATGTCCTTGGACCGTGTGCAGATGGTGTTAGAGGAAGAGAATTTGAATTTTGAAGTGCAGGATTCTGCTAATTACAACCCCAAATACCCAAAGTATTCTGTGATCGAACAAAACCCACCAGCGGGTAATTTTGTCAAAGAAAAACGAAAAATTTACCTAGTATTAAATCCATCTGGTTATGGCAAAGTAAAAGTGCCAAATGTAGTACATACCACCAAACGACAGGCAGAGCCCATATTGCGTGCACTAGAGTTTAAAATCGGGAGTATTACTTATAAGCCAAATATTGCAAAAGATATGGTTTTGGAGATGCGTCACAAAGGCAAATCACTCAAGCCCGGTGCAAAATTAATGAAAACCTCGAAGATCGATTTGGTCTTGGGTGACGGTACCCGATAAGTTATTCCCAAAGAAAATATGGAGACCCCTTCTGATGATCTTAATAATCCAGATGCTACGGATGAGCGCTATGAGCATCATCGATTTGTGGCTAGTCCTGGCCAAGTGCCACTGCGAGTGGATAAATTCTTGATGAATTTTGTAGAAAATGCTACGCGAAATAAAATTCAGCAAGCGGCAAAGGACGGCAGCGTATATGTTAATGATGTGGCGGTTAAGTCGAATCACAAGGTGCGGGCAGGGGACATCGTACGGGTATTATTTGCACATCCACCCTATGAGTTTTTACTGACTCCAGAAGATATTCCAATAGACATTGTGTACGAAGATGATACCTTGCTTGTCGTCAACAAAGCGGCTGGCATGGTTGTGCATCCTGGACATGGTAATTATTCTGGGACTTTGATCAATGCATTGGTCTATCATTTTGATAATTTACCCAATAATAGCAGTGACCGTCCTGGTTTGGTGCATCGTATTGATAAGGATACGAGTGGACTCTTAGTAGTTGCCAAAACCGAGACAGCAATGGCACATCTCTCCAAACAGTTTTTTAATAAAACCAGCGAGCGGGAGTATGTAGCTTTGGTATGGGGACATATCGAAGAAGAGGAGGGAACGATAGAAGGAAATATCGGCAGACATCCCAAAAACCGACTACAAAACACGGTTTTTGAAGGAGATGATGCCGAATTAGGAAAACCTGCAGTAACACATTTCAAAGTATTAGAACGTCTAGGATATGTAACACTAGTTTCTTGTCGATTAGAAACAGGAAGAACACATCAGATTCGCGTGCATATGAAGCATATCGGTCATACCTTGTTTAATGATGAGCGGTATGGTGGCGAAAAAATCCTCAAAGGAACCACTTTTACCAAATACAAGCAGTTTGTAGATAATTGTTTTAAAGCATTACCAAGACAGGCACTGCATGCCAGAACACTAGGTTTTATACATCCTGTAACTGGAGAAAAAATGCATTTCGAAACAGAAATTCCGGATGATATTGCGGCTTGCGTAGAACGATGGCGCAAGTATGCGAAGAATTCGGGGGAGTAGGTTACACCTCCCTAACCCTCCTCAAGGAGGGAATACAACGGATCAGAATTCAAACTTTATTAGGTCAATATTTAGCGTAGACATTAAACCCGCTTTATGCATTAGAACTTCGTAATGAAGCTTGAAGATG
>CAZYRG010000432.1:0-2009 GCA_964650425.1 uncultured Flavobacteriaceae bacterium
ATTTACAACAGCTCAAAGCTTCATTACGAAGTTCCAATGCATAAAGCGGGTTCAATAATCACAAGTTTACCTATAAAAAAATACCTTTTTGAATATTCAAAAAGGTATTTTTAATAAAAATTAAAAATTGTTAAGAAAACGTTTTCGTATTAATTCTTAACAAATATTTTAGTAGTACTATCTCCTCCTGTAGTAATCATCATCACATAATTTCCTTTGGATAGACCACTTACATCAACGGTACTTATAGACTCAACAGTACTTATTTCTTGTACTAAAACGCCTAATATATTGTAAATACCGACTTTTATCTCAGAATCACTTGTTGGAGGAACTTCTACATTTACAATAGCTGTAGCTGGATTAGGATATACTGCAATCCCAGTAATAACTCTTGCTTCGGCTTCGGCTTCAGCAATGGTAGTCGTAGTTGGTGCATTTGACGATTTTCCTGCACCCACTTTTTGTAAAGTCCATTGTAAAGAAGCCCAATTTCTATCATCATGAGTAGTTACATTTCCCCATTTCTGATTATGCCCTCTTAGATATCTTCCCGTCCACTTACTTTTTAGCCTGTAGTAAGATCCAAATTTTTCTAAAATCCATTTTTGAGAATTCCAACTTGAACGAAGGCTCCTAACTTCTACTCCACCACCATTTGAACTTGTAGCTCTTAAATAACGATTACCATATTGTTCTCTAAGCCTGTATTCGTTACCTGAAATATGCTCAAATTTCCATTCTTGTGAAGACCAGTCTTCTTTGTTTGTCATCTTAACTATTGCTTGTTCTTTATTATCCGATGTTGCATAATATCCAGCCCACTTATTTTTTAATCGATAGTTCCCACTAAATGTTCCTGAAGGATTATTGTTATTGTTTCCTGAAGAAGATCCTCCTGTATAGCTTCCTGCCGTTCCAAAATCAGCTCTTACATACGCACCTCCCGATGTTTTACTTCCAGATAATCCAGGCTGATAAAAACCTTCTACCTTATATGACACTTCGTGTAAATCTCCAACAGGGTAACCAAATTCAGCCCATTTGTTAAAATGTTGTGCCATTGAGATCTTACCCGAGGTACGTGTACTGGTACGGATAGCCTTTATTTGTGTAAAATTCCTATCGGCAGCACCATAAACTGTTGCACCAGTCCAATTACCGTCTGCTCCACCAATCAACAATTCGTATGTTCCCTCACCAGCAATCGTATAGGTAGTTTTAGATTTAAGCCTATGATCTGGTCTTACATCACCATATCCTTCAACCACATAATACTCTATAACTCTTTCATGAGAGTTAAAGTTTTGAGATTTATCTTCCCACCAACCATAACAGCTATGAAATGCATTTCCACTAAATTGATTATCTATATAATAATCAATTTGCTGATTGGTTTTTGCTTGACCATTTCTTAATGATTTTCTAACTAGTGTATTTCTGATATTTGTCCAGCTGGCATAAAAATCCTCATTTTGTTTAACCACCATGCATCCATCACTATTTTCATAATTTTGCCACATTTCGTAAACGAATTCATTATGGTATTCAAATACTTGGTCGTTCTTTTTACTAGCTCCACAATTTTGAGAGTGATCTTGAGCATTAATTGATACTGAAAAAAGACTTAAAATAAAAAGACAGAATAAAAATTTGTTTGACAGCCTTGAGATCGCTGAAGTGTTTGATTTAACGATTTTCATAAAATTTACATTTTAACAAAAAAATAAGCGAAATCGATTTCGTTCCTGTTTAAAGAAAATCATATTAATTGATTTAGACCCATAAAAAGAAGATAGTAATTTAAATGCTTATATATTTTGTTTATTGGTTAGTTATTTTGAAGGCCGAAATTACATCTCTATAACCATATTGGCAAATATTAAGATTTTTTTTGTGATATTTTTCTTACTTTTTATACGAGTTTAAAGACGTGACTTACTGTTTTACAGATGTTAAACCCGCTTTATGCATTAGAAAATCTATTACATCTTGAAGCTACTGCAAAT
>CAZYRG010000433.1:0-1997 GCA_964650425.1 uncultured Flavobacteriaceae bacterium
CAGTATTTCGCGCTGCAGAAACCCCTTGGTTTTTTTGTTGGATTAATTGAATTTTAGCATTGCCCAAACCTTTGACCAAATCAACACTTTGATCCGTAGTGCCATCATCCACAATAATGATTTCAAAATCCTGAAAATTTTGTTTAAAAACACTATCGAGTGTAGCAAGAATATAATCTTGCTTATTATAAAGTGGTATGATTATAGAAAAAAACGGCATTACTTTTTTGTGTTTAACCCACAGAAATATCCTAGTTTGTATACATCAAAAATAAACAAAGAGGGTTTAGATGATTTTAGGTTTTGCAACATCATTACTTCAAAAAACCTAAAAAATCGTGTAAACAAGGCTAATAAATTACTTTTTTTAAGGAATTCAAAATATTTTAATAAGGTCACAAAGTGCGCTTCAATTTTTTGTTGTTCATACAATCGTTTTAGATTTTGAAGGCCCATTTGGGTTTTTTGCAAATACATTTTGTTGGAGTCAATATCTTTGTGCGAGACTGGATTATTGATGTGGGTAATCGGAATGGCATTTTTTTGTGCATGGTAGGCAAAAAGCGTGTCTTCATGACCATAAGTTCGTATTTCCTTAGAAAAACCAATACGCTCAAAGGATGTTTTTTCTATAAGTGCATTGTTAAAAAGCAGACATCTATAAGGCGTTTTGCTACGTAGGTCTGCTACTTTGTCTTCTTTTAACAGCCCATATTTCCAACGGAGTTGCTGATGTTTTTCAGGACGAGTTTTTGGATGTATGCGACCACCATAAATAATTCCTTTTTTAGGAAGCTGATTGACATAATTAGCAATAAAATCAACATCTGGAATTTCAGAATCACCATCGATGAATAGTAAATAATCATATTGTGATTTTTGTGCTAATAAATTACGATTTTGGCTAAGTCCTACATTTGTTTTCAACGATTCAAAATGGGCATTTGATAAGGCGTTGATTTTTTTGTTTTCTATATTGAACTCCTCTGTAGCTCCATCATCGAAGCAAATAACCTCAAAAGTAATGTTAGCAGCTATAGCTTGCTGATGCAATGATGCAACTAATGGCAAAGCATTATAACGATATGTTGGGATTAAGATGGATAGCATGAATAATCAATAGATTTTTGCATAATTCTGATAAAAAACAGCTGTTATTAGCCTATTTCAGTTGATGTTTGACATGAAATGTCACTTGCTAACCATAATAATAGTTTCTGATATTTCAAATCCATGTTTTTTGCTAAAGATATCATTTGTCGCATAATTTCTGGTCTCTACTGTGCTAAAACCTGATTTTTTGAGACGTGCTACCAGACCGGCAACACTATAAATTCGGACATGATCTTCTTGTCCAAAATGTTTTAAGCGTTCTTCTGTAGTCGTAATTGATGAGTCTTCATAAATTTCACCGTCTTTAAAAGGCGTTTGGATTAACAGTGTCCCTCCTGGTTTTAGCACTCGATATAATTCGGTCATGGCTTTATGATCATCGTGAATATGTTCCAAGACATGATAGCAGATAATACGATCAAAAAAGTTGTCGGCAATCGGGATGTCCGTAATGTCATATCTATAATCAGCAAGGAATTCATTCTCGTAATCGGTACTGTAATATTCAATTGCCTTATTTTTTTTCAGTTTTCGATATAGGCATCTGGGCGGAGAAAAATCTAATACGGTGCCACTTAGTCCTACTTCTTCTTCTAATACGTGGTAGAGTCTTCTGCTACGAGCCAAACTACCGCAAAAGGGGCATTGTTGTTTTTTGCCAAATACCTTTAGAAAGGTGCTGATCTTATGGTTACAAATATTGCATTGATAAGTATTTCCAGAGTACCATATCCCATGAAAAAAGCGAAAAAATTCTTCGTTTTGGAATAGCAGTTTGTTTGGGATAATAGTACGTGCTAGTGATTTAAATTTTGCATACATAACTTATCCCTTGCGTTGTACCACCTCAAATACCTTACTACCATCACATTTCAGGGTTTTTG
>CAZYRG010000434.1:0-1990 GCA_964650425.1 uncultured Flavobacteriaceae bacterium
CTATTATAACAAGTAGTATGGTTCTCATCCTTTTTTTTATATTTAATTTCGTAGGACAAATTTGGAAAGAATAAATTTCCGATACATTCACTTTAGTTAACAAATTAAAAATGCTATAAAACAAAAACTATAAAAATCATATCGGCTAAACGGTGCTACGCCATAGAGCTACACGTTGTTCTTCATAAAATAGATAACAGTTTGAACCCAAAAGAAAAAATAAGAGCTTTAGTGAGCAATTTTCGTCCTCTCAACCCTGAAGAGGTTGAATTGATTGTAGAAAAAACTGTAGTAAAAAATTTTAAGAAAGGAGAAATCTTATTGCGGGAAGGTCAAATCCCTACCAAATGTTACATGGTGGTAGAGGGTTGTGTAAGAGAGTATTTAATAAAAGACGGAGAAGAAAAATCTACTGCATTCTACACCGAAAGTGAAACATTTACGCCTCAATCAGAACAAAGTAAACCTTCAAAACATTATTGGGAATGTATAGAAGATTGTGTTTTAACAGTAAGTACCAAAAGTTACGAAGAAGAATTACTAGAAATACTTCCCCGATTAGAATTAGTATTTCGTCAAATAGCTATTGATAAAATAAATTTAGCAAAAGCAGAATGGAGTGAATTCATATCTTCTTCTCCAGAAGAAAGGTATTTAAATTTGCAAAAAACAAAACCATATCTTTTTGATCGTGTTCCCCATCATCAAATAGCCAGCTACCTTGGCATGAAACCTCAATCACTTAGCAGGATTCGAAAGAGAATCTCCAATACCAAAAACTCTTAGTCAGGTTATTATCTCCCGATAAGATATTAACTTTAGTGAATGCGTAAGGCAATTCTAACTCATAAATTTGTAAGTATAAACCACAATACTTGACAAATGATACGAGAATTGATTGCATTACTTCCTTTAATAATAGTGGGTGCTGTACCCCTCTCGTTGAACGCCCAACAAAAAATAGATTTATCTACCAATTACATCCACTCGGAAAAGGTTAGTTTCAAGTCTAAATTTTTTCAAAAGGTCGCTGCCATATTCAAGGTCAAAAAACTCATAGAAAAAAAAATAGTAAGCAAAAAATACAATCAAAACGTTGCACCAATGCCAAAGTCTCTTCGGAGCAATTATAATACAACTGTAGATACCATAAAAGGAAGGAAAATTTGGACATTGAAACCCAAACAAAACGTTTCAGAAAAAGTCATCCTTTATTTACATGGTGGAGCATACTATTGGAATATTTCAAAACATAATTGGGCATTTGCCGAACGATTGTTGGAGAAAACGAATGCGACTTTTGTCATTCCTGACTATCCATTAGCTCCTCATTCAACTTTTGAACAAGTTTACGAATATCTCGATGAATTGTACGAAGAATTAATAACTCGATATGGTCCCGAAAATAGTATCATTATGGGAGAGTCTTCCGGCGGAGGTTTGGCTTTAGGTTTTACGATGTTCCTACGAAATGAAAACCGACCACAACCCAACCAACTTATCTTAATGGCTCCTTGGTTGGACGTAACAATGCGTAATTCAGAGATTTTGAAAGTTGACAAAAAAGATAAAATTCTTGGAATTAAGGGGCTTCAACTTGCAGGAAAAGGGTATGCCGGCGAAAATGAAATGTCAAATTATAAGGTAAGTCCTATCAATGGAGACCTAATGGGTCTAACCAAAATAGCGCTTTTTGTAGGTACTCATGATCTGTTTGTAGCCGACTCCAGAAAATTAAGAGATAATGCTCATTCTTTGGATCTTACAATGAACTATTATGAATATCCAAAAATGTTCCATGTTTGGATATTGGTTAATCAGCTAAAGGAAGCAAAGGAAGCTAGAAAACAAATAATATCGTTAATTCTTGATTAAACCCATAGCCCGGGTGCTATCTTCTAACTTAATCCAGATCACCGTCATCCTACAACGCGCAATTTTAACCTGGATTATGCATTAAAAAATCTATTACAGCTCAAAACTACTTCAA
>CAZYRG010000435.1:0-1987 GCA_964650425.1 uncultured Flavobacteriaceae bacterium
AAAGGCTATCTGCAAAGATGGCCTTTTTTTAGTTTAACCTGGATTATGCATTAAAAAATCCCAGCCTGTCGGCTGGCAGGTATTACAGCTCGAAACTGATTCAAATACTGAGCTTCACAACATTTTCAAGTTTAACCAGAACCCTTCGACATCGCTCAGGGTAAACTGCTATGCAAAAACTTGTAAAATGTCAGTCTTTATTGCATTTTCGACCTTCATAACGAAGTTTTAATGCATAATCCAGGGTTAAATATTTTCTAAAACCTTTAAAAAAATAAATTTTTACAATTTCATCACTCAAAATGATGATTTAAACGAAAAAAATATACCATTCATCAATTTTATCATAAAAAACAGTAACTTTATCATAACCAACTTTTAAACATTATGTCAAAACAAAATCACTATTTATCTACTGGATAGATTTAGTCTAATCTATGCAATCTTTAATTTTTTAAATATCACATCTAATCAACAACTTTTTTCACAAGTTAAAAAACTCTTATTAAAATAATTATTATGTCAAAACCAACTAAAAAAAAACACGGCATTTCTTTCATCAGTGCGTTCCAAAATTATGCCCAGATGAACTTCAAAAATTCTATTCAACTAAAATTATTTCTATTACCGGTAATTTTATTATTCTTATTTACCACTGCTTCATACGCACAAACTCTTTGTAGCAGAAAAGTAGGTCAGCAAGGTGGTTTTACCTATGAATATTACAGAACCACAAAAGGTAGTGGATGCATAGAACTAGGACCTGGTGGATCATTCTCCGTTAATTGGAAGAGTGTTGGAAATATACTAGCCCGCAAAGCCAAAAGACCTGGCTCACTTAAACAGGTTATAAATTATGATCTAGATTTTAAACCAGAAAATAATGGAAAGAGATCCTTTGCAGGTGCTTATGGATGGACACAAAATCCATTAATAGAGTATTATGTAATAGAGACATGGGCAATTAGTCGGCCTACAAAGTCTGATTATCTTGGGACTATTACCTCAGATGGTGCTCAGTATGACCTTTATACGTCAGAAAGAGTAAATAAACCGTCTATTGAAGGTACAAAGACATTCACGCAATATTGGAGTATTCGTAAGACAAGACGAACTTCGGGAACTATCACCATGGCAAATCATTTTAATGGATGGAAAAATGCTGGGCTAAAACTGGGGAAGTTATGGGAAGTATCTTTCGTTGTTGAAGGATTAAATGATAGCTCAGGTTTTGCTAATGTCAAAAGCATGTCCATGACAGAAGGAACAGGAGGAGGAAATCCAAACCCAAATCCAGGTGGCAATGGAGACGATATTTCTTCGATCAGTTCTCCTTCATCTGTACAAAGAGGAGAGACTGTAGCTGTTAATGTAAAGTATGAAGCTTCTACGAATCGCGAAGTTGTAGTTATGTTTCAATTAAACAAAGCTCCCTGGACAGTATATAAAGAAGCTAGAACTACTGTAAATAAAGGATCTGGAACAGCAACTATTAATATAGCAATTCCTTCAGATGTTCCTGTTGCCAATAATGCGTATCAGTTTCAATCATTCTTAGTAGCTCCGGGTGGTAATTGGGATGGTCGTCTTGATAATCAGCGAAAAAGTGACATAAGTGTGACTGGCGGAACAACACCCAATCCAACTACTGATGGCGGAACAGTCGCTTCTACCACCAACCAAACTGCAATTACTACCACGACTGGAGACGGAATTGCAGATCTAGTGCAATTCAAAAACACAAGTAAAGCTAGTGCTTCGTATCGTTATTTAATTACTGATGAGGATGGAAATATTTTGACTACAGAGACGAGTTCTCATGATTTTGAAGGGGCATCTGTGGGCATCTGTAAAGTCTATGGAATTTCCTATCAAGGAAACCTTTCTGTTGGAGGAAAAAATGTAAAAAGTGGTGGATTAGCTACAGGTGCATTTGATGTATCAAGCAATGCCATTGTAGTAACACGTAAAGCTCAAACTACAACGC
>CAZYRG010000436.1:0-1984 GCA_964650425.1 uncultured Flavobacteriaceae bacterium
AGGAAGTATCTTCTAGTGTTAATTTTTGATATTCTGTTCGGTCATTGGGATCCATTAGAGGTTCTAAGACGCATAAAACGGTCGTTTTTCCTTTAACCAAAAGTTTATTATCCTGAAGCTTGGTACGCCATCGGTATTTTTCTACAGGAATTCCTAGCTCAAATAATGCTGTAGCTATAGCCTCGTCTTGAACGATCCAATCCATGATTGCCTCTTTGGTATCAAGATTGGGCATCGCTGTGATCGCATCCAGATCAAACTCCCATGACACAGGAATATTAAACTTATAGGTATATACGCCTCCTGGTTGTGTCTCTCCCTTCGTTTTCAAGGCATTCATCCAATCCATCGATATTGTTGGATAGCGTTGTTTCATTTCTTGAGCCAATGCCAGTGGGCCTGAAGATTCTGCCGTCGGATAATATCCGTAGTAGGGTTTGGCCAAATAGTGTCCAGCATATTTTCCTCCAAAAACGGTGAAATATCGTGAAGCATACAACTGTGGGATTTCATCTACCGTAAAAACGGTTTGTAATTCCTTCAGCAATGCTTGATTCTCTCCCAAACCGCAGGCATGAAAAATGATTTTTGTATCGCCCTTTACAAAACTATCCAACATCGGAAGGGGCACTGTTTCCTTTAGTTCTTTGAGTTTATCTAGTGTAATACGTGCTCCATTTTTTTTCGCCTTAAGCGAAATCCCACGCCATGGATTACTGTGACTTACAATATGAATCGCTCCATAACGCTTATAATTATGATGCTCGCCCAGCCATTTGATAATCTCCTCCAACGACTCTTGACCTTCTATCACTTGCATACCCCGATCCGTAAAATAGCTTTTGGCATTTGCATAGTAAGTGCTGTTTCCTTCATCAAAGCCTGCAATAAAAACTACCGATTGTTCCTGATCTTTATCCCTTATTTGCTTCAATTGTTTTTCTGGTCTTAGCTCCGTAATTTCTGGTGCTGGCGCTGTACAACTTTGCAAAGCGCAAACAATGGTGACAAGAAGATTGCATAATGCTTTCATGTGTTTGCTTTTTAATCGTTCTAGTATTTCTTTTCGATATAAATTTCGATGTCATCACTTTTCTTAAAAGCATAGGCCAATGACTTATCACAAAATGAACGCTCTGGTTTATGATTGGACAAAGACAATACTTTGGGCAAATGCATCTCCCACGAACCTGATTTAATAACATCTCCTGGTAATAATTGCACTACATGTCCGTATGCTACTGAAGTATCAATTGCTAAAGCTAAGCCGCCACTATTTACATGTTCCATAGCACGGTTTATAGTTTTTTGATCAGTTGCGCTACCTAGACGTTGCCAGCTGATGGATTTTTTGATCAGCGGTAAGATGACATTATAATCGACATAATTGCCTTTTTCATCCTTTAACTCTGGCAATGCAAATGCTTCACTAATCACACGGGTAATTCTATTTCGTGTGGTGTTTTTGGTTACGGGATCTGCCTTGTCTTTAATAAAGTTTTCGACGATTACTGTTACATCTGGTTGTGCACCTAATACTTCTTCTACGGATTTGATTTCTGAAATAGCGTCTTCTATAATAGGTGCTTCTGATTTGATTTCCACTACCTTTCCTGAAGCTTGTTTGGTCATATCCGCCTCCAAGTTATTTTTTAGTGCAGCGATTCTATCTAATGTTTCACTATCAGTATTACGTGCTTTTGCTGCTGTTACAATCGCCATATTGCTTTGCGATGTTGTTGTCTTGATATCCTGACATGCGATACTCATCGTTGCAGCTAGGATAGGGATGATTAATTTTTTCATGATACGGGTTTTAAATGTTGTTGTTTTATCTTAAAAACACCTCCCCCAACCCTTCTCAAGGAGGGAATGCGTTATGTATTTCAAAAAAGGCTTATACAATTACTTCACTGCTAAACCAATGGTTCCGAAATCGTCGTCATTCCAAGCGTAGCTTTGTTTTAGCCCCACATATTTCACT
>CAZYRG010000437.1:0-1962 GCA_964650425.1 uncultured Flavobacteriaceae bacterium
CTATCGCGTTATGGGTCCTGTTTGGGAAGCGAATCATATCTGGATTATCATTTTACTAGTAATTTTATGGGTTGCTTTCCCTGTTTATTATAACATTTTGGTCGTATATCTACACATTCCACTCACATTAGTATTACTAGGAATTACCATGCGTGGTGTTGCCTTTGTCTTTCGGCATTATGATGCTGTCATTGACAATTCTCAAAAGTTATATGATGGGATGTTCAAAATATCTAGCTTACTCACGCCTATCTTTTTGGGAATGGTATTCGGCGGATTGATAAGTGGAAAATTAGCTATTGATACTCCCATAGAAAGTTTAACCTTCTATGAGGTTTTTGTTGGACCATGGCTAAATCCTTTTAGCATCCTTGTCGGATTATTTTTTGCCGCATTATGTGCATTTTTAGCTGCCATTTTACTCATTGGAGAATCTGATCAAGGCGTAACAAATGTCTATATCAAAAAAGCATCTCGGGCTACCCTCGTTGTTTTTATTTTGGGGTTACTTACCTTTTTGTACGGCTATTTTTTTGACTATGTATTTATCCAAGATTTCATAACGAATCCTTATTCTTTATTCGCAATTATATGCTCCGCTATCCTACTCTATCCATTATGGAAAACCATAAAAAATGGTCGCAGAGTGCTCAGTCGATTTTTTGCAGGGTTGCAGGTGTTTTTGATTGTTGCTGCAGCATTACTAGTTCATTTTCCTAGCATTATTATTGCTAAAACACACACCATTAACCTATTAAAAGACATTGCTCCCGATAGTGTTATTCGCACCTTAGGGATTTCTCTGATTATTGGTGGAATTGTAATTCTTCCTGGACTATTTCATTTGTTGAAATCTTTTAAAATGATCAAGATTCTTGAGCGAAATAATCCTTCTATTTAATATATTTGCAATCGAATAATTCGGGATGTGGCCCATCGACTCCGCTCAGGACAGGCCGCACCACGACATATTATTTTACGGGATGTGGCCCATCGACTCCGCTCAGGACAGGCCGCACCACGACATATTATTTTACGGGATGTGGCGCAGTCCGGTTAGCGTACACGGCTGGGGGCCGTGTGGTCGCAGGTTCAAATCCTGTCATCCCGACTGAATAAGCAAAGTGATACTATGAAATAGTGTCACTTTTTTTATTGACTGAAACGTGCAAAAGATATTTTGCAAAGTGAAAGGAAATAAAAAGAACGCATACGGTAGTATGCACTTTGCTATTTGCAATAATGGTTTTAGAGATTCTATAAATCCTGTCATCCCGACCATTAAAATCCATTTGTGTTGGCAAGTGGATTTTTTGTTTTATAGCACCCAAAAACAATAGTTTTTGAAGGTGAAATAAAATAAAAAATACGCATGAGCGATAGCTCATAAATGGATTTGATGAGCAACAACCCCAACTAAGGATCAACGGAGTTAATCCGGTCATCCCGAACATCTTAAATCCATTTGTGTAAACAAGTGGTCTTTTCGTTTTACCTGGATTATGCATTAAAACTTCGTTATGAAGGTCGAAAATGCGATAAAGACTGACATTTTACAAGTTTTTGCATAGCATCGCTCTGGTTAAACTTGAAAATGTTGCGAAGCTCAGTATTTGAAGTAGTTTTGAGCTGTAATAGATTTTTTAATGCATAATCCAGGTTTTATAGCACTGTTCCGTCTTAAAAAAAGAAAAAACCTAATCAGGAAGTTCCGTGATCAGGCTTTTCTAACGAAAAATTAATCGTTCATTTTCTCTATTTCATAGCAACTTATTAACTCGCTAATGACGGTGTTTTCATTTCATCTATGACAGCTTGTTCGTCTGCTGTTGAAAATTTAATTGCTAATGCCACTGCAGAGATCACCACAACCATAGCACCTATCAACATATATCCACTAGAAACAGCTGAAGAAGAAGCCGCAGCTTGGGCAGCATCTATAACTTCTTGTGTTGCTCCTTC
>CAZYRG010000438.1:0-1962 GCA_964650425.1 uncultured Flavobacteriaceae bacterium
TTATTGCATCTTCAAGCTTCATAACGAAGTTCTAATGCATAAAACGGGTTAAAATACTCGAGCAGTTATATTTAATTATTATGAAATTACCCTATGTACTTATACTTTTGCTGGCATTTGTTTCTTGCAAAAAAGGCGTAAAACAACTCACAAAGATTACGGGCAAAAATATCGCTATTGATAGTACGATTATCCCTGCTACCGCAATAACAAATGTAATAACGCCATATAAGGAAAAACTCACCACCGAAATGGAACAAACACTTAGTTACACTCCTAAAAAAATAATAAAAACTGATGCCGTTATGCAAAGTTCTTTGGGAAACTTAATGGCTGATATGTGTTTTGAAATGGCTATGCCCATTTACAAAGAAAAAACAAAGGAGTCAATTGACTTTGTTCTATTAAATTATGAAGGAATTAGAAGTAGTCTACCTGCTGGCACCATCATAACAGAAGATGCGTTCAAACTAATGCCTTTTGAAAATGAATTAGTGGTAACGCGACTTACTGGCGAAAAAATCATGGAACTGGTAGCCTATTTTATAGATCAGAAAAAAGCACATCCATTGTCCAAAAGTATAGCGTTAACGATTAATGAGAAGGAATATGCGCTAAAAATTAAGGGTAAAAATTTTGACAAAAATAAAACCTATGACGTGCTAACATCAGATTATTTACAGGGTGGGGGAGATCAAATGAATTTTTTCAAGAATCCTGTAAAACTGACCAAATTAGACTATAAACTGCGAGAAGCAATTATTGATTATTTCAAAAAAACGGATACATTAAAAACGGGTATTGATAATCGTGTAATCATTAAGTAATGGAGAGAAGAAATTTTATTAAACAATTGGGTTCGGCTTCTGCACTAACGATGGTTGGTGGGCTTACATTGCCTTCATTTATAGGAAAACAACAGCGTCATATTACGATTTTGCACACCAATGATACGCATAGCCATATCGAACCTTTTGAGCCTACGCATCATAGGAATCCAAACAAAGGTGGTGTTGCAAAACGTGCTACGCTAATTGAGCATATTAGAAAAGAAAATGAAAACACCTTGTTGTTAGACGCCGGTGATATTTTTCAAGGAACGCCATACTTTAATTATTTTGGAGGTGAGTTGGAGTTTAAGCTGATGAGCATGTTAAAATACGATGTGGCGACTATAGGAAATCATGATTTTGACAACAGTATTGATGGTTTATACAAACAATTACCACATGCCAAATTTGATTTTGTTTCTGCTAATTATGATTTTAGTAATACAGTTTTAGATACGCATGTAAAACCGTATCGAATTATGATCAAAGATGGAATCAAGATTGGCATCTTTGGTTTAGGTATCGAATTAGAAGGTTTGGTGGGTAAAAAAATGTATAAAGAAACGAAGTATATGGATCCTGTAGAAATTACGCAAGATATCACGACCCAACTAAAAGATGTAGAGCAATGCGATCTGATTATTTGTTTATCACATTTGGGCTATTATTACAAAAAGAATTCCGATAAAATATCTGATTTGAACTTAGCCAAACTCACTAAAAATATAGATTTAATTATAGGAGGACATACGCATACATTTTTGCCAAAACCAACCATTGTAAAAAATATGGTTGGAAAAAATACGCTGGTAAATCAAGTAGGTTGTTACGGTATTAATTTAGGTCGTATCGATTTTTATTTTGATGAGCAACTGAACAAAACAGCTACAGGCACGACTATTTTGGTATGATTTTAATTAGTTAAACTAGATTGTTATTCTACTTGTATTTTAAAACACTTCAATAGAAAAATATATCCTTACGAAAAAGAAAAAACATATGTAATTGTCTCAGTCAATTTTATATCGAACAGACATTGTTTTATAGTATTTCATAGAAATTATAAGTTGTTAATATTGATACGACCATCGAATCCAGCAACATATAATTGATCGTTTAGCACGATACTATC
>CAZYRG010000439.1:0-1959 GCA_964650425.1 uncultured Flavobacteriaceae bacterium
GTTCGCGGACGCGCCATTGCCGTAATTATGGCTGCTAAGGCTAACAAGCGAAATAAAAACAATAAGGGCTTCAGCTTTGCTAACCAACTTCCTGAAATTTTGAAGCCTTTAATACTTGATATCTTAAGTTCAGCCTGTTGTTTATGACGTTTCCAAATAAACCAAGCTGATATAAGTGGTAGTAATAATAACAACCAAAAGAACTGTGGATTTTCAAATGTAATATTCTCAAACATAGCCTACTTTTCTTCCTTAGTTAATTCCACGGAATCGATAATTCGTTTTACCATATCTTCTGCATAGCGATCTCCATCTCTCCAAGTGACCGTTACTTGCTGTACACCTCCCTTTTCTCCAAAAAGTATTTGTACATAATGTCCTTTAGCATACTGATCCGTTTTTAGAATCGGAAACTCTCCCGTTCCGAAAACTTTCAACCCTTCTACACCATTTGGTGTTTTGAATTCTTCATTTTTTGTCAATAAATTTCTAACGCCTTGCTGTTCAATTATCTTTATATTTCCTTCTACACCTTTTTCCAAATCAATTTCTACTTCGCCAGGGAATTTCGTTGTATTTACCGTAATACTAAACATATCCATTATTGACCCATATCCAAAAACATTTACCGAAGCTTGACCTGCTAATTCTTCAGGCAGCTTCATATCCATTCTTTTTAACACTTTTGGTGTAGAAATCGTAACAGGAGGTGTTCCATAAGCACTGGTAATCCATTCTCCTTCTACTAATTCCTTGGTTGGGTGTCCTAATATATTATCTCTCACAAAATCATACCCATAAACTGCTATAAATCCAATTAACGTAAAAAATATGATCCCAACGATTGCACTAATAGCGATAATAATCTTTTTGCGCTTTTGCTTGGCTGCTAGTTCCTCGCGATAGGCCTCATCTTGCAATAATTCTTCTTCTGTCGGTTGCGGAATAGCAATTTTGGTTTCTTTGATAAAGGTTTCTATTGTATCTCTATCCGCTCTTGCTGTGCCGACATCTGGATTGGATTTAGCAAACTTGGCCAAATCGGCTGTTTGCAATACGCGTTTTAGTTCCGTAATCACTGTTTTATCCAAGTCCAGTGAACCTGTTTTTTTCTGTTCTTCTAATTGTTCGATCAATTCTTCTGTGGTACTTTCCATTGCATGGTCATACACCTCTTCATCCAAATACTGTCTTGCGGTATCACTCAATTGCGAATAATATTCTTTGAAGGCCTCTTTATCTAGCAAATGTTCGTCATCAATACGGCCCAATGCTAGTAAAGCGCGTTCATAAGCTGGTAATTGATGTTCTGGTATTTTCTTAGGTTTTCTTTTTCTAAAAATCAAGAATAGAACAAGCCCAATCAACGCTAAGATCCCTAAAACCCACCAAATGTATTTTTTCCAGCTATCATTAGGTACCTCAACACCAATTAAAGGTTTAATGTCATATAGTTTTTGCTTGGTGGTATCTACAACAACGTCACGAACTTCGATCTCTAGAGAATCTGTTGTAATCGTGCGATCGCCAATCACGATTTTTTGAGGCGGAATGGTATAGTGTCCCGAGTCAAACTGCGTCAATGCATATTGCTTGGTCAATGTTTGTCGTGCTTGTAAATCTGTGGTATCAATTTTGAAGGATTCGATCACTTCCATTGGTGTAAAGGTTTGCCCTTCTGGAAAAACCACTAATACTCCTTTATCACTCTCTACTTGTATTTGATACCGCAAAGCGGATCCAATAATAATGGAAGTACTATCTACTGCTATTCCTGCTTTGGCAGTACTTTGTGCAAAGGCCGAGTTCCCTAGTCCGCATAAAGGGAGCATAAAAGCTAATAATATCGTGAAGGATACATCAAAAAACATCCCCCTAACCCCCTTCAAAGGGAGAAACAAACCTCGTATTTCGTATTTCGTATTTCTAACTTTCAAAACTTATCCTCTTCGTTTAAAA
>CAZYRG010000440.1:0-1945 GCA_964650425.1 uncultured Flavobacteriaceae bacterium
ATAATATCTTTCATTTCGCCAGTCAAAATAACATCACGGATTCCGCAGTTTAGGATTTTTACCCCTAATTTTGCTGCTTCTGCTTTTGTTCCTTCAAACACTGCTTTTGCAATATCTTCTTTACGTTCCAAAAGTTCATCCAAGGTATACGCACCTACATACGCTCGCAATACTAATTGCATAGTGATGTATAATTGCTTTTCATACTCTTTGTTGTCCAACAAGGCCTTCTCAATATCGGTGACTTTATACTGTGTATAGAAATTGATACGAATTGCCGCTTTGTCTTTGGTCAATAATTCCTGACCAGCAACTTCTAATTGCAATTGACGTAAATCTACTTTAGCAATCTTAATAGAGGTATCATTTCTCCAGAAACGATACGTTCCACTTGCCAATGTTTTGGCATATACATCATCCACAATCAACACCGCTTTTTCATAAGCCGCTACTTCAAACGTCCGGATGTATTGCTTCAACGTGTGATGACTAAACAAGGATTTATTAATCTTCTCGGTAATATAGATTTTACTCAAATCCACTCGCGTGAATTCGTAGTTTTTTAAAGTATTCCAAAGTGTATAACGACCAGCGGTGAATACACTTTTGAAATTCCCATTCTCATATACCAAAACAAGTTCATTATCCTTGACTTCGATCACGTGTAGCATGGCCTCCAACTGCTTATCTGCGAGTAAGAGTTCTAATGCTATCGGTGTAGCAAAAGCTTTACTGAGATCGTATCTAATCACTGTTTCACCAAAGTTTAACCAATGTGTACCTTGGGTAATTACGCGATGGTAATCTCCTTTTTTGAAAACTAAACCTACTTTGCCCGCATTAATTCTTACTCTTTTCATTTTTCTAATTTTTGGCCTATCACTTTGACAGGCAGATTCAACATGTATTGGATGACAACTTCGCAATCATACGATGGGCATCGCATCAATTTTGAAGTATTTTATATTCTTCTAAAAAAACAATGAATGCAAATCATCTCTCCTGTGCGGAAATAGTAGGTTCTTACATTTTCAATAACCAGTTTTATGCAAAGAGATAAAAGAACATGACATCCCAAAAGAAGCTATAGCTCTAAAACCTGAATCCAAAAAAGTAGCTAAATCTAATTATAACAATACTACTATTTCAAAGTACATTTGAGATTGTTGGTATAGAAAATATACTATAACAACCGATCTGCAATCACAGTTTTTGTCCTATTTAACAGCAAGGAATACTGGGGCCAGTTTTAAAAGGTAGCCGAGCTTTTTGAAAAAATGGATTATCAGTCCATATCCTACATTATGAGTGTAGTGCTCTAACCAAACTGAGCTACGAAACCCTAAAAAGTGGTCTCGACAGGATTCGAACCTGCGCAATTGTCTGTCGTTCTATCCGATGAACTATTAGCCCTTTAGAGCTAAGTGGGAATCGAACCCACCACCTACAGATCCGGTGGTCATTTTTTGGAAAACAACCCAAAACCTCCAAGTCAAGTTGTATATGAAAGCATCATACGTTTCCGCAACGTTTCATACAATGGTGCTATACAGAAACACGCAACAAGACCTGCTTGATATTTTAATGAACTTATATTTTGTGCCTCTTACCAGATTCGAACTGGTACTTCCGCTTTTGGCGGACAGATTGGCTCTAAATGCGCTTCCCTACTTTGATTCTTGTTTATTTCGGTGCTTCTGCAAATTCTATTCATTAGTAAGCGAATCACTAACGACATCATCCAATCACTCCGTGGTTACGATAACGGGTCTTTTACCACAGCACTTCCCTTTATGCTAAAGAGGCTCTTTATCAAAAGCCCCACTACACACCCCAATTGTAGCAGGGCACTACATCAAACCCTTATGATTCCAAAACATTGATAGGTTTGTTTTAACCTGGATTATGCATTAAAACTTCGTTATGAAGGTCGAAAATGCGATAA
>CAZYRG010000441.1:0-1935 GCA_964650425.1 uncultured Flavobacteriaceae bacterium
AAAGGGAAATTTTTGAGTGATGGAATTGCGAGTGATTTATTCTTACTAAATTTGAATTAATGCAAACAACCATTAATCATCAAGGCAAAACGTATCAAATCGATCTGTCCAAGCCATTGGACATCTCGATTCCGATGCAGTTTGGAAAAGATAATCTCACGGCTTGGTATTTGAATGCGCCAGAGGCAAATCCAGTACAAGATGGCGATTGGGTGGCAAGTGTCGCACAAGGTGCTTCAGTGAATTTTAATACGATCAATTTTAATCCACATGCACACGGGACACACACGGAGTGTGTAGGTCATATCACCCCAGAATTTCATAGCATAAATCAGTCTGTAAAACAGTTTTTTAGTTTGGCTTCAGTAATTACAATTACGCCGATAAGCTCAGGAATGGATTTAATTATTGATAAAGAACAATTACTAGCGTTTGAACAACAGTTGGTAGGAGCAGAAGCAATAGTAATTCGCACCCGACCTAACCCCGAATCAAAAAAACAAAAACAGTATTCGAATACCAATTGGCCTTATTTGACACAAGCTGCAGCATTTTACATTCGAGAATTAGGGATAGAACATTTATTGATCGACCAACCGTCAGTAGACAAAGAAAAGGATGATGGAAAATTACTAGCGCATAAAGCATTTTGGGAGTATCCAGAAGCAACGCGATTGGATGCTACAATCACAGAGCTTATTTATGTGCCAGACATGATCAAAGACGGCCAGTATCTGCTGAATTTACAAATCGCTCCTTTTGAAAATGATGCCGCGCCAAGCCGCCCTGTATTGTATGAGATTTTTTAAAATGAGAAAAAAGAAAATAGAGAAAAAAATAAAGCTATTAATGTAAACTTCGGTCCAGATGAAATTTATACTAAAACTTGAAGAACTTGCCTCATTAGTATTGGGAATCTATTTGTTTAGTACGTTGGATTTTGCATGGTGGTGGTTTTTGGCATTGTTATTAACTCCCGATATCGGAATGCTAGGATATGTCATCAATTCAAAAGTGGGTGCTTGGAGTTATAATATTTTTCATCACAAAGGGATTGCAATAAGTGTTTTTTAGGGGGAATAGTACTGCAAAACGAAATTATACAACTTATCGGAATCATCTTATTTTCACATGCAGCTTTTGATCGCGTTTTGGGATATGGTTTGAAGTATGAAAAAGGGTTTAAGTATACCCATCTTGGAGATTTATAACCAAATTATTCACTCCTTGAGGAGGGTTAGGGAGGTGTTTTATGTTGAAGTATAAATTTTCATAGACTGTTATTAAAGACATGAAAAAAGTTATCACAATTGGAGTTTTTTTAGTGTTTTTTATTTCGTGTAAACAAAATAAAAAACAGGTACTTTATGCAAATGACTATGAGAAAGAAGTCTATGCGGTTATTAACGAAGGCTATTTGCCATTTTTATTAGTTTTATTGGAGGAGGCAAAAGAATACAATAAAGCTGATAAACAATTGTTTGAGGTTCCAATTCCAATTGAACAAATCCATATGGCTAAGTTTAAAAAGTATATTTCAAAAGAATATACCTTTACCAAAGAAAATCTTGAAAAAATAGCACTTTGGGAAGATCATAAACTTGATCAAGTGCTTTTGATTAAAAACGAATTACGTGAAAAATTGTATAAGTTAAGAGAAGATAATGATGCTATGTTCATGAAAAATTCTTTTGAAAACACCAAGGAATACATTGAAGCTGTTAAATATTATTTTGATCTTTGGGAACAAGAAATAGGGTTGTCATACACCAGTATCACAGTCCCGGTTTTTAATGTTAATTTTGATAAAGCAATTATGCATACGGTACGACATGATTCTGGTCATTGTGGTTTTGGCAGTGATGGATGGTATGAGTTTGAAAAAACAAATGGAAAATGGAAGATGGCAAGAGATTTGTTAGAACTTGATTAAAA
>CAZYRG010000442.1:0-1916 GCA_964650425.1 uncultured Flavobacteriaceae bacterium
ACACCAAGCAAACTAAAAGTGTATTTGCATTCACCAACGGAAATGAATTTAAAGAAAAATTGGACTATATCCTCAAAGAGAAATGGGGAAATGTCTCAGAAAAAATTCTAAACGAATCATACTCTTGGGTTACTAAACACTATTCTTGGAAAAGAGTTCTCGATTTATACCGACAAAATTTGCCGACATTACACACGGACTAGACCGGCTGCACAACATCTGAAAGCCAAACCATGAAGCAAGATCTTTCATGACGCCGCTATCGCAAACTTACTAAAAGCTACCTAAATAGCAATTGTGTTGAGTTCGTGCTTCATCGAAGACCACCACGATATGATGAGTTTAGGACAAAACCACCTAGATCGATCTTTAGTTTGATTTACTTCGCTTTGAAAAAATGATATTTTTTCAAAGCTGTATCAATAGTGTTTTACATCTAAGATGGGTGCGCTCTTAAAATAATGTAGACATATCTGTTGGTTGTGGCAATATGAAAATGTATTTTGACTACAAGGATATGCCATGACCGCTAAATTGAGATCTCAAAAATCTGAAACGATAAAAATTGAAATTACAGTCCAATTGGATCCAAAGTCAATGCTGCGCTCTGAAGAGAATATTCGGGACGCACTTAACGACGCAGGATGCTTGGCAGCTGAATGCGCTTTAAAACAGTTTGATACTGATGGCTCACCAATCGTCATTGGTGACTCAAAGCTAACAGTCAGAGGAAAAATCCATAAAACCTACCAGAGCCCATTCGGAGAAGTCGGGCTTGAACGACATGTTTACCAAACAAGCCGTGGAGGAAAGCAATTCTGCCCGCTCGAAAGAGATGCTCGGATTATCCTAACCGCAACACCAGGATTCGCGAAAATGGTGTCTTTTAAATACGCTGAAATGGGTTCAAGTCGTGCACTTGTTGATTTAGATCTCAACCACGGTAGGCCAATCGCTCGTAGTTATCTAAAAGCTCTTGGTGACGCTGTCGGCGCAGTAGCCCAAGCCAAAGAAGATAAGTGGGAGTACGCGCCACCAGATGTAGACAGCTTGGTTAAAAGTGTAGCTATTGGAATTGATGGGACTTGCATGCTGATGACAGAGGATGGCTGGCGAGAAGCGATGGTTGGAACGATTAGCCTTTTTTCACGAGAAGGGGAAAGATTGCATACGATCCAGATGGGAGCAACGCCAGAATATGGCAAAAAAACATTTTATTCAAGATTTGAACGAGAGATTGAGAATGTCAAAAGTCGCTATCCAAAAGCAGTTTGCGTCGGAATTGCTGATGGAGCGAAGAGCAATTGGAGTTATTTAGGCAAATATACAGACAAGCAAACGATTGATTTTTGGCATGCGTCGGCTTATTTGGGAAAAGCAGCAGATAGCATTTTCCCAGGCAAAAAAAATGCTGCAAGTCGAAGAGAATGGCTAGATAATTCATGTCACAAGCTAAAACATAATGTTGGTGCTGCGGCGAGATTACTAAAGGAAATGAAGAATCAGCTAGAAGACCATAAGATTTCGAAGTCTAATCGGGAAAATTTGGAATCGTCAATTACATACTTTAAAAACCACAAAGCCAAAATGCGCTATGCGCAAAATCAACAAGAAAATATAGCCATTGGATCAGGCGTGACGGAGGCTGCGTGTAAGACGTTAGTAAAACAGAGGTTGTGCAATTCAGGGATGCGCTGGAAAGAAAAAGGCGCTCAGTCGGTTCTGTCGCTTCGAAGCTTGGCACATACAGATAGTCGATGGGATCAATTTTGGCAGAAGATTGATCAATATGGAATGGGAATCGTTGCGTAGAATTAGGCTAGATAGAGGCAATGATTTACATTATAATGAGAGCGCACCTTTATGATCCAAACTCAAATAAACGACTAAATACTGAAAAAACGCTAGAAGCATGC
>CAZYRG010000443.1:0-1911 GCA_964650425.1 uncultured Flavobacteriaceae bacterium
AAAGTTATGAAATAATCATACCGTATTTATACATAAGTTATCCACAGGCAGCCTGATATAGAATTCTAAACCGAGAGAATTTTCGATAAGCTTTTGTAGTCATCATTAATCTTGGGTTCTATTCTGATTAATTCATCCACTTTTTTACAAGCATGAATAACCGTGCTGTGATCTCTGCCGCCAAAGGAATCACCTATATCCGGTAGACTCAAGTTTGTTAGTTCCTTAGCTAATGCCATGGCTATTTGCCTAGGGCGAGCTATTTGTCGATTTCTACGTTTCGATTTTAAATCTGATACGCGAATACTGTAAAACTCAGCTACTGTTTTTTGAATATTTTCTATCGATATCTTACGCTCTTGAAACAGGGTTAAATCTTGTAATGTATCTTTAGCTAGATCTAAGTCTATTTCTCTATGTGTAAACCGAGAACTAGCAACTAGTCTGTGTAAAGCCCCTTCAAGTTCTCTAACATTAGAGCGAATTTTCTTTGCAACTAAAAAAGCAACTTCATCATTCAGCTCAATATCGTTTTTGCGAGCTTTATTTTTTAAAATAGCCACTCGAGTTTCTAACTCAGGCGGGTCTATCCTAACTGTTAGGCCACTTTCGAAACGAGAAATAAGCCGTTCTTGAAGGTTATTAATTTCTTTAGGGAATTTGTCGCTGGTTAATATGATCTGAGCACCGCTCTCAAGAAGCGTATTAAACGTGTGGAAAAACTCTTCTTGAGATTGATTTTTCCCGGCAAAAAACTGAATGTCATCAATCAATAAAGCATCTAAAGACCGGTAATATTGTTTGAATTTGTCCATAGAATTTTTACCTATAGACTTAACCATATCTGAAACAAAACGTTCAGAGTGCACGTAGGCTACATTCGCATTTTTTTTATTTTGATGAATTAAATTACCAGCCGCATGCATAAGGTGTGTTTTACCTAACCCCACACCGCCATAAATAAAAAGAGGATTATAAGCCGTGCCTGGGTTTTCACTGACTTGCTTGGTAGCAGCTCTAGCTATTTGGTTTGATTTACCCTCTATATGGTTTTCAAAGCTAAATGCACTATTAAGTACATTTGTACCAAAATCATTGCCGATAAGATCATATTCCTTTGAATCAGAGCTATTAGTATCAGAGTCGCTAGCAGGTACTGATTTTTTTGAATCTTTGGCTTTGTCTTCAAAAATCTTTATGGAAACAGTTATCTCAGTACCACCGAAGTGCTTAGCTGCCTTCAAAATCACATCAAAAAGATTATCTTCTACCCAGTCAACCACAAAGCGGTTGGGTGCGTATAAGACCAAATCGCTATCATCATCGCTCGCTGTTAATGGTCTGACCCAGGTGTGGTAGTCGCGCTCTTCTATATCGTCTTCTAGTTTACGTAGGCATTTTTCCCAAAGTAGCGTGTTTTGCATCGAATTTTTATAAGTAAGCGAATTGGCTCTATTTGTTTTCTTGTTCTAGGGTTTTCTTTTTAATGCACCAGTGTTACTGGAAAAAAGAAAATAGGATCCGTTTTTGCTCGCTGGTCCGGATAAAAGACAATCATAGTCAAAATTATCTTTGTCGGGTTAATTAAATAACGGTCAAACAATATACATTTATGTAATCAATAATAAAAATGAAAATGATCGATCATCACCTAAAAAATGAAATAAATTGATATGGCACACCTGCTTAAAAAAATGCAAAGAATGCCGATATATAGTTGACTATGCGCTGTAAAATCAGTACCTTTGCAGCCCGTTTGAAAGCAGCCGTTTAACAGCGTAATTAACTGTTTGGTTTTAATTAAAGTTCAAGCTAACAATTTAAAGTTGTTTTCTTTGATTGATCCCGGCATGCAAAACGGAAAAACTAGTTTAGTAACGCTCGTTAGTCATTTTAGTGATGATAAAAAAT
>CAZYRG010000444.1:0-1911 GCA_964650425.1 uncultured Flavobacteriaceae bacterium
CTGAAAGACTAGGCAAAGTTGGATTAGTACTATTTTCCAATTGAACATTCAATGCATTTATTCCTAATTGTACTAATCGAGATTCCAAATACTGCACATGTGCCTTATGTAAATTATTAGCTGCAGATGTTATTAATACAGCTCGTGTCCACCAATCTTTTTTTGCATCGTGGCTCTTTATTCTTTTTGCAATATTTTCTCCTTCACCAATGTAAGCAAGTTCACCATCTTCCGTATCACCTAACAATATATAGACACCGGTATAAGAACTTTCCTCTCGCTTTAGAGCATCAATAAGCCTTGTTCTTGGAGCAACCAAAATATGTCCTGTCCATCCAAAGACTTCGGCAGTTAGCATACCATCAGGTTTCCCATCTATAAAAAACAATTCCAATGATGTTCCATTCATACTTATCTCTTTTTATTTCAAATTAATAATTGGTTTATGATGCTTTTGAGTGTTTTCGTGCATCATAACGGATTCGGCTATGGTTATTACGGGAATTAATAAGCGATTAATTTCCGATTAAGCACTTAGCCAAAACTTTTGTATTTTGTTTTAATTTTTTTCTTTTAATACCAAATCAAAAGATTTGGTGACTTCGCAAATAGACAATGACCTTTCGATAAAACACTAATCGCCCTATTTGCTATATATAGTGTACCTGTTACACAATTCTGTTAATAAAGATACTATACTTTTAAAAAAGGAGATTATAAAATTATTAGTTTTAGTTATGCAAGGCAAAAAGACATATCAAGAAAAGCTATTTAATAACTTCCAACTCAGTACACGAGTACCAGAGTCGAATTTTTATAGGCGTTTAAAATCAGTTTTAGCTCTCGATTATTTGTATGGGGATACGAAACAATTCTATGGAATTAGCGGGCAAAAGAGTATTGATCCAGTAGTTTTTTTCAAACTGTGTTTGGTAGGTTATCTGGAGAATATCATCTCAGACCGTAAGCTTATGGCTCATTGTAGCATGCGCTTAGATATTCTATATTTTTTGGATTATGATATAGATGAAGAATTACCTTGGCATTCAACAATAAGTAGAACCCGTCAATTGTTTCCTGAGTCTATATTTGAAGATGTTTTCAGCAAAGTTCTTTTACTTTGTGTAGAAAAAGGTATGGTAATTAGACACACTCAAACGATCGATTCAGCCCCAATTAAAGCGAATGCTTCTATGGATAGTCTAGAACTCAAAATACCAGAAGAAGATTTAGAAGATCATTTACGAAAGATACGTCACATCAGTCAAGCAGACAAAGAGCAACCTTTACGAAAAGCAAAACATAACAAAGCATCAGAATCGGATCAACAACAAAGTGCGAGTAAGCAAGAATTACAAGCGATAAAATCTCGTAATAAGAAATGGTCAAAGGATCAAGACCAGCGTCCAGGCGCAGGGAATAAAGGGAGTAAGTACACTAGTAACAAAACCCATTATAGTCCAACCGATCCTGATGCCAAGATCAGCGTAAAACCAGGCAAAGCAAGAAAGTTAAATTACTTGAGTCAGCTCACTGTAGACATAGGACACCATGTAATTACCGATATCAAGGCTTATCACGCAGATGGGAAAGACAATCAACAATTGCAAGACATTGTAAAACGCGTAAAGCACCGTTTATGGAAACAAGGATTACACTGGGAAAACTGTGTAGCAGATACGGGTTATAGCAGTGGCGAGAACTATGCGTTTTTAGAAGCAATAGGACTGAAGAGTTTTATTCCTCCACATGGCACTTACAAAGGCGGTCCAGATGGTTTTACCTATAATAAAGATTTGGATCATTATTTGTGTCCAGAGGGCAAGATTATACCATTTAAAAAGGTGTTTTTAGATCATAGAACTCAAACGAAGAAGAAAGCTTACCGCGCCTCTTCAAAATTATGTGTAG
>CAZYRG010000445.1:0-1905 GCA_964650425.1 uncultured Flavobacteriaceae bacterium
GCGTTTACATCACGTAATTCTTTTTTGATATCACCAATAAGTCCCATATTCGTATCACCATCTACTTTTAAAGCAGTAGTTAGAAACGGAACCTCTTCTTCTCGTTTTGATCCTCGCTCTTCATAAATAAAAGACTTAATGTCTGCTACAGTAGCAAATTTATCATTCAATTGAATTCTTCCTTCTTTACCAAACTTGGACTCATATCGATCGCTAGGTTTGCCAGCGTAGATATACATAATCAAGTTTTTCTTAGCTAACTTCTCCACCTGATTCGCAAAAGGCAAATTATTTTTAACCATCAAGGTATTTTCGCGCATTACCGTTGCCACCATAAAAAAGAATAATAGCATGAATACAATATCAGGTAAGGATGCTGTCGAAATTGCTGGTAAATCGCCTCCTTTTTTCTTCTTAAACTTTGACATAATTATGATTTGTTTTTATTTGGCCTCAGCCTCAGATAATTTCTCAGGGAACATGTCCTTAATTGTCTTAATCTTTTCCTTAAGTTTATCTTTATCCTCAGGGTGATTTACATTTCCGTAATCTTTTTCCATCTGCTCAAAGCTTCTGTTATAAAGCTTATTTGCTTCACGATTTCTCAAAGTAGTATATGCAGCAACCAATTCATTTTGCACTGCTATGTACGTAGCATAATTCGTCTCCCTATCATTGTTTAAGGAAATTACTGCTTTTTCAGGATTATCCGACGACTCTCCACTTCTACCACCTTTACAATACTTACAGGTACCGTCACCATTATTATCTAGAAACGCGATTGCAGCTTCTCGAACATCTTTCAGCTCCATTAAGTTATCCTCAACCAACAACCTGTTATCTCTACTTACAAGAACCTGAAAAACATTTTTCATTTTAATTTCAGGCGGCGGTGGAGCATCAATTGGTTGTGGTGGTGGTAATTTTCTACTAATACCACTATCCGTTTCTATGGTTGTGGTAACCAAGAAAAATATCAATAATAAGAATGCAATATCGGCCATCGACCCTGCATTTACCTCGGGTGCTGCTCTTTTTGCCATAATTCTTTAGTTACTAGTTACTAATTGCTTTTTTAACTCCTGATACCAACATGGCTCCTACCGCTACAATAGCCAAAATATAGAAGGCATTTAATCCCGCACCTACCCATTGGGCTCCATTTGCAGATAGCATCTCACCATCTTTCATTGGCGTTTCTACTCCAGTTGCTACAAAATAAGAAATCGCAACAACGACTAAAAACAATACTAAACCAATAACAGTTTTCTTAAGACTTGCTGGATTCTTGAACAAAGATGACAATACAGTAACCAATGTTGCTACCAATGCTAATACAAAAACCAAAATGGTCAAGCCATATAATGGACCTACAGCTCCGTAGGCTTCTGTTGCAGGAATTTCCCTAGCTTCAGTAACGCCATTTTCAGCAAGTAAATCACTGAAAGCACTGTTCATTACAAACCAAAGTGCAATACCAATTGCTCCTACTGCTAGGACTACATATGATAATATTTTTGAAATGTTCATAGTTATAACGTTTTATAACACACCTAATATTAGTGTACGGCATGCTAAGATTAATTACGTTTTTTTAATGAATACAATGTATTCCTTAAAAGATTATAGTTCCCAGAAATCAATACATGATCTATTGATTTCTGGAGCACTATACTTTACGCAATATTATTTGTTTTTGTGAGCTACTAACATATCGATCAATGTGATAGAAGCATCTTCCATATCATTAACGATACTATCGATTTTTGCTACGATATAATTGTAAAAGATTTGAAGGATAATTGCTACGATCAGACCAAATACCGTGGTCAAAAGTGCTACTTTAATACCTCCTGCTACCAAAGATGGTTGCATATCTCCTGCTGCTTCAATTTTATCAAAGGC
>CAZYRG010000446.1:0-1900 GCA_964650425.1 uncultured Flavobacteriaceae bacterium
CAATAGATCACAGATGTAATAGATTTTCCAATGCATAAAGCGGGTTTAACTACTTCGAATACAAAATAATACCAAAAAAAGAGGAGAATTAAAGTAAGATGTTAAACTCAAATTATAAAGTCACTATTAATTTTTTAAAAGTTTATGTACCGCATTAATACCACTATAAATTGCGCCATCCATATACCCACCATGTATGGGTGATGTTTCTGCACCAGAAAATAATAGCTTATCATTCATATGAAAATCAGAAAATACAGGATTCCCATATTTAGGTGTTAAATACACTGAATGGATGTTATCACAGGAGGTATGCTTATCTTCGGACCAATCTTTTTCTTCATAAGTAAGGTACTCAAGAATTTCCTCGCCCAAACAATTTTTTAAATATAGTAAAATACGCTCTTTGCGTTCTATAGCTGATAATGCTCTTAAGCCTTCATTTACAAACCCCATAAGCGCAAAAGTTGAATTATCGGCACTGCTATGATCATACAGCTCAGTAAGAGCACCTACTTGACCTATGATCGTACCCGAAAAATTGTTTTCTCTCCAAAAAGGTGTTGCAAACGTCAGCCCAACTTTAATAGCATTACTCATCCAGGTATGGGTTTGTTTCATAACCCTTAGGGTAGCTTCAGGAAGCGCTGGAGAAAATACCATATCCGAAGCAATACGTGGAGGAATGGTAATGAGTACCTTTTCGGCATTATAACTACCGTCTTTGGTAACAACTGTTAAGGCATCCTCTTTCTCTACGATTTCTGTAACAAAAGTTGTTGTTTTTATGTGGTGGGCTACACTTTTTGATAATGCCTTAATTAAAGTACTTGAACCTCCAGAAATACGATACGATGACGGTGCGTTAGGATCGGTTACAAAATAATGAGGTTCCGCTCTGGTATTATATATCAGTATATTGTTTCCTTCACTATACTGAACAAATGTATCTATAGCCAAAGTATCCAATAAAGAAAGAATATGTTCATGCGGATGATGAATCCAAGTAGCTCCAAAATCAATAGTGTCTTTCGTAAGAATACGCCCACCTATTCGATCTCTAGCCTCTAACACCAAAAAATTGGTCTCACCCTGCTTATCTAGAAGATAAGCAGAAGTAAGACCAGAAAGACCTGCACCAATTATAATATACTTAAAGGTGTTTTCTTTTGTCACTATTTATTCATTAGATGAGTACCATGAACCACTGCTGCACCAGCACGTAAGGCTGCCGCCACAAAAGTTACTTCGGCCAATTCTTCTTCAGTTGCCCCCGCTTTGACAGCATGTTCCTTGTGTATTTCTAAACAATAAGGGCACTGCGTAGTTAAGGCTACAGCAACTGCAATTAATTCCTTATACTTTTTTGGGATAGCACCATCTGCCAAAGCAGCTTGATCTAATGCCTGAAAGGCTTTCATCGCGCCTTCAGCATTTTTTCCTAGTGTACCTAATTTTTTTAGGCTATTCATGTCATACATAACGCTTCTCTTTTTTAAGAATTAATTTCTACCTGACATTACTCCACCATCAGTATCCCAAATAGCACCTGTTACCCATGAAGCCTGATCAGACAATAAATAAGAAATCGTATTTGCTACATCTTGCGCTTGTCCGTTACGTCCTATTGGATGAAAACCATTAAAACCAACTAAACCTTCTTTAGCTTCTTGTTTTCCGCCAAAAACACCTTCGTAAACAGGAGTTTCAACGACCGCTGGTGATACTGCATTTACGCGAATTTTACTATCTGCTAATTCCATAGCCAAATGTTGTGTTAACGAGTGTAAACCTGCTTTTTGCATAGAGTATGCAGACGAAGGTGTAGCTTTAACAGCTTGTTTTGCCCACATAGATCCTACATTTACAATAGCTCCTCCTTGAGTAGCTGCCATTTTTT
>CAZYRG010000447.1:0-1893 GCA_964650425.1 uncultured Flavobacteriaceae bacterium
AGTTTTGGATATACTATTATTCCAAATTATGGTCAGTACCAAGGCATGGAAAACAGTATTTGTTTTGAGAAATCGTTGTGACAAAAGCATTTCCTCAATGCAAAAATATGCTATTTGCGTATTTTAATTAATTTTATTATTTTTGATTATGAAAATTAATCTAGTAAAATGGGTGAATATTCTTGAGGCTATAGGTCATGATGAAGATATGTTGAAAGCCTTTTTAAAATTTTATAAGAAGCTAAAAATAGCCTCATGGTCAAATCCGAACGATATATTTAAAACATTCAATAGCGCTGATATTGTAAAATGTGAGGCTCAAAATAGGATAGTTTTTAATGTTGGAGGCAATAAATATAGGTTAGTAACAGGTTACTTTTTTGGAAATAAAATAATCAATCTGTACGTAAAATTTGTAGGATCAGACAAGGAGTATGATAAAATCAAAGTTTGTACAGTAAATATGTTTGAGAAATGTAAGCATCCGAGCAACTACATCTGTGAATAAATAGGAAGGAGGCTTTCAATATTCTGGATTGAAGTATTAGGTAATTTATCAAGAGTTGATTTAAGCCATTGGTAAGGATTGACATCATTAGCTTTACATGTAGCAAAGAAGCTATACATCATTGCTAAACGTTCGGCACCCTTATGACTTCCTGCAAATAGATAATTCTTTCTACCCAATGCAAGAGGTCGGATTTTGTTTTCGATAAGATTATTATCTAGTTCTATATCTCCATTTGAGAATATGTTTATGAGTTTCGGCCATTGATTTATAGTATATCTCATAGCCTTACCAATTGGACTTTTAGGTAGCACAATTATGGATTTTTCATCAATCCATGCTTTTAGTTGATACATCAATGGGAGGACATGCATCTTTCTGTAAGCATGGCGATCTTCAGATGCTTTTGCTACTTTTTCGTACATATACATTTGAGCAAACAAATCTAGGGCAAAGCTTGCTAACTGATGGTCACTATCTTTTGCTTCTAGATATTTACGTCGTACATGTGCTAAACATCCCGCCAAGGTGATCTTACCCTTCTTTGCTATCTTATCATATACACTATAGCCATCACATTGCAATACTCCACTATAGCTAGATAGCAAGTTTTTAGGTCCATGCATACCACGGCCTTTGCGATAATCAAATAGTATAAGTTTTTGCAATGGATTGTGATAGACCCATTGATATCCTTGATGTGTTTTACCTTTTTTATCATTATCCATCACCTTGATGGGAGATTCGTCAGCTTGTAAATAAGTAGTGTCGAGCACTTTTTGTTTTAGCGTATTATATAGCGGCTCCATCAATGCGCAGGTATTGGCGAACCAGTCATTGAGCGTACTACTGGGAATGGTTAACTTATAATCTCTTTTGATGCGCTCTATTTGTCTGTAAAACGGTAGGTGGTCTATAAATTTGCTTGTGATAATATAACTCAGCAACCCTGACTCAGCCATTGATTTAGGAAGTGGACGATCTGGCATGTCTGCGATTATCACCTCACTACCGTCTGGCTTAGCATACTTTGGTCTGATATATCTCCTGCGGAATAGACTTGCAGGAATAAACTCCAATACTTCAACTACATGTTCACCAATCTTTATCATTTCAGAAGTATCTTGGTCTGGTTCGATTATGATTTCTTCTACGGGTAAATGATCTGGAAGTGGCTGACGGCCTGGGTGTGTTTTTTTTGTTTTCTTGTATCCTTTGACTTGCGTAGTTTGCTCAATAGATTCTTGTTGATCGTCTAACTCTGCAAACATATTGAGTTGATTACTATCTACAGCTGTGGGCTTGTGTTTTTCGCTACTGGCGCCAAAAATCATTTTCCTAAGCATGGCATTCTCATGTTTCAGAGACGCATTTGAATCTTGTAA
>CAZYRG010000448.1:0-1872 GCA_964650425.1 uncultured Flavobacteriaceae bacterium
GTCTAATTTTGAAAGATTTTCGTTGTCTATGCCTTCTTTATGGTAGATATTGATAATATGAACCGCATCACTAACCGAATAAACCATCAGTATGGTTGGAATTAACATTGAAATCATATTTAATGCAAAACCGAAGGATGTTATAATTCCAAATAAAATTGAAATTGGTACAGCAACGCATAACAGAGAAACGATTAAATACCGCTTACTCGGTAAGAGAAACAACAACATTATAGTAATAACCAAAACAGTTAAAATACCAAAGACTAGACTCTCCTTATAGATACCTTTGCTATAGGCTTCGTTAAGCACAGGCGCACCTGTTAGGTAGTAGTCATCATAATAATTTTCAATAACGACTCTGATATCTCCTGCAATGACGTCACGCTTTTCTTCTATGGTTGGTGTTGGGTTTAATTGAATGTAGAAAAACAAGTTTTTATAATCATCAGTAACTAACTGCTGTGTGATATTTGGTAATTTTTTGAATAAATTCTTTAGACCTTTTTCGCTGCGTTTGGACGTATACAAGTCATCAAAAAGCAAATTATTGTTTGCATAAATAGGGTATTTTGCCTCAGCCAAACTAAATGATGTTTTCACATACCAAAGTGAATCTAGTTCGGCATGTAATTTTTTAAGTTGAAGAATATTCGATGCTTCAAGAGCATTCTCAACAGGAATCATACCAACAAAAATCTCGTCAGAACCAAAGCGTTCTTGGTAATCTATATATGCTCTGTAGCTAGGATCATCTTCCAAAAACCAAATAGATAACGAATTATCTACACTTAATTTGTTGAGTGTTTGATATCCAGAAAACCCCATAGCTACAATTAAAAAAGCTATAATTGCTATTCTGAATTTGATAATCGATGCTATGATTTTTTTTAATCTTTCCATATTTATTTCCCATGAAAACAGGAATATTTTCTCTTCTTTGACACCCCTAAAGTCCCCTAAAGGGGACAATCAAAAATTTAAATCTAAACGCCAAAAACCAAAGCCCCAAACCTTCCGTGATACGTTAAACTAACATTCACTGTTTTTGAATTAAATCTTAGCGTCGGAATACCGTAATCTGATTTTTGAAACTTTATATCTTTTACAGAAATGTTTTGCTTTTCTGAAACTCTTTCGAAAAGTTTTTCTCTCAAAATCTGACCTTGAATTTTTAAGTTTTTATCTTTAAAAACAACGACTTCTGATAGTGTTTTATAAGGACTTAATCGTGCTTCAGAGATTATGTAATCGGTCGTTATTTGAGTTGAAACGTGACATGTGAAATCGTAGTAATTCACTTTCCATGTTGAAGTATTTTCAATAAAACATTCAAACTTTTTCGGATTATAAAACCGACTTGGATTTTGCTGTACGTATAACTTGTACGCTGCTTCTTTAATACTCCATAAACGCCAAACCATTTCAGTTTTATCATTTGAACTGTGTATGATACACTGCTCATTAATCGTAAAAATCTTATCTAAAAAACGTGGGCGCTGCCAGTTAGAGTCTTTTTTAGCTTGAGCGATATCTACAATATCATTACCAACCATTAGCCCGCTAACTTTGTGTTTACAATAGCCATTGCAGATTTTACATCGAGCATTTTTTCCATGTCATCATTTTCTAATCGGATATCAAATTCGTCTTCAATATCTAGAATGATATCTACTAAATTGGCAGAATTAATTTTCAAATCTTTTACAAAGTCTGTGTCTTCATTAAGGTTGGCAAAAGCGGCTTCATCTTGAATGTATGGTGCTATTATTCCTTTAAGTTTGGCAATTAATTCGTTGTTGGTCATAGTGTTATTTTATATAGTAAAGATACGCTATAAATAGCTGAAATAAAAGTTATCTGTTGTCCGTT
>CAZYRG010000449.1:0-1868 GCA_964650425.1 uncultured Flavobacteriaceae bacterium
TACGATTGTTGCCCGTATGCTCTAACCAAAAAATGAATGAATATTTAAAGATAATTGCTAGTAAATGCGAAATAGATATTAAAGTAACGTGTCATATTGCCCGTCATACCTTTGCTACTACGGTAACGCTTTCCAATGGTGTACCTATTGCCACGGTTTCAAAATTATTAGGACACGCCAAACTTTCTACCACTCAGATATATGCCAATGTTGTTGAAAGAAAGTTACGAGATGATATGAATAGCTTGCAGGACACTTTAAACCGCAATTAAATAAGTGCATAAAAATTGCAGGTTCTTTGAAAATAATTCAAAAACCGACTATTAAAGATGTTAAACCGAAGAAGTGCAAAATTGAGGTTTAGACTTAAATGTAATTTGAATACGAAAGTTAAATCACTCTGAAAAGGCTGTTATTTTATTTTTTGTGAACGACAGCCTTTTTACTTCCTAGATTAGAGTGGTTTAAATAAACTAGCATAGTCCTAATAAAGGTGAATTAATGAAACTACTAAAAGAGATTACGGATAGGAAATTTTTTGAGTAACAGTTTTTAAATCCGCTAAAGTACTTTAGAAAATGGTGATATCATGGAACTGATATTTAAGTTAACCTCATTATCTAGGGTGCCACCTGTTTCTTATGAATTCATTAAACAACAAATTTCATCATTCAATTCAGCGTTCGAAACTCACTTGGCGAATGCCCAACCTGACTTTTAAACAGTCGACTAAAATGTTGTGGATACTTAAACCCCAGTTCATAGGCAATTTCACTCACCGATTTATTAGGGTCGAACACCCTTTCTTTGGCAACATCAATGAGTTTGTTTTGAATATACTCTTGTGCTGATTTCCCAGTTTCTTTCTTTACCAAGTCCCCAAAATAGTTGGCGGAAAGATGCAATTGTTCAGCAAAATAGCTAACAGAAGGGAATCCATGTTTTTGAGGTTTTTCGGATGTGAAATAATCGTTCAATAAAACATCGAATTTTTCCAAGGAACTCTGGTGAGCAGTTTCCCTGGTAAGAAATTGTCTGTCATAGAAACGCATGCAATAGTCCAAAAAGAGCTCAATATTAGCTACAATTAATTTCTTACTGTGCTTGTCTATCGTCTGCCCCAATTCAAACTGGATTTTATCCAATAAGCTCAAAATTACCTTACGCTCTTTTGCTGAAATGTGTAATGCCTCTTTTACGGAGTAGGAAAAATAATTGTAGGTATGAATTTTACGCCCCAAATCAGTACTAACCAATACATCAGGGTGAAATAGAAGCGCATATCCTTTGGGAACAAAATTGGGGTCGTTTTTGGTTAGTTCCACCTTTTGGTTAGGGCCAACAAAAACCAACGTGCCTTCGTCATAGTCATAATCCTTACCACCATATTTTAATTTACATCCTTTGGCATCCTTCAAGAAAATCGCGTAGCAATTAAAAAGTAGTGCGTCATGGCTTGGAGTCGTCTTCGCTTTTATGTCCACCGTTTTAAAATCGACCAAACCAACCAAGGGGTGCAAAACTTCCTTATTTCGCAATTTGAGGTAATCGCTTACGGAGTCTATGTTATAAACATTTTCCACTGTCAAATGAATTTAAGCTAAAGATACGCCATTGATTTCTAGATAAACCAATGATTCATCAAATAGCCGTAATAGTGGTATGAATATCCGTAATTAAGGTAAGTCAATCGGGTTCAATGAATTGTACTTTTGAAAAAAAGCCAAGTAACGTTAAAACAAAATCATATGAGGACATTGGTCATCGGAATTTTAATTACCCTATTTAGCGCACAATCTTTTGCACAAGATGCGACAATCGAAAAGGAAATCAAGGAACTCTCCAAAACCAAATGGCAATGGATGGCC
>CAZYRG010000450.1:0-1866 GCA_964650425.1 uncultured Flavobacteriaceae bacterium
CTTCATAACGAAGTTTTAATGCATAATCCAGGTTTAATAGAATGTTTTGAAGGGATGTCAAAAAGCTGGAGTAGCTTATTGAGAATACACACAGACCTTTCGATTAAACGTTAATCTCTCTATTTGGTATATATCGTTTTAGCGGTTCGGCTTTTTCTATTTTTGTTATTTGCGTGATTTCATTGCTTTCACTTTTTTAATTTCTGTGTTCGCTAAATATTGTTGATACTCGTCTGTTTCCATTCCAAAGAGCGCCACTTTTCCGTTACTGTTGCTATGAATGCCAAAGCCATAAGTTTTTGTCAGGGGTGAAGCTCGAAAACAAGCTTGTCCTTTTGAGAAAAATTGCTCACGCGCTTGTTTGTATTCGGATTTCATCAAGTCCTTTCTGTCAGCAAATACCTGAAAGAAAACGTCATCAGAAGTATGTTTATAAGGGTTTTTTGCAATCATTTCGTATTGCATTTCCGCTATAGTCTTTTTGTCTTTAGTTGGAGGTTTCGTTCCAATTTCTACTTTTGTATCTTCCGCAACTTCTATAAAAGTGTCAAAATAATTTGTCGAATGGGTTTTCATTTTGAGGTCGTTTAATTTTCTGAATCTGTTTTCTTAGCTGATAGCTAACGTTTCTTGTATGTTGCGTTTGCTTTTCAAAGGGAATATATGCAATATAGCCATTGTTAATAATTGGATATTAGTCAGGTAACTTTTTTTTATCAACTATCAAATTGTCATTTTCATATTTGAAAGACATTATTAATGCTAAACTACCTTCTACTTTTTCCTTAAAAGATATTTTAAAAGAATGGTCTTTTGTAGCGATAACCTCAAATTCGGTTTTTCCATCTCTTAAAGATTTAATCATATTTTCATACAACCACATATTATCTAATCTTATTTCATTAAGCTCTGTATCAGGGATTGATTTTATTCTTTCAATTGTTACACTCAAATTATCAGCAATATCTTCTTTACTTGCTGTTTTCCAAAAAACAATTTGCAGTTCCAGCGCTTGAATGATTTCTTCAAGAGTTGGATTGGTAGATTTTACTTTATTCATAATTGAATCTTCCTTGCAATTATGATGGTTTAATGTAAGTGTAGTATTATTTTCATTATTCCCAGGACTAGTGTCAATGAAATATGAATAATATATAGTAATTGAAAAAACGAGCAGTATTTTTAAACTTGTCATTCGATTTATTTTTAATATTTGCTAACGGTGTATTGTTTATAGGTTATGTGTAGTCTTTTTTATCCGTTGATAAGTTCGCACAATTTTTCATGCTCACTTTTGTCAAACTTTTTTGTCCGCATACAACTATTTGTCCATAACTCCTGATTGCTGTTTGTTTCATCACTTTCATGGGCGGGCTTGAAATACATGTAGGTTAGGAATTCATCCCCGACTTTAAACCCTGTAAAACCACAAGCAGTACTTGACCAATGGGTATAAACTACAATCTTCTTATTGAGTTTTTTTCCTTTGTACAATTCAATGACCTCCAATTCTATTTTAATTAGTGATTCGGAATCCAGTGTTGCTAATTTTAATGAGTCTGATTTATATTCTTCTCGAAATGCTTTTAATTTTTCAGTTGTTAGCGTATTTGAATAGGAGACAATGGTTTTACTTAAAACTTTTCCATGCACAATTACATCAGTTCTATTGAATTCCGTTTTTACATCACCAACCACACATCTGCATGCCTTTGCTGTAGGAACTCCAATTGTCAAAAAAAAGAGTAATGTTAATAGTATTCGCATATTTTTTAGATTACACACAAAACGGTTTTGTGTATGAAATGTAACGTGTAAAAAGACGCTTACTTTTCGGATTAATACAGAGCCGAATTTTTATTTCTT
>CAZYRG010000451.1:0-1863 GCA_964650425.1 uncultured Flavobacteriaceae bacterium
CTTGCACCCTATCCATATCGAAGAGTTAGACTGGAAAACCAATTATGACAATAACCACGAAAAATCCAAAAGAACTCGAGAAAAACTACTAAGTATTGCAAAAACTAATGATTCTATTATAAATTCATTTCATTTTGATTTTCCAGGATTAGGAATTGCTGAAAAGAAAAGTATCAAATGGAAATGGAATGCAATAAAATAACTACCCATAACAAGGGAGCCTGTTGATAAAGTATGATAATTATTTTGTAAGTGTTAGGCAAATTTCGTATCTTATAACATGCAAGGATCGAAGCAATTTCAACCTAAAATGTTCGTAAATTTCCGACTTGACGAACACATTCCTGAAGACAACTTCTATAGAGTTTTAAAGTCAGTTCTTGACCTTTCCTTTATTAAAGCCAAAACCCAGTTTTGCTATGCCTCAAAAATGGGTAGACCTTCTCTTGATCCAGTTGTATTTTTTAAAATAGTACTCGCCGGATATTTAGAGAACATTTGCTCCGACAGAGCCCTTGAACGCATGATCAATATGAGACTGGACCTGAGATTCTTTATTGATTATGATATTGATGAAAAGGTACCAGATCATTCTACCATTTGTAAAACCAGACAACGTATTCCTACTGATATATTTGAAGAGGTTTTTAATCACATCTTACTCCTTTGTGTCAAGGAAGGCCTTGTAGATGGTCATTTCCAAAGTATCGATTCTGCCTACATTAACGCTAATGCTTCTATCGACAAGCTTACCGAAGCTAAACTTATAGAACGTGATCCTAAAGACTATTTAGAAGAGATAAAGAGGCAGGATGGTGCGAAGTTTACCTATGGCCAGGATCCCATAGAGCAAGCTGAAAAGAGGATGAAAAAAACTCAAAATCACCTCGAAGCTCAAAGGAGGTATCGGCAGAAGAAAATAACAAAACAAGATGGAGGAAAACAACATCGCAAAAACAGAAGAAGATTCTTATCAAATGCTACGCATCAAAGTACTACAGACCCTGATGCACGTATAGCCAAAAAGAACGGCAAGCCTCGTATGCTCTGCTATTCTTCTATGATGGCTGTTGACACCATGCACAATGTCATCACTCACATGTCTGCTGAGTTAGCTCATAAAAAAGATTCTAGATATCTAATCAAAACAGTTAAATCAACTCAAGAGAGACTTCAAAAAATGGGCACTAAGGTCAACACTATTCTCGCAGATGCAGGGTTTTCTTCTGGCGAAAACTATGCAACCCTAGAGGCTTTAAATCTTGATTATTACATCCCTGTGCACGGTTCTTATAAGGATAAAAGGGAGGGCTTCGAATATGACCCTAAAGAGGATGTCTACATCTGTCAAAAAAATCACAAATTAGAATATAGACAGACTGATAAGTCTGGTGGATATACTACTAAGAGATACCTGTCTAGAAAAAAAGTATGTAACCATTGTCCGATAAGAACTCAATGTGTTGGATCAAGAGGACATAAAGAAATTAGTCATACCGTTTATAGAAAACAGTATGATGACATGAATGCAAAACTAAAAACTGAACAAGGACAATACTCTTATGACTTAAGAATGATGACTGTAGAACCTGTCTTCGGAACACTCCAACAGCACTATGGCTTACGATGGATCAATACTCGTGGACTTGACTCTGCCAATAAGGTCATGCTCATGGCGGCAGCCGCTGTAAATCTTAAGAAATTGATTAAATCAAAGCTAAATCAATCCATTTTCGCGGTTTTTGTACGTGACTCCCTTCAGGTAGCCAGTTGGTTAGAATTAGGATTTAGGAGCTGCTATATCACTACTCTTTCCTCCTTCACTAAGCATCGATAATTTGGGTAACTTTAGAAACAGGCTCA
>CAZYRG010000452.1:0-1862 GCA_964650425.1 uncultured Flavobacteriaceae bacterium
ATTAAAAAGCAATGATCGCAATTCAGGGATTGTATTAAGGAGCTGTCTTATCGCAAATACATCTTCCGTTTTTTCTCCTGTCTTCCCTTCTGCTTCAGCTTTTTCGATACAGTCCAAAATTTGAGCAATCTCGTCCTCCCTATACAGTTGATTCAAAACTGCATAGCCCGCTTGTTCTAATTGCAAAATATTTTTATCCAATGATATATGATATTATAAAAAACGTATTATTAACTTTTTTTTCCAATGCAAAGTTACTTGAACACGGAAAAAAGTATTGATCCTTTTGAAATAAAGTTATACACTAACTTTTAATCTTCAACAATTCAAATAAATTACTAAACCCATTCCATTGACAGCTGTTATCTTGAATTGCATATTCATCATAACTTCGTTCATTGAACATACTATACCTATCAGAAGTGCTACATCCACTAGAATGATTACTTCTAAGCTCTATTTCAAATTCTCTTAAAAGTTGAAATTGCTTATGACTTAGTTTCATTTCTTCTTCTTTAAAAAGCATCAAAAAGCCACTAACATTTTTTTTGATTTTCAGTTCACTTTCCGAAGAATGAAAACATCCTGTTGTCTCAAAAACAATATTCAAAACATCATTCACTTTCATTTGATCAATCAATAATAAATTCTTGTTTGTACTATAATCAAATTTATCAACGCATAGAGTTACTTCCTTCTTTTGAATCTTATCAATTGTGAATTTCAGTGATTCCAATCTATTGTAAATAGACTTATATTGAACAACATAGTTTCCAAAAGATAGATTAGGGATTCTTATTTTCTTTTTGTGGTCGACTTCGATATTTCTGATTTCAACACCCTCTTTTAACAACTTAAATTTTCTTAGAAAAGCATGTCTATTCTCATATTTACAATAGTCTATTTTAACCAAAAGCTCTTCATTAAAACTTTCTTTTTTACAACTAACAAAAAGTAGTAGTAAACAAATGTGATAGAAGTATTTCATAAGGCGGATGCGTAATTGTTGCAATAGATTTTGCGAATCAACTTTTTCGATCAATGATCTGTTTTTCGCAACACAATGTACAGCTTTAAACCTAAAATGAATCTGAACATACGACCAAGTACGCGAAATACGCATCCACGCTAGGTGTTTTTCCAGCTGACACCTTTCAATTTTAGGTCAAAGAACAAAAGCCAACAATTTGGTAACATAAAATTTTGAGAATTAACAATTTCTATATTAAATTTATAGAGCAAACAAATAATTCAAAAATGGCTTTAGTAAAACAAATAAAACGTACAAATTCATACACATTAGTAAAATTCACTATTAAGGAAGATGAGTATCCTACCTCATCCCAAGTGTCATTATTAGGGGATTTTAATGATTGGCAAGCCACTGAAATGAAAAAAGAAGATGGGTTTTATGTTAAAGACATTAAATTGGAGAATGGCAAGCGCTATGAATTTCGTTATTTGAGTGGAGATTATGAATGGTTCAATGATGCCGCTGCAGATGATTATGCGCCATCGCCTTTTGAAGGGATCCAAAATAGTGTGGTAGACCTGAGCAGTATCCCGCAAAAAAAGAAACCCGTAAAAAAAGCTGTAAAGAAGAAGTCCAAAAAGTCCGAAAAGGATGATTTGAAAAAAATAGAGGGAATAGGGCCCAAAATAGCTTCTATTTTAGCTGAAAAAGGCATCAGTACTTTTGAAAAATTAAGTAAGGCTCCTAAAAAAACTCTTGAGACTATTTTAAAAGAAGCTGGACCTCGTTTTTCAATGCACAAACCTACATCCTGGTCAAAGCAAGCAAAATTAGCGCATAAAGGCAAATGGGATGAATTAAAAAAATTGCAGGAGCAATTGGTTAGAGG
>CAZYRG010000453.1:0-1838 GCA_964650425.1 uncultured Flavobacteriaceae bacterium
ACGTTTTTATTACTTCGTAGCTCTGCTATGCAGTGCAAAAAACACTTCAATTGAGTAAAAAATGACTATTTTTCGCATGAATCAAAAAAGTTTAAACCACTTCATTAAAACATTCCTACATCTTTATATACATTACACCAATTGTAGTATTGTTTTTACGAAACGCTCTTTTGTCGCTTCGCATAGCGAACAACAATAAGACTCTGGCAATTCAGAGAAAATAACTCCAGCTTTTATTTCTGCTGCAGGGTCTCCAACAGATGGATCATAGATCGTTTGACAATCTTGACATTGATACACCTCTATCTCGACCACTTCTTTCTCCTTGATACTTACCAATTCATTTTCGACGACCATATTAGTCCCTAAATTCTTAAAGTAAGTTTTGGTAAGTTCCATCAACAGCCCCGGCAAATCCATTTGATCAACATCCTGTGCATGCACTAAGTATTGCTGTGTATTTGGATTAAAGTTCTTTGCATACAGCACATTATACGTAGGACGTACGACAAAATCTTTCACTACAGAAGGCGCATCGTTCTCTTCAATTATTATTGAGGTAAAATAACGATTCTGATTTCGCGTAGTCGTAATCCCAAACGTAAGTCCATAGGTACTGATATCATTTTGATCAAAATTCATGACCAAAAACTTCTTTAGATCCAAAGCCTTCTTATTATCAATAGGCAAATGCCAATTGAGTTCTAATGCCGAATGTCTGATATTGATTCCGAAATTTCCTAAAAACTTCTCTAACAACAACTTATATTCCTTATTAATCCCTTTGATAATAAAAGACTTCCATGGTGTCAAACAAATTTTACCTACACGATATTCAATACAAAAATCACAAAGCGCTTTTAAAAACTTAAGATCGTAGCGATTGTTTCTCCAATAAAGCCCTAACCAATATTGATTAACCCCCATTTTATTCATTCCTTCATAATACGGGAAAGGATGAAAATTTACCTTAAGCCGTTTTTCAATAACTCGGTTATTGGTATCCAACTTTTCATTGAGCAAGGTAAAAAGCTCTTCTACATTCGCAATAGTATCAATAAACGTTTCTATAGCATAAGCCACTTTGCTAATATCCCATGTATAAATTAATACTGGATAATAGGCCGTTGGACATTGTGGTACTTTAATATATAAATACCAAAAATCCTCATGATCTGAAGCAATAAAATTCAAATCGCCAGAAAACAATGGCACCATTTGTTGTTTAGGGTCTGTGATATTAATCTTCAGTTTAGGCGGTGTTCTAAATTGCTCTAAAATATATAAATACGTAGTTCCCCTAAGCCATACGGTTGAGGGAAATATATCGATCGCCACATAGGATGAAATGATATTCTGTCCCCCTTCAGTTGCAAATAATGTCGTATCAAAGTTTGGATTTTCACTGGTTATTTCGCCCAATGTATTTTTATAAGGAAACAAAATATCTTGCCGCGACCCAAAATGCAAACTATCTACGTTTACTTGTTCTGCATGCGCCACCACTTGTTGCAACTCTATTGGAGATAACACCCCTCCTTTGACAGCAATACGTTCTAAATAATTTTCCATAATCTAACAATATTATGCTGGTTGCAGCGCATTTACAAATAATTCTCGTACCTCGGATTTACAACTACCACATCCTAATCCCGCTCCGGTTTTATTACACAATTCTGTAAAATCTTCACAACCGCCTTTAATAGCAGCCTCAATATTCCCTTCTCCTACCTGACTACAAGAACAGATCAACTTCCCAAGAACTGGTTCACTCGTATTGGAAGAACGTAATAATTCATTTCGCTTTTCGGATAATTCGATTTTTTCTTCGATTAGAT
>CAZYRG010000454.1:0-1831 GCA_964650425.1 uncultured Flavobacteriaceae bacterium
CTCAAAAATCAAAAGATTCTACTGTACCCACATGAGTTAAAAGTGGTATCTAGCTCTGATTGTAAAGTGACGGTAAAAATAGCTTATTTCAAAGGACACTACTATTTGATTGAAGCCAAAACCCATACTGGTGATTCCATACTTTTTGAGCACCCCAATGCATTACCCGAAGGGGAAACCTGTTATTTGACAGTAGAAAAATCCTTATTTCTTTCTAGATCCCGACTGGATTAAGAACATAGTAAACCAAAAAAACCGACACTAACGTATCGGTTCCTTCATTTATTTCTAAATCAGTATTTTTATTAGTAGAACGTTACGCTACCATCTGCGATTTCGTACATTCCTCCAACAATTTTGATGGCTCCTTGGTCTTCCATCTCCTTAAGAATCGGACTCTTTGTTCTAATGTTCTCTATGGTTTGTATCACATTCTCTTTTGCCACCGCGTTGACAAAATCCAAGTTTTTGGAATTACGTTGTGTATCATCGGCAGGTTCTTTGACGGCACTTACTGCTGGCGCAATTTTGTTGATCAAATGTGTTAAATTCCCCATCTCGACATGATCACAAGCGCCTTTTACAGCGCCACAGCTTGTATGACCCAAGACCACCAATACCTTAGTTCCAGCCAACTTACAGGCAAATTCCATACTTCCAAGTATGTCTTCATTGACAAAGTTTCCTGCTATTCGAATACTGAATACATCACCCACTCCTTGATCAAATAGTAATTCTGCAGAAACTCTAGAATCTATACAGTGTAATACGGTTGCAAAAGGATATTGACCTCCCTTGGTGTCTGCTACTTGCTCTAATAAATCTCTATCTGCTTTTTTATTTTTTAAAAAGCGTTGATTTCCTTCTTTTAATAATGCAAGCGCCATGTCTGGTGTTAATGCCGCCTGCGTCTCTTTAGTGTGTGCTTTCATAATGTTATATCCTGTTATTATATTACAAAATCTCTTTGTAACTAATTATTTCTTTATTTTAAATGTTATGTAAGTTTAGGTCTCGTTGTAAAAAACTCCAAATAACTTTCTGGGTTCTCTTCTACACCACGTTCTGACACCAACTTAATCGTAATGTTTTTATTCTTTGCCTTCTCAGAAAAATCATCTAGAATCTCTATAATATCATTATCCAAATAACGTGTATTTGTTACATCCAAGGTCAGATAGGTGTCTTGAGGCAACCTGTCTAATTCTTTAAGTATAGCGCCTTTATTAAAAAAAGTAACTTCTTCTGCCAACGTCATACTAATTCGATGCACTCCATCACTTTTGTCTTCCATATGTAAGAAGTGAGAATTTTGATAATTTTTTATTAAAATTACCACAATTCCAACAGCAAGCCCTAATCCAATTCCGATCAAAAGATCAGTAAATACGATCCCTACAACAGTCACCACAAATGGCACAAATTGACGCCATCCTAACTTATACATTTTCTTAAACAATGCGGGCTTTGCTAATTTATATCCTACAATAAGAAGCACCGCAGCTAATACGGACAGCGGGATCTTATTCAGCAAGGTAGGAATAAGAATGATCGAAATCAACAATAAAAAACCATGAATAATAGCCGACATTTTACTTTTCCCTCCAGACTGAATATTTGCCGAACTACGAACAATTACTTGAGTAACTGGTAAACCTCCTATCATTCCCGAAAAGATGTTTCCAGCACCTTGTGCCAGCAATTCTCTATTAGTAGGTGTTACCCGTTTTCTAGGGTCTAATTTATCCGTAGCTTCTACGCATAACAATGTTTCAAGACTTGCTACCAATGCTATCGTAAAACCAGTAATCCAAATATCTAAACGACCAAT
>CAZYRG010000455.1:0-1822 GCA_964650425.1 uncultured Flavobacteriaceae bacterium
TGGACAGCAACAAATGATAATTCTGGAGCGCATAAAATTTTTGTGGAATTCGATAACCCTGGAGTATATACCATGGAGATTTCTGGCCGATCATCTGGTAATTTGTTGGATGTGATGGTCTTGTCAAACAATTCCGATGATTTTACAGAAAGTGTAAGAATTGCTCCAACAGGTGTGGTGTTAGACGAATCTAGCTATACACTAGCTACTAGTACCTTTGATTTGTCAAAATCAGGAATCGATATTTATCCCAACCCTTCTCAAGGAATTTTGAATATTAAAGGACTTAAAAATACGACAGCTACTATTGAGATAATTGATACTTATGGTAGAGTATTGCCTGCAAGAGTGCGTACTACTGCAAGCGAATTACTACAGTTAGATACGTCTTCACTAGCTGCTGGATTGTATTTTTTGCGTATTGGCTCGTTTGGGCAAAGTGCATTTATAGTAAATGCGAATTAAAGTTCGAGCAGTTTGCTACTTTATCATAATGATAAGTTATAAGTAAACCGAAGACTAGAAACTAGAAACCCAAAATCACGGAACAAATAACTTATGTTTAATCGCATAAATTACCAAGCCCGTTCGGTTACGGAGATGTAACTTGTCAAAAAGCACATCGCGATAACCCTCTATGGTTTTTGGGCTTAGACACATAATATTGGCAATCTCTTTATAGGTTTTTTCGGTACAAGCATGTTTTATAAATTCCAATTCTCTGGGCTTTAGGACATCTTTTGGTTGCTCCTTTTTTGTCAGACTTCCTAACAGGAGATTAGTGACGTTTTGAGTATGATAGAATCCAGTTTCCATTACCTCGACTAAGGCATTTTCTAGAATGGATTTTTCGGTATCTTTTAATAAATAACCCTTTGCCCCTGCCCGCAACATCTTTAGAACGGTTTCTTCATCTTCTTCTACCGATAGGGCCAATACCCGAATTTTGGGATACTGTTCTTTGATGACTTTTGTGGTTTCGATGCCATTCATAATCGGCATGTTGATATCCATCAAGACAATATCCGGAATGTTTTTGGGATCTTTGAAACGGGTTAATAGCTCTTTGCCATTTTTACAAAGGTATAACACCTCAAATTGTTCAAAATTATTGACTAGCCCCTCAATAGCTTGAGAGAGTAATATGTGATCTTCTACGATGACTACTTTATACGGTTGCATCTGCGGTTGGATTTAGTTGTGGTGTGTAATGTAGTATGAGCGTTGTGCCTTTTTCTTTTTCAGAGTGTAATGAAATTTCTGCATTGATCAATTTTCCTCGTGTCCTCATATTGCATAGTCCTAAGCCTTTTTTGGTAGGAATTGTAGCAATATCAAAACCAACACCGTTATCATGGGCTATGATTTCTAGCAGGTGCTCTTGATAAGATAAGGAAACTTCTAATTTGGATGCTTTAGAATGTTTGACAGTATTGGTAAAAAATTCCTGCATAATCCGAAAAATGACAATCTCCGCTTTGCTATCCATAAGAAATTCATCTCCCTTTATTTCTAGTTTAGCGTCGATAAATTGTAAGCGATTAAAACGTTCTATTTCTAATCCAATCACCTCAGGGAGGGATAAGTTTTTGACCATATCCGGATTGATGATTTTGGAGAGTGCCCGGAGTTCTGTGAGACTTTTGCTAATGGTTTCGGTGACTTCTTCTAATTGTGCTGGATTATCCTGTGCGACATTAATTTGTATTTTGGCCAGGGTTAATAACTGCCCGATATTATCATGCAATTCCCAGCTGATATTGCGTAAGGTTTCTTCTCGGATCTCGATCTGGGTTTCGGCAATTTCTTGCTCAAAACGTTG
>CAZYRG010000456.1:0-1801 GCA_964650425.1 uncultured Flavobacteriaceae bacterium
CCTTTACTTGTTGCCATGTAAGATCACTACCACTTTTTGTGTAGAGGTCCTGAGCAGAAACTTGAGCACAAATAAACAGCATGAAAGCCGCAATGCTAAGAATAGTTATGATTTGTGATTTTTTCATTGTGTTACATCTATGGTAGTCCAGTTTCCTGGACCTTTGTATGACTAGTTTTTTTATCGTCCAGGGGTTAATCTTTCTGAAGGTATATCACCAGGATTCGGAACTTCTATTTGCACGTTTAATTGAAAACAAGAAGCCAAGATCATGACTCCTAATATGGAGAACAATGTGTGTTTCATAGTTGATTTAGCGTTGGTTAATAAAAAATAATAACTTAGGTTTTTGTTTTTTATTATGTGTTATTATTACAAAACGTCAAAGAGCATAAAAGGGGGATAAAAAGTGTTAAAAAAGTGATGTTATTTCATCATGATTTTAAAAAACAACACATTCATTAATTAATGCGGTCTAAATAGTATATTTGAATAGTTATTTCTACATATGAGTGGTGTTTTTTACCGAAAGGGAAAAGAGCTACTTGAATACCTAAATATTTAAATGAGCGTCAACAAGAATATTTTTTTTAATTACAACTTTAGGAAAGCCGTAATGGTTTCTGTTAAAATGTCACTTCTTTTGTTATTGATTGCGGTGTGTTTTTCTTGTAACGATGAAGATGCTACAGAAGCAGCGATTGCTAAGACCCTTGTTACTTTTGATATAGAGCGTTTTGATCAGGAATTTGCCAATGTTACGCCTAATACATTATCAGATCTCAAAGAAAAGTATAATTTCTTGTTTCCTAACCAATATCCAGATAGTCTTTGGCTTGCAAGATCCAGAGACACAATTCAAATGGAGGTAAATAAGGAAGTAAAAGAAGCTTTTTCTGATTTTTCGGTCTTGACAAATGAATTAGAAGACTTTTTTAAACACCTAAATTATTATTTTCCAGAAGTAGGAATCCCATCTCGCGTCATTACGATTACTTCGGATGTTGACTATGAGCAAAGTGTAATATTGACAGATAAAATGCTACTCGTCTCCTTGGATACATACCTTGGAGCGGAACATCATTTTTACCTAGGTATTAAAGATTATATCCGACAAAATTTTAGAGCAGCGCATATCACACCTGATATGGTAACAGCCTATGGGAGGCGCATGATTCATAATACGGATACTAGAACCTTTGTGTCTAATCTTGTCTATTATGGTAAGATTTTATATCTAATGGACAAACTAATCCCCAAAAAAGCAGATGCAGAGAAAATAGGGTATACTGAAGAAGAACTTTTGTGGGCCCAGGAAAATGAAGCACAGATTTGGCGGTATTTTATAGAAAAAGAATTGCTGTATAGTACCGAGCAGAAGCTATTGCCTCGCTTTTTGCATCCTGCGCCCTTTTCTAAGTTTTACTTAGAATTGGATGGTGAATCGCCAGGACGAATAGGGCAATTTACTGGATGGCAAATTGTACGCTCTTATATGGAAAATAATGAAGTATCTTTGCAGCAATTATTAAAAACAGATGGAGAGATCATTTTCAAAAAATCAAAATATAAACCTGCAAAGTAATGAGTAAAACGCATACTTCTGAAATTAAAATACAAGTAACATTAGATGAAAATCGTGTGCCAGAAGCGCTCCATTGGTCTGCCGAGGATGGTGGGGTTACTAATGAAGAGGCTAAGGCAATGTTACTTTCTATGTGGGATAATAATCAAAAAGAGAGTTTGCGAATTGATTTGTGGACCAAGGATATGCCCGTAGATGAGATGAAAATATTTTTTC
>CAZYRG010000457.1:0-1786 GCA_964650425.1 uncultured Flavobacteriaceae bacterium
CATCCCGTTTACAAAAGTGTTTTTGATAATAAAGTGACTAATTTTCAGTATCCAAGTGTACAGGGATTCTATCCGATCAGTGGAGCGAATACGTTGCTTTCATTTGAAGATAATCGACCATTTTTGGTGCAAAAAGGGAATTTATTTGCTTTTGCTGCAGCAATTAATGCTAAAAACAGCAATTTTAAAAACTCGCCACTCATCGTGCCTACGCTGTATAATATAGGAAAGCAAAGCCTACAACTTTCGGAATTGTATTGTACCATTGGACAAGATGAAACCTATGAAGTAACAGCGGTATTAGGAGCTGATGAGATTTTGTCATTGGTTTCTGAATCAGAAAGTGTCATTCCGCAACAACAATCATTTAGTAATAAAGTAGTGGTGTCAACTACAGATGCGCCTACTAAGGCAGGGATCTATAACGTCCAACAAAATACAACACCAATCCAACTGGTAGCATATAATTATGACACCAAGGAAAGCCGTTTGGTGTATCACGATTTGAGCGCTGTAAAGGGAGTAACCATTAGTAATGATCTGGCATCATTACTTGCGGATATAAAAGCGGGCCAAGAAATACAATCCATCTGGAAATGGTTTGTTATTTTTGCATTGCTATTTCTGCTTATAGAAGTATTGTTTTTAAAATTTTTAGAATGAACCTTGTACTAAAATCTGCAACAGTAGTCGATTCGACATCTCCTTATCATCTTAAAAAACTGGATATTTTGATCCAAGATGGGGTTATTGCAGCATTAGGTGCAAGCGTAAAGATTCCAAAAGGTACAAAAGAATTGAGTTTGCCTAATTTACATGTTTCACAAGGTTGGTTCGATAGTAGTGTAAGTTTTGGAGAACCAGGTTATGAAGAACGGGAGACTTTAGCGCATGGATTGCTTGTTGCGGCAAAAAGTGGTTTCACAACAATAGCATTGCAACCGCAAACATGTCCAGTTATAGATACCAATGCTTCGGTAACTTTTTTAAAATCACAAGCGGCTAATAGTCCCGTTACTATAAAACCAATTGGAGCTTTGACCAAACAGTCTGAAGGAAAAGAACTGGCCGAGTTGTTTGATATGCATCTAGCAGGAGCGATTTCTTTTGGGGATTACCAAAAACCGATCGTGAACCCTAATTTGCTCAAAATAGCATTGCTTTATGCCCAGAACTTTAATGGGTTAGTACAATCCTTTCCATTAGATATGGCAATTGCGCAAAAGGGAGTAATGCATGAAGGGGCTAAAAGCACTATTTTGGGACTTCAAGGAATTCCTGAATTGGCTGAGACCTTACAAATATCCCGAGACCTTTATATTTTGGAATATACGGGAGGTAAATTACATATTCCTACGATCTCTACAGCTGCAAGTGTCGCGTTGATACGAGAAGCAAAGGCCAAAAGCTTACAGATAAGTTGTAGTGTTGCGGTACATAACCTTTTATTGACAGACGAAGTCTTGTCGGAATTTGATACACGCTACAAGCTGTTACCACCTTTGAGGAGTGCTGTGGATTGTAAGGCATTGTTAGAAGGGGTTAAAGATGGAACTATAGATATGGTCACTAGTGACCATAGCCCAATAGATATAGAGCATAAAAAAATGGAGTTTGAACACGCTGCATACGGTACTATTGGTTTGGAGTCGATGTTTGGAGGTCTTAATAAATTAGTTAGTACAGAAAAAGCAGTGCAACTACTTACGGCTGGGAAATCGACTTTTGGTGGTAATCAAACAAGCATAACAGCAGGGGTAGTTGCTGATTTGTCACTTTTTGACCC
>CAZYRG010000458.1:0-1737 GCA_964650425.1 uncultured Flavobacteriaceae bacterium
CAAACGGTGATTACCATAAAGCCTTACAATTAGTTCATCATGATGGTAGTGATGAGCAGTTCGAAAACTGGTTTATTCAATGGGTTAGAACTGCTTTTAGAGCTAAAGGAAATAAATCGGCCGTGAATGAACTCATTTCGTGGAGTGAAACCATTGCTGGAACAGGTCGAGAAACACAAAAACAATTTTTGGGGTACTGTCTTGATTTTTTTAGACAAGCCATGTTACTTAATTATGGTGCATCAGATCTCGTCTTTCTGGAACCAAAAACCGAAGGTTTTCAACTAGAAAAATTCGCTCCTTTCGTACATGGTGCCAATATCATGGATATCAGCAAAGAGTTACAAGATGCTATTTATCATATTGAACGAAATGGTAATGCTAAAATTATCTTAACTGATTTATCTATTAAACTTACACGGCTTTTGCATAAAAAAGGGTAGTTTAGAGCCATTGTTTTTTGTGATTTTTTTAGACTGCAAAATTAAAAACACTTTGTACTTTTAACTTCTTAAATCTAACTTTTGAATTAACATGGAGCTACTTAACCCACCTATCATTACCTCGATTATCATCTTAGGTTTTTTACTGATTACTTTTTTACAATCTGGTATTGACAAAATTGTGGATTGGCAGGGGAATGTAGGTTGGCTCAAAGAACATTTCTCCAAAACCTTTATGGGTGGTATGGTACCATTGTTATTAACCACTATTCTAATTGCAGAAATTATTACTGCTCTATGCTGTATAGGTGCAATCTACCAACTTTTGACTTCTGGAGCTTTCGGACTTACTTTTTATGCTTGCTTGTTATCCTGCATTACTTTATTAATGCTCTTGTTTGGACAACGAGTTGCCAAGGATTATGCTGGAGCGCTGACCATTACCTGTTATTTTATTGTCGCCGTATTTGGGCTTTATATGGTTGAAGGGTTATTATAGAAATTTCTTATAAATCAAACCCTAAATCCTTACGGTAGTACATTCCATCAAATGCTAGCTTCTCAAGGTTTTGATAGGAGTTTTCTAATGCTTTTCTAAAATCATGATCAAAAGAAGTCACCGTTAATACGCGTCCTCCATTGGTCACTATAGCTCCATCCTGTTCCGTTGTTCCCGCATGGAATACTGTAGCTTCTTTTACGGTATCAATACCCGTGATTTTTTTACCTTTTTCATAGGCTTCTGGATAACCTCCTGATACTGCAACTACTGTTACAGCACTGCGTTCGTCTAGATCAAGAGTAACACTATCTAATGTTTCGTTACCAACATGTTCAAAGACCGTGACCAAATCATTTTTGATTCTTGGTAATACGGCTTCTGTTTCTGGATCTCCCATTCGAACATTGTATTCGATGACCTTGGGGTCATCTCCTACTTTGATTAGGCCAATAAAAATAAATCCTTTATACTCGATCTGTTCTTTTTGTAAACCCTGAACGGTAGGTTTGACGACCTGTTCTTCGATTTTTTGTATAAAATCTGCATCTGCAAAAGGTACTGGGGAGATTGCTCCCATACCTCCAGTATTAAGTCCCGTATCTCCTTCTCCAATACGCTTATAGTCTTTGGCAGTAGGTAAGGTGAGGTAGTTTTTGCCATCAGTCAATACAAAAACACTAAGTTCTATTCCATCCAGAAATTCTTCTATAACCACTGTTTCACTAGCAGCTCCAAACTTTTTGTTGGTGAGCATGTCTTCTAACTCTGCTTTGGCTTCGGCGAGATCTTGCA
>CAZYRG010000459.1:0-1733 GCA_964650425.1 uncultured Flavobacteriaceae bacterium
AACACATGATGACGATGGCATACCCTTCGGGATACGCCACGTATCATAATTCCGTCAGACTGTGAAAAAACCTTATAAAACAGATATTAATGTATTTAAATAATTAGCATATGTTTTGTATCTTAAAGGTAACATAATAAGTTGCCGTATATGGAGTTATCATCTCAATCAAATCGTAATCAAATGTTCATGACCTCGCTTGATATGATGGTAGAACAAAATAGTTTAGTCAGGCTTTTAGATGTCTTTTTAGATTATATGGATACGATTAACTTACCATTTGTTGAACATAAAAGTCATACGGGTCGTCCTGCTTTTCCTAACCGTGTTCTGATTGGCATTTATCTTTATGGGTATCTTAATAGAATAAGATCTTCTCGTCAATTAGAAAAAGCATGTAGGACAAATGTAGAATTGTTTTGGTTAAACAAAAACTTAAAACCATGTTACAAGACGATTGCAAATTTTAGAAAAGATAATGCAAAAGGATTTAGAAAACTCTTTGTTTCTTTTAGAGAATTTTGTAAAAAAATAGATTTATACGGTAAAGAAGTAATAGCTATTGATGGCTCAAAGTTCCGAGGACAAAATTCCATGAAAAACAACTATAATATACGCAAAATCAATAAACATCTTGAGTACATTGAAAAACAACAAAAAGCTTATTTAGAGTCTCTAGATACGAATGATATTAAAGAAGAAAAAATAAAAAAGCTGAATGAAAGAAGGGCAAAATATGAAGATTTAAAGAATCAATTAGATCAAACGGATGAAACGCAAATATCGACGATAGATCCAGATACAAGAGCCTTGCCTTTGCATATGCGGATTGTTCAAGTGGGTTATAATCTACAGTCAGTAGTAGATGATAAACATAATATGATTGTAGATTATGAAGTGACGAATAAGAACGATCATCGAGCATTAGCACCCATGGCACTCAAAGCAAAAGAAGCCTTAAGTCTAGGCAAAGAAGAAACCTTAACTGTTCTTGCAGATAAAGGATATCATACTGGAGAGCAAATGCAAAGATGTCACGATCATCATATAGAAACCATTGTAGCTATTCCAAGAAAACCAAAACAAATAGACAAATCAAAACCTCCATTTTTACGTAAAGAAAACTTTGTTTTTGATAGCGGACAAGAAACATATACCTGCCCCAACAATGAGAAACTAACCAAACAATCAACCTACCAAAGAAAAGACAGAAAAGGAAATCCTTGCGGTAAGTTTGATCGATATACCATCAAGTTTTCTATCTGTAAGAGCTGTCCCTACCTACAAAAGTGTGTCTCCAAAAGCAATCAAGAAAGACATCATGGTAGATACATTGATCGCTATCATACAGATGGTGCTGTGATTCGCAATAAAGAGAATGTGACTAAAAATAGAACACTATATAAAAGACGTCAAGCAATTGTAGAACATCCATTTGGCACCATAAAACGTCAATGGGGATTTACTCATACCTTAATGAAAACACTCCCCAAAGTAGAAACAGAGTTCTCTATCATCATGTTATGCTACAATCTTAGGAGAACTATGTCCATACTTGGGCTAGAAGGGTTAAAAAAGGCTCTAAAAGAGCATGTTTTTAGATTATTTAGCGTTTTATGCCTGTCAGCTTCCATGAAGCATAGCATATTCAAATTAATTTTAAAATCCTAGGAACCTTCATGGACTATCTCATGATTTATACTATTTTTAAACAACGGTTTTTTCACAGACTG
>CAZYRG010000460.1:0-1720 GCA_964650425.1 uncultured Flavobacteriaceae bacterium
AAAATTATCGCTAGTGCCATCAATGGGAATGAGTTTCCTTTTGATCGTTTTTTTGAAGACACTTTTGAGAAATTACTCCCTAAACTATGTGCACTCACCAAATCTCAAGACACTGCAAAAGAGGTTTTTATGATTTCTATGCAAAAATTTTGGGAACGTTTTGTTATTAAACAGGAAGAAGTGCCTCATAATAGTGTAGGGTACATTTATATGATGTGTAGAAATGCATGGTTATTACAGAAAAGACAAGCCTGGGATGATGTTACCTTGAGCGATAGTCCAGAAACCTTGCAACAAGAAGATACCTATGTACCTGCTGATGAAACAGAAGAAGGCGTAACGGATCAATTGTTAAAACACAAAGCATTAGCTACTGCAATTGAATCCTTGAAACCTAAATGCAAAACGCTTATCGAAGCAGAATTAGACAACCAAGTAAAATTAAAAGATTTGCAAGATGAACTAGGGTTCACTAATTATCAAGCCTTGGTACAAGCAAAATACAATTGTAAAAAAAGACTAATTAAAAAAGTATATGAAGTGTTAGAAAAGCTACAGAATAGTGTTCAATAATAGTTTTTGAGGAGTATGGAAGAACAAGAGAAAAATAACGATTTGATAACCAGATTTTTTGATTTGGCGCTTTCTGAGAAGGAATTATTACTTTTTGAAGAAAAAACAACCAATGATCCAGAATTTAGAAAAAAAGTAGCGACTTACAAGGAAGCTAACACCTTAGTAAACAAAAAATATCCAACAGAAGGAGCGTCAGCAAGAACGCAAAAGTGGGAAAAACTCTTGAATGCAAAAAAAATCGCACAGCAAACCGCAGAACCTTCCAAAAAAATTCCTTGGAAATGGATCGGGAGTATTGCTGCGGGATTTGTACTGCTGTTTTCGATTTGGCAATTAAGCACAACTTTTCAGCAACCCAATATGGATGACTTATTAGCAGCATCTTGGGACAAAAAAGTAGGGTTAATGAAGTATCGAACGTCTCGTGGTACTGCGGTAGATTCATTAAAAAAACAAATTTATATAGCGTATAACGCCTATCAAAACAGCCAATATCAAAAAGCAATCGATATGCTTCAAGGGTTTGAAACAACTAACCTAAACTATGATGATGCGATATTACTCCAAGCACTTTCGTATTATAAAAAAGGAGCGATTCAAAAAGCATTAGAGTTATTAGATATACTCTCTCAAAGCACTAATAAAAAAATGGCGAGTACGGCACATTGGTATCTAGGATTAATACATTTGGAACAAGGAAATACGAAAAAAGCAAAACAGTTTCTGGAAGTTCCAGTCCGTAAAAATCAAGAACTACAACTCAAGCCCATTTTGTAAAATAACGTTTTCCTAGAATAAGCCCTATTGGCAACAGTATCAACAAGAACCACCAATACATGGATGTGGAACTAGTCAAAGGCGAAGGATCTCCTAAAAGCACAAAAGAAGCCCAAAAATAGGGCGAAGCCTCAGAAAGGTTGTGATTTTGTAAATATTGAAGTTTGGCATTGCGGAGTGCAGTGGCTTTAGATTTTCCGTTGTTTAAATTTTCATAAAAAGTAGTCATCAACTCTGAAGTAGATAAGTCATCTACATTCCATAGTGAGGAAACTACACTCTGCGCTCCTGAATGAAAAAACCCTCGTGCTAGACTCATCACGCCCTCCCCTGTTTCTTGTTTTCCCAAAAGCGTATTACAACCACT
>CAZYRG010000461.1:0-1716 GCA_964650425.1 uncultured Flavobacteriaceae bacterium
ATACGAATATGGGACTTATTGGTGATATCAAAAAAGAATTACGTGATGTAAACGCGTTAAAGATTAATTATGTCACAAAAACAGGAGATGCGCTTGCCAACGTAAAATAATGTAACTCCTTATTAAAAATTAAAATCCCGCCTAGTGCGGGATTTTTTTGTTGTAATCGTTACCGTTTAACTAGTTGTGATATGCTTTTTCATTACTTCAACTCGTACATTGTTATTATAAAAATAGTACATTTGAATTATGAAGTATACCCTGACATCTCTTATGCTATTAGCACTTCTTTCTGCCTTTGGGCAAGAGTCTAGTATTGTAGTTACGGATACGACCAAAACTGTAGATACGCGTTATCGAGAAGATCAGTTTTATGCAGGGTTTAGCTTTAATTTACTACTCAATCGTCCGGTCGATGTGAAACAAACTGGGTTTTCTGGTGGCGTACATTTAGGATTTATTAGAGATATGCCGATCAATAAACGGAGAAATATCGCTATTGGATTGGGGCTTGGTTATTCGGGGAATATTTTTAACCATAACCTCGGTATAGTGGAAGTAGTAGGTAGGGATGTTACTGTTTTTGAAGCCGTAGAAAATGGCACCTTTGATGGAAATCGTTTTACTACGCACTTGGTAGAAGTGCCCTTAGAATTTCGATGGCGTACCTCTACACCTACCATTCGGAAATTTTGGAGAATCTATACAGGAATGCGATTGGGTTATTTATATGGCTTTAAATCAACATTGCGACAAGGTGGTCAGAAATTAATCAAAACCGATTTTAATGAGCTAGATCGCATCCGGTTAGGGGCAACCTTTACCTTTGGGTGGAATACCTTTAATTTTCACTTCTATTACAGTCTTAATTCTTTTTTTACTGATAAAGCAGTCATAGACGCAACCCAAGAAGGGGTAGGTGTTACCACCCTAAAAATGGGTTTACTGTTTTATATTCTGTGATGTAATTATTTATTTGGTTTAATCGAGTTCAGTCGAGATTTTATAACCACAACTGAAACAACAAGAGTTGTGGAATAGCGCCGATAGCAAGTCCTGCTAATAATTCTTTGGCCGTATGCTCACTATGGATAAGTGTTGCTGTAGCAATAAGACCGTTGAGTAAAAACAAGCCTGCAATCAAGAAGATTTGATTGATGCTAAAATGAATGCTTAAAGCGATGGTAAATGTGGTAACAATAGCAATACCAATCATGTGAATACTTATATTGAAACGCAATAAAATGCTGATTAAAGCGAGCATAGTGGCAAATAAGGTCCCCGCAAAAAAATAATACAATTCAGGAAAATCATAAATGTTAATGAGTGTTTTGGTTGTCAGTATATATAGGCCAATTTGAAATAACAAAGGGATGCGTCGATCTTCGATGTTTGGTAGGCTGACGGCGCTGATAAAGCCTAGGTTTTTTAAGAAAAACAGTAATACAATCGGAGTAATTACTGTAACGATTAGTAAGCCTAAGGTGTTTGATAATAAGATATTCCCAGCCGTAAATCTGGGTGAGATCAAGAAATAAATAAGTACTCCAAAAAGTGGCATCAATAAAGGATGCAATAGGTAAATGATACTTTTTAGAAAATATTTCACATGAACACTATTTGGGGATTACTACTGCTTTGATACTAAAACGCAAAAAAGGCACTTAAATTTTCTTACGCAATCGTGCAACAGGAAGGTCTAATTGTTCTCGATAT
>CAZYRG010000462.1:0-1708 GCA_964650425.1 uncultured Flavobacteriaceae bacterium
CGACAGCAGATTCGAAAAGACTTAGAAGTATGGTGTGCAGCCCACAAAACTGGAGATAATAAACCGTACAATGCTTATACCAGCGGACTCAAAATACACACAACACTAGATTACGAGATGCAAGTACTCGCAGAAACAGCTACGAGTGCTCATCTCAAAAAACTACAGCAAGAATTTGAAAAAGATCATGGCAAAAATGCGCCATGGCTCAAAGGAACGAAACTCATTGCAAAAACACTGTACCAAACCAAAGCTTATAAAAAGCTCAAGAAAAAAGGGTATAAATCACGTCAAATTCTGGACTCACTGAATGTTCCCCATGATATTGAATTATTTGATTGGAGTGGAAAAAAAGTAGTAAAAGCAAGTACCATCGACAGCGTACGACATTATCTAAAATTCCTAAATGCTGGAGTAATTGCAATAGAACCCAAAACCGGTGCAGTGCGATCGTGGGTTGGTGGGATCAATTATGAGTATTTCCAATATGATCATGTGAATCAAAGTAAACGCCAGGTGGGGTCCACATTTAAACCCATTGTCTACACTGCAGCCTTGGAAAACGGCATGCATCCCTGTGCACATATCCCAGCTAGCAAAGTGACCTACAAAAACATGGAGAATTGGGCGCCTTCTAATTCCTCTAGCAAAATTGATCCAGAGTTACGCTATTCACTAAAATCTGCTTTGAGTAAATCTATTAACACGATTGCCGTAAAAGTATTAGAAGATACAGGTATAAAACGTACCACTACCATGGCGCAAAAAATGGGTATCTCCTCTCCCATCCCACAGGTACCTTCTATGGCATTGGGCACCGCAGAATTACCACTTATAGAACTTGCAGGTGCTTATACAACCTATGTAAATAATCGTAAAGCTTCAGCACCATTTTATATTACGCGAATCGAAGACGCCAAAGGAAGTGTCCTAGAAGAATTTAAACCAAAAACTACGACAGAACCTGCTTTTTCGGAAACTACACGACAAACGATGCTTGAATTTATGAAAGCAACCATAAATGAAGGTACCGCTACTCGGATTAGAAACAAATATGGCTTAAAAAATGACATGGCTGGTAAAACGGGCACCACCCAGGACAATAAAGATGGATGGTTTGTTGCAGTAATGCCCAAATTGGTTATCGCTACTTGGGTAGGAACCGATGATTATCAAATCGGTTTTAGAAGTACAAAATACGGTCAAGGGGCACATGCCGCATTACCTATCACGGCTTTGTTATTACAACAAATGAATAAAAACGCTTATTTTGACCCTATTACCAAAGCAAAGTTCGATCAACCTAGCGCTACTGTGCTACAGGAGTTAAATTGTCCTGACAGCTCACAAGAAAGCTTTATCAAACGTTTATTTTCTAATCCTAATAAGGCTAAATCAAAACAATATCGCGACAGAGGAACCCGTACCAAAAAACGAAAAGGGCTTTTCAGAAAGAAGAAAAAGAAACGATAAAAATTGCTTGAATTAATCTATTGTAAACGTATTCAGCTCCAAAGGTTTCAAATGTTTTTTATTGATAAAACCCTTGACCTCTTCATGCTTGGCAATATACCACTCATCATACTCTTTACTTAACACTTCAACCTTCGCATTTTTGTTAAGAAACTTAGCGGCGTTAAATTTTGATCCTGGGCCACTTCGCATAGCTACACTGTCAGAAATAACGATAAAAAGTTCTGTGGTATCG
>CAZYRG010000463.1:0-1703 GCA_964650425.1 uncultured Flavobacteriaceae bacterium
GAAGTAATATAATCGAAGTTAGGATAAACCGCCTGAAAGGGTTTGATTCTCATCGCCGTTAAATAGTATTTTTACCAATAGTTTTTTTCTACAGGTAAATAGGTTTTATAATTTGGTTACAATCCGCAAATTAAAGAAATTATTGAAATTTGGGTGTAATTGAGTGTCAGAAAAAGGTCGGTTCCCAATGCTTATTTCATTCTCATTAAAAGCATGTTTCCATTTAGATTCCTATGAAAATCAAGAATTTGTGGTTCTTGCTAACCGTTTTTTAATGCGTTTAGTCCGCTAACTGAGTTTTAAAATTGGATGCGAAGTTCGTAAAATATTGATTTGCAATTTAGAGTATATGTTGTACGAAGTAAAGTTTAGTAAAGAATAAACGTAATAAAGATTAGCAAAAGAGCTATCTTAGAGTTTTGACATAACTGATAAATTTCAGATCATGGGAGCAGCTTTAGCCTATAAGGACAGAGAATTGATTGTTACTCAAAAGCTCAAAGGAAAGCCTTTGACAAAAATAGCAATGGAAAATAATTTTTCGTATTCAACTACTTGTCGAATATGGCGTCGCTTCAAAAGTAATGGCTTGGAGGGTCTTTGTGCTAGTTACGCTAATTGTGGTCCGAGTACGATTAAGAAGTCCAAAAAAATACACAGATGTAGTTTATGGTTAAAACGTAAACATCCAAAATGGGGTGCTCCTTTTATCATGACTATATTAAAGGAACGTTATCCATTAGAAGCATTTCCCTCTATACGTACCATGCAATTATGGTTTCGAAAAGCAGGTCTTAGTTTGCCAAAAGCTTATCGAAAAGAACCTAAAGTTGAAAAGGTCTCAGCGGTGCATGACCGTTGGCAAATTGATGCTAAAGAAAACCTTAAACTTCAAGATGGTAGCAAAGCATGTTATCTAACGGTGGTGGATGTGAAATCTGGAGCTGCTTTAGGGCTTCCTGTTTTTTCCCAAAGGAAAGATCAATCAAGTAAGTCCTAAGCAAATTCGTGAAAAACTTATTGAGCTGTTCCAACAATGGGGAATGCCTTTGAGTATTCGAGTAGATAATGGGATGCCTTTAGGAGATCCACAACGTAAGTCTATTCCTGAACTATCGCTTTGGCTACTGGCAAAAAAGATTGAAGTTATATTCAATCGCCCCAGACAACCAACAGATAATGCAAAAGTGGAAAGAATGCAACAAACTACTAAAAACTGGGCCGTGATTGACCAAGCTAAAAATATAGTAGACTTGGAAAAAAGACTTAACAAAGCTATAATCATTCAACGTGAAAAATTTTGCGTTAGTAGATTACAGAATAGAACAAGATTAGAAACTTATCCAGCTTTGTTAAATAACAGTCGATTATACGATGATCAAACCTTTGACACAGGTAAGGCTTATCAAAGACTTGCAAACTGTTCTTTTGTTAGGAAAGTCAGCATCCAGGGGCAAATTTCACTCTACGGTCGACTGTACTCTTTACCCAAAAAATACAAAGCAACTTTTGTCCATCTCAGATTTGATCCAAAGCGCGTAGAATGGAATTGCTTTGATGAACAAAACAAATTCATTGCTAATAAACAAGCTGTCAATTTAACGCCCGAAAACATTAGAAATTTATCAGTAGGTCAAAGAACTTTTTAAAACAGTGCAATCTTTATTGCGGTTTTTATTGTTTAAACTTTACTTCGTACAACA
>CAZYRG010000464.1:0-1666 GCA_964650425.1 uncultured Flavobacteriaceae bacterium
TAACTGACCTTTCGCAGTCGAAAGGTTTTGAAAACTGATATTTTTTTATAAGACTAAGCCAAAAGAGGCATAGTTTGCTGCGATAGCTGTTTTTGGGAATTATATTTTTTCAATTCTTGTAATTCAGAAAATGCAGCTTTGATAGCTTTTAGATACAGTCTTGATTTTAACGCAAAATGATTTTGATGTTCTTTGATTTTGAGTATTTCAAGTTTACAAAAGGCAATCATAGAAGCAAAAATGTGATTAGATTGAGTCACCTCATATTTGGTTGGCGACTTTTCTAAACCAGCGTTTTGTTTTAATGATTTATGAAATGTCTCTACGTTCCATCTTTTCTGATAAATTGTACAGATTTGTTGAAAAGTAAGAGACAAGTCATTAGTAACTAGATACAATACACCAGTAGAACCATCTTCGTTTTTAAAGATTTGTTTGACTAGAAGAACTTCAAAATCGAGTCCTTTGATCCAAACTTTGTAAGTACGGTTGGTTTGTAAATCTAATTCATCGACTTTGAAAAATTTACCTTCCAATTTTTCATTTCTGCTCAAAGCAATTTTTCGATTGCTTTTTAGAGCACCTATGAAATACTTCTTCAAATTATACTCAAGGTATTCAAAGTTCTCTTTTGCAGAAAACCAGGTATCCCAGAGTACATACTTGAATTTTACTCTATTGAGTTGGACTAAATTTCTGAGTCGATTCCGTACAAGTTCATTCTTTTTAATCGGAGATCTTCTCTTCAGCTTTTGGGTTTTGACATCAAAATATTGTTCTGTTTTTTCTATGATTTCATAGCTAACAGGTATTGAAATATTATTGCCATTTTCCAACTCGGCATGGTAAAGAAAATTCAAAATGTTTATTCCTTTGACATTACAATTTTTTGAATGATCCCAATGCCAACAGATAATATCGTTTTCTGTGGAATGAGGTTTTTCTTCTATCGTATCGTCAATAAGAATTACGCCATCATCGCTTTCGATTTTGCGTATTAATTTTTTGACCATCTTCCAGAAGTCTTTTTGCGTAAACTTTTTTTGAGCTAAAAAACGACTAATCTGGTCATGACTGTATCCATTGTCTATTAAATGTGATAAACCCGTTGCAGTTACTAATGCAAAAGACGACAATAGGTAATCACTATAAAGATCTAATATTTGTGGATTCTTCATTTCTCATAGTTTTGGATGACAAAACAATATAGAAATTACAATCCATTTAATCATATTTTTCGAATTTCAAAATATTTGACCTGCGAAAGGTCAGTTAGTAATTTTGTAAATTGAAATTTGTCAAAGAATCACACTAATCAAAGGTTGATCTTATTTGATTCGTTGACCATTTTCAAGAAAATCTTTTAATGGTTCAAATTTCCAGGAGAGTATTCCACTTGGCAGATGATGTTTGAAATGAAGGAACTTTACATCTTTAATTCGGGAGTTACTACCTGAAGCTAGATAATAGATACCATCACTTGTTCTTTCCTCAAATTGACGAACATAATTCCCTACATCTCCCGCTAAAGCAATGACTTGCACGCCTTTCTTTTGTACTTTTCTAAGTTTTGGTAGGACATATTTTTTATATCCTTTTTTTAGAATAGCATGATTACATGACCAATCAAAATTATTGGTTCCCTGATGCTCTTTCATTTCTGGAT
>CAZYRG010000465.1:0-1659 GCA_964650425.1 uncultured Flavobacteriaceae bacterium
GGTGAAATGATTGATCAAGTTACCTTTGAAAAAACTACCTATGCAGGATTGCCACATAAATTTGAAGCCGGAACTCCTAACATCTGTGGCGGTATTGCCTTTGGTGCTGCTTTGGATTATATGAATACTATTGGTTTTGATGCCATTGCGAAGTATGAAGCTGAACTTTTGGACTATGCTACAGAAAAGCTCCTGGAAATCGATGGACTCAAAATCTATGGTACAGCCCCAGAAAAAACGGCTGTAATTTCATTTAACATAGGAATCATCCATCCATACGATATTGGCACTATTGTGGACAAATTAGGAATTGCCGTTCGTACTGGACACCATTGTGCGCAGCCAATTATGGATTTTTATCAAATACCTGGCACCGTTAGGGCTTCTTTTTCTTTTTACAACACCAAAGACGAGATTGATCTCTTGATTGATGCTCTGAAACGCGCGCAAACTATGTTGCAATAATTGGGTTTTTGAAAATTTACTTACTGAATATCAAATTGTTAATGTTTGTTAATCGCTGTTAAAATTCATAGTATCCATTGTTTTTTTGCGTTTTAGTAGTAAGCAATAGTGCTTTAGTTCTCTAAAAATCTAGTTATGCATCTTCACAAAATTTCAAAATTGGTTGTGTTTATTTGCATACTTACCATGATGAGTTGCAATGGACAAAAGCAAAAAAAAGAAGAAAACAATCCTCTTGAAAAGGATACAACAACTACGAACAGTAATTCTCCTGCTACACTACAACGATGTGCCACGATGCAGGTTCTAGAACATAAAATGACAGCACATCCTGAATATCGACAGGTCATGGAACGCATTGAAACTTTTTGTCAATCATATGAAATGGCAAAAAAAGAAAATGACACCACACGTCTATCTATTCCTGTAGTGGTGCATGTTATTTACAGTACAGAAGAAGAAAATATTAGCAAAGAACAAATCCACTCGCAAATAGACGTGCTCAATGAAGATTTTAACAAACAAAACGCGGATATTGATCAGGTCCCTGCCGTTTTTGAAACGCTTATTGCCAACATTGGAATTCATTTTGATTTAAAAGAAATAAAAAGAATCTCTTCGGAACGCAAAAGCTGGGGAACCAATGATGAAATGAAATTTAGCACCAACGGCGGTTCGGATGCGATATCCCCAGATACACATTTGAATATTTGGGTATGTCCAATCGGCGCTTCCATCCTAGGGTATGCACAGTTTCCGGGATTGGGAGAGGCCACTACGGATGGAATTGTCGTTTCGCCGCAATTTTTTGGAACTACTGGCTTTGTACAAGCCCCTTTTGACAAAGGTCGCACTGCCACTCATGAAGTAGGGCATTGGCTCAACTTACGCCATATCTGGGGAGATGGTGCTTGCGAACAAGATGATTTTGTAGACGACACGCCTGTTTCTAACAAACCTAATAATGGTTGCCCAACCTTTCCAGTAGTGAATTGTAACAGTAATGATATGTTCATGAATTATATGGACTATACAAACGATGCATGCATGCACCTATTTACCAAAGGGCAAAAAACTCGCATCGATGCTATCTTTGCAGCAGGAGGGCCAAGAGAAAGTTTTGTTAAAAATTTACAATAAGTTTAGTAGTAAAAGTACTAATTTGACCTATTTTTTGTTTTAAATTATAGAATA
>CAZYRG010000466.1:0-1657 GCA_964650425.1 uncultured Flavobacteriaceae bacterium
GTTTTACCCATTTTGGTATAAGGTAATGTTCCGTTGATTCGTAAATTCTGCAACGTACCTGGTGAGATATTTAATAGCTCACGTACGTCTGCTGATTTTAACCACTTTTTTTGCTCGGTTTGGCTTCCTAAAATTGTCTTAAGTTCTGTAATGATTTCCTGTTTTAGAGTCTTTAAATCATCCTTTGTAATTACTTCAAATGTCATTCTATATAAAAAATATTAATAGGTATTAACTACCTGATTTCTAACATACAATATACGCCAAAATCACCTTTTATAAATGAAAAGTTATTGACAGTTATTAACGAAATAGGTGAACTTTTTAACAAGAAACCACCTGTATTACAGGCAGTTTCAGGTATAAATCTCTATTTTTAGATTAAATTGTTATTGGGCTATCTTATTGGTGTTTGGTCGAGTATTTTTATCAGCAAACTTTTGTTTCAAAATTGCCATATCATCGCTTACTTTTCTATCCAATATTTTAGCATAGTGCTGTGTCGTTTTAAGTGATTTATGCCCTAACATTTTGCTTACTGATTCCATTGGCACACCATTAGACAATGTTACAGTAGTTGCAAACGTATGACGAGCTAAATGGGTGGTTAAGTTTTTATTGATACCACACAAGTCTGCTATCTCTTTTAAATAGGCATTAGACTTTTGATTGCTCAATACAGGAAGCAAAACATCTTTTGTAACTGCCTCTGGATGGTTCTCGTATTTCTTTATAATCTCTAAAGCAGTTGGAAGTAGTGGAATGTTACTGCGTGTATCGGTTTTAGTACGCTTTGTCTTTATCCACTTATCGCCATCAATACCAAATACCAAATTGTCTTTTGAGAGCTTCTTAACGTCGCTATATGCTAAACCTGTAAAGCAACAGAATATAAAAATGTCTCTTACTTGCTCTAAACGATTGGTGTGTAATTCTTTTTCGAGCATTGTTTGTATTTCTTCTTCTGAAAGAAATTGACGTTCTACTTCCTTTAAACGTACTTTATAATTTAGAAATGGGTCTTTTTTAATCCAATCATTGGCTATTGCTATACGTACTATCTTTTTAAAGTTCTTGATATACTTAATAGTACTGTTATGTCCGCAGTTTCTAACCGTTTTTAAATAGAACTCAAAATCTGTAATATATTTGTGGTCTACTCTGTTTACAGGTATATCACTTACATTGTATTGATGTTGCATAAACTCTTGCAGATGCTTGCATACGGTTTTATAGCGTTCTAAAGTTCCTGCCGAAAACTCTCTACCAACTAATTTTTCAACTTGCTTGTTGTGATTTTTAAAGATGGTTATGAGTGTTCTTTGTTTTTCCTCAACACCTAAAAACTTGTTTTTAAGGGTTTCAGTTGTAACCTCTTTGTTATCTTGAATTAAGTCTCTTTGGCTTTGATATACTTTTGTAGTAAGTGAATCTAAATAGGCATTTAGTTCTCGTATATCTTCTGTTCTTCCAATAGCTTTATTGGCTTCAACGCTCCATTTCTCAATCTCAATGGTACGTTTTGTACTAATCTCTGTACGCTTACCATCTATGGTAATACGTAGGTAAATAGGGCATTTGCCCTGTGCATCTACTTTACTCTTTTTTAAGTAGAATAATAATCCAAATGTTTTGTTCATTCTGGTGACCTTTAATT
>CAZYRG010000467.1:0-1644 GCA_964650425.1 uncultured Flavobacteriaceae bacterium
CTTTGGCCGAAGATCAAGTTGTTATCAAAGGACAAGCAATTACCGTTTTTGAAGCGGATTTGAGGGTGTAGTTATTTCTAAAACTAGGAATGTTAAAAAATCAAACAGTATTGGAAGAAGAATAGACTAGCTATTGTGTTGTTAACGATACTTAAAAATTTGTTTTCTTAGCTATATCAACCTCGAAGAGACTTAGGTAATCAGCAAATGAATAGATTTTTCCTCTTTCTAGACCTGTAATTTCCTTTAAAATTCCCAAAGATTCCATTGATTCTATTAATTTGTATGCAGTAGATGGAGTTTTTTCAGTTATCATTGCTACTTTTTGTGCATCAATGATTGGGCGTTGAAATAAATAATCAATTACTATACGCGCATCTCCACTTCTACTCCTTAAGGTTTTTATCTTTTTATCAAGGTTTTTTTGTAACTGCAATATGTCATCAAAGGTTTGTACTCCTTTTTTAGAGGTTTCAATAATCCCTGAAAGAAAGAACTTGAACCACTGAGAGATGTCATTATGAGTTCTTGCGCGCATTAAATTATCGTAATATAATTGTTTGTTTTTTTCAAAAAAATCTGACAAATATAAGATGGGCTTCTTTAAAATCCCCTTGCTTACTAAATATAGTGTGATAAGCAGCCGTCCAACACGTCCATTACCGTCCAGAAAAGGATGTATAGTCTCAAATTGATAATGTATAAGTGCTATTTTTAGCAAATCGGGAAGCGAATTCATGTTGTCATTTGCAAATTTTTCCAGATCAGACATTAAATCATTTATAGCAATGTGATTGGGAGGTATAAAAGTTGCATCATTTATAGTAGCTCCTCCAATCCAATTCTGGCTTGATCTGTAATCCCCAGGCATTTTATTTTTACCTCTTACTCCTTGAAGTAAAATTTTATGAGCTTGTCTAATTAAACGTGAAGAAAAGGGTAGTGTATGCAACATATTCACTGCTTCATTCATGGCAGAAATATAGTTTTGTACTTCTTCCCAATCGTTTCTTTTTTCAGACGCGACATCTTCTATGTCAAGAAAAGCCTCTTCCATGTTAGTTTGAGTTCCTTCAATTTTTGAAGATTGTGTTGCTTCTTTTGCAATATGCATAGCAATGAATAAGTCAATATTGACATAGTTAGAATACATATCAAGTCGCCCTAGTTCTCTATCAGCTTGACTAAGAAGTTTAATGACTTCCATGTTATTGAGTTCCCAATCTTTATTTATAGGACTTGGTTGGAAACTTTTATAGTATCCTTGGTTGATGTAATCACCAGATTGATAATCTTTCACTTTTTAGTAACTTGAATTAGTTGAACTCTTATTTTATTTTTTGAGTCAAATATATATTAAAAAATCCCACTATTCTATTTTTTAACAAAAAAATAGAATAGTGGGCATTCTTATTTGTGTTTGTTGAATAAAATTACTGTCAATTACGACTTCGTTGATCAAGAAATAGTAGTAAGAATGTCAATAATACATTAAGACGGTGTGTAATCGAATTTAAAATGGATTGTAACAAATGACTAAAATCGTCTAACTTTCAGTAGATTCTTCAGGTTCCTTCTCATCAGGAATAATCTTCAGCTTAGGCTCTTTTAGTGTTTTCTTGTTTGCGATATTTCGCTCTAGCG
>CAZYRG010000468.1:0-1636 GCA_964650425.1 uncultured Flavobacteriaceae bacterium
GCTTCAAAAACGGTAATTGCTTGTCCTTTGATAACAACTTGATCTTCGGCCAAAGCAACTTCTAATACGCCTGTTCTTTTAGAACATTGCAAAGAGGTCATTTCTGTTTTATGCAGGCGTTCTGCCCATAAAGGTATTAATGCACAATGTGCCGAACCTGTAACAGGATCTTCATCGATCCCGGACATAGGTGCAAAACAACGCACCACAAAATCATAATCGTCCGAAACACTTTTTGAGGTAATCATCAAGTGTCCGATACCATGAGCTTCCATTTCGGAAAATTTAGGCTGTGCCTGCCGTATTTGTTCTTCACTAGTAGCAACGGCAATTTTCCAATGATCTCGACTACTGTACATGGCTATCGGAGAAAATCCAACATTATCCTGAAAACGCTCAGGAATCTCAACAACTGTTAATGGATATTTGGGAAAAATCATCTGAATCCAATCTGCCTCTTTGTTAATCGTAAGATCTCCACCTTCAGCCTTGAAATTTATCTTTTCATTCTGAGGAACTAATCCTAATTCATAAAGTATATGAGCACTTGCTAATGTTGCATGTCCACATAAAGGCACTTCGGTTGTTGGTGTAAAATATCGAATACTAAAATGATCTGATTCCTGGACAACAAAAGCCGTTTCTGCCAAATTCATCTCCATGGCGATATTTTGCATCCAATCTGAAGTCATCGCTGTTTCTAAAATCATAACTCCTGCAGGATTTCCCTTGAATGGTTGATCGCAGAATGCATCTACTTGATAAATTTTCTTGTTGTCCACTAGCAAATTTTTAAATGAAGATTAAAAATACAAAAAAGCCTCGCCTCTCTGGAAAGAAACTGTTTTGGATTCAAAAAAAAAAGCAATAAAAAATCCCGCCGAGAAACCTGGCGGGATTTCAAGAAATAGATTACCCCAAAACCTATCTCTACTAACTTAACGTAAACACAATTGTCATAATCGCAGTTGCAAGATAGGCGGACATAGGCTTTAAAAAAATAGGGAAACACGGGGGAATTCCCCCTTTTTTACAAAAAACAATCAAATAGCATATTTACAGCACTGCAAAAAACATTTAAAACTCTAATTAACAATCTTTTAAATAAAAAAATCTTATACTATTTTAATAGTAGTATGACACATTTTGCTACTAAAAATGTGTTTTCCTCTGCATTTTTATAGAAATCCCCTCTCAAAAACATCGCTATCTCTGGAAAAATTCTAAAATAAAGCATCGATTTTTCACAAAAAACTTATCAAAACGCAATTTTATAGTACTCTTTTTAGGATGCAATACTTACAAAAAAATTATCTTTGCCGTCTCGACAATGATTTTATAAAAATATCCTTTTAGTCGATACACAAAAAAAGCATAAAAACTACTAGTAAAATGACATATCAAAGAATCGCAGATGCGCTGGAAAGCGAAAAGCTACTACAAGAAATTACGGTCAAAGGTTGGGTACGATCTTTTAGAAGTAATCGTTTTATTGCTTTAAATGATGGCTCTACCATTAAGACGATTCAGTGTGTCGTAGATTTTGAGCAAATGGATGAAGCACTTCTAAAAAGAGTGACTGTTGGTGCTGCACTTAGCGTGACAGGAACCCTGGAAGAAAGTCAAGGAAGTGGTC
>CAZYRG010000469.1:0-1635 GCA_964650425.1 uncultured Flavobacteriaceae bacterium
AACATTTATAAATGAAATTCAAAACAAAACTGTCCTATGAAAAGGGGTAACTACAAACATCAATAGAAAGGCAAATAAATATTTTATCTTTTCCATTAAATAGGTTTAGTTATAATTATAAAATAAGGGATAGTTCATTAAACTGTGTCTGATTATATAATATTGATAATTTATTCCATTGATATTTATCGTAGCGACCAGCCATGTTTAGTGTAGAATCTGTCAAGGCTGGGCAGCTGTGCTGACCATTCATTATAGCCTTTACTGATTCGGAAATAAACATATTTTTGCTTTCGATTAATAACATTGTGCTTGGTTTTAGTCTTCGTATTGTTGTATCCGTTGTCCGTATTTCGAGAGTAAGTCTACTTGGATTGATTTCCAATGATATGCTTTTTTCTTCCACGACTTTTTGTTGAACATCATTGACATATAAATCTGTTTGAGTAATGCTCTTTGTGATGACCAGGCTGCTTTTGATTTAATCAGTTTTCTGATTATTCTGTGAAGAGCTTCAACTGGATTTGTTGTGTAGATCATTCGTCTCATTGGTGCTGAAAAATCAAAGAATGCTGTGAGCTCTTCCCATTTAGTTGTCCACTGATCTACGATATACTTGTATTGCTTACCCCATGTTTGAGTGAAGACTTCTAAGGCATCTTCTGCGGCTTGTTTTGTCGTACTTGTATAGATCGTCTTTAGTGCTGCAGCTACTTTTTTCCTATCCTTTTCTTGTACATACTTTAAAGAATTACGTACTTGATGGACGATGCATTTTTGCACAATACTGCTTGGAAATTCTTCTAATATTACTGAACTCATCCCTGTAAGATCATCAACACAGATGACTAAAACGTCTTCTACGCCTCGTTTCTTGAGGTCTTGCAATACTAATCCCCAGTGACCTGCCCTTTCGTTTTCACCAATATACAATCCTAACAAATCTCTGTTGCCATACCAGTCAACTGCGTAGATAGTGTAAAATGCTTGGCTCGTATACTTTCCTTCATGCCTCACTTTAAAATGAAGCGCATCCATGTATAGGATTGAGTAGAAAGATCGTAATTCTCTGTTTCGCCATTCTTGTAATTCGGGTAGTACTTTATCTGTAATCTGGGAGATCTTCCCCGCTGAAATATCAACTCCATACAACTCCGCCAATAAGCGCCTAACATCCTCAACTGAGTTGCCTTGAGCATACAATGCTAAAATTTGACGATCTAAACCACTTGATAATTGACGTTCGCGTTTACCTATTATCTCAGGCTCAAAACTCCCCAGACGATCTCTAGGCGTTGAAACATAAATCGGGCCTTCTTCCGTAATTACTTTCTTATGATTATAACCGTTGCGTTTGTTCTTTTTGCCAGAATCTTTATTTTTCATTAAATGATCTTCGACCTCGCCTTCTAACATCGTATTGACCATCTTCTGTAGTAATCCACTAAATGGACTATCTGAGCCAAACAATGGCTTCTTTGATCGTAAATGATCCTTTAGCTCTTCTTCTAGCTTCTTTGGTAAATTTAATTCTTCTTGCATCTTGTAAAGTTAGTAGACACAGTTTAGTGAACAGTCTCTAATGTTTTTTGAGATTACCCCGTTTTTCCGCTACCAACGTAAAAAACGGGGTTT
>CAZYRG010000470.1:0-1632 GCA_964650425.1 uncultured Flavobacteriaceae bacterium
TTCTTGAAACAGTAAAAGCGCCATTAGGTGTTGTAAATGGGTCTTGACCAACTAAGCCTTCAGCTAAACCAGCATCCCACAATAGACGTCCTTTAGGATGTTCTATAATGTAGTAAGCATCTGCAAATGTTTTAGTTTGACCAGTGTAGGTTGTATCTTGAGAAAACACTTCTAGCATGTTAACTTTTACATTTCCGCCATCAAGAGCATATAGTTTAACACCGTCTTTCTTTTTGGTTTCAGCTTCTTTTACCGCGTCATTATAGCCATCCTTAACACCTTCTTTAAAATCTTTACAAGACGAAAAGCTTAGAGCAATAGCTAATAAGATGATTATTTTTTTCATGATTATTTAGTTTTATCCAACAGAACCTTCTAAAGAAATCTCGAGTAATTTCTGAGCTTCAACAGCAAACTCCATCGGTAATTTATTAAGTACTTCTTTACTAAATCCGTTTACAATAAGGGCAATAGCTTTTTCAGTATCTATACCACGTTGGTTGCAGTAAAAGATTTGATCTTCACCAATCTTACTGGTAGTCGCTTCGTGTTCTATTTGGGCAGATTTGTTTTTTGCTTCGATGTAAGGGAAGGTATGTGCGCCACATTCATTTCCCATTAATAAGCTATCACATTGCGAAAAGTTACGTGCATTTTCTGCTCTAGAACTTATTTGTACTAATCCTCTATAGGAATTCTGAGATTTACCAGCAGAGATACCTTTAGAAATAATGGTTGACTTAGTATTCTTTCCTAAGTGAATCATTTTTGTACCTGTATCGGCTTGTTGGTAATTATTAGTTACCGCAATAGAATAAAATTCTCCTATAGAGTTATCACCTTTTAAGATACAAGATGGATATTTCCATGTTACAGCAGAACCAGTTTCAACTTGTGTCCAAGAGATTTTCGCATTCTTTTCACAAAGGCCACGTTTAGTTACAAAATTGTAAACACCACCTTTTCCTTCAGCATTTCCTGGATACCAGTTTTGTACTGTTGAGTATTTTATTTCTGCATCGTCTAAAGCAATAAGCTCTACAACAGCAGCGTGTAATTGATTTTCGTCACGGCTTGGTGCTGTACAACCTTCGAGATAGCTTACGTAACTACCTTCGTCAGCAATTACAAGTGTACGCTCAAATTGACCTGTGCCGCCTTGATTGATTCTAAAATATGTAGACAATTCCATTGGGCAACGAACGCCTTTTGGTATGTAGCAGAAACTACCATCACTAAACACAGCAGAATTTAAAGCTGCATAGAAATTGTCTTTAGTAGGAACAATAGTACCGATATATTTACGAACTAATTCTGGGTGCTCTTGAATAGCCTCAGAAATAGACATAAAAATGATGCCTTTTTCAGCTAAAGTCTTTTTAAAAGTTGTAGCAACAGAAACTGAATCTACAACAACATCCATAGCAACATTAGCTAACTTTTTTTGCTCATCTAGAGAAATACCTAATTTCTCAAAAGTCGCTAATAACTCAGGGTCAACCTCATCTAAACTATCGTATTTTGGTTTAGAATTTGGTGCAGAGTAATAAGAAATCGCCTGAAAATCTGGTTTTTGGTAATGTACATTTGCCCATTCTGGCTCAGTCATTTCTTTCCAAACTTTAAAAGCTT
>CAZYRG010000471.1:0-1611 GCA_964650425.1 uncultured Flavobacteriaceae bacterium
ATATAAAGAAGTGCGGGATTTTTAAAATCGATTTTAAACGACTTTTTGCAGCATATAACGAATTGTTTCTGTATATCTTAGTATCTCTATTTTTTTCACTTTACTTTTGCAATAATCTTATTTTACTAAATCCTAATGGCAAACAGTATTAATGAAAAAATTTGGCTTTCTTCTCCACATATGGGTGGTGCGGAACAAGGTTTTGTTAAGGAAGCTTTTGATACCAATTGGATTGCCCCTTTAGGTCCTAATGTAACGGAGTTTGAAAACGCTATAGCATCTTTTGTGCAAAACGATACGCATGCAGCTTGTTTAAGTTCAGGTACAGGTGCGATTCACTTAGCTCTAGAGCTTTTAGATGTTAAACATGGGGATGAAGTATTGTGTCAAAGTTTTACTTTTTCTGCTTCTGCAAACCCTATATTATACTTAGGCGCTAAGCCTGTTTTTATTGACAGTGAATTTGCTACATGGAATATGTGTCCAGATTTGTTAGAAAAAGCGATTATTGCTGGCATAGATAAAGGAAAAAAACCTAAAGCAATTATTGCAGTGCATTTATACGGAATGCCTTACGATACAAAAAGAATTTCTGAGCTGTCTAAAAACTATAATATTCCTGTTATAGAAGATAGTGCCGAAGCCTTAGGAAGCCACGTAGGAGGTATAAAATGTGGAAGTTTTGGAACTCTAGGTATTTTATCTTTTAATGGCAATAAAATTATAACCACCTCTGGTGGGGGAGCCCTTTTAACAAAGAAAAAGGAGCTTAAAGACAAAGCCATTTTTTTAGCCACTCAAGCAAGAGACGATGCGCCTCATTATCAGCATTCACATGTTGGCTATAATTATAGAATGAGTAATGTGCTTGCTGGTATAGGAAGAGGGCAAATGCAAGTATTAGAAGATAGAGTAACAGCAAGAAGAGCAAACTTTAACTATTATAAGGAACATTTATCGCTATATACAGAACTTAGTTTTTTAGAGGAAGTACCTGGAAGTTACTCTAATAGATGGTTAAGTTGTATATTGACAGGCTCTTATGAAATGCGAGAAAAAATACGTTTGACTTTAGCCGAAGAAAATATTGAATCTCGTCCTTTATGGAAACCAATGCACTTGCAGCCAATTTTTAGTAAAGCTGATCGTTTTGAGAATGGTGTAAGTGAATCTCTTTTTGAAAAAGGCTTGTGTTTGCCTAGCGGGTCTAATTTAACAGAAGAAGATTTAAATAAAGTATGTGAGCTAATTAAAAAGGCACTAAAATGATACAAAAATATTTTTTTAAGAATAATGACCAACATGCCTCTAAATGGACTGTCTTAGTTATAGACTTATGCATTGTAGCTTTTTCGTTTTTTATAGCCTATTTTATACGTTTTAATCTTACTTTCAATTTTGATGTAGAACGCTTGTGGATACAACTCCCTTTTGTAGTAACACTCTATTTAACTGCATTTATTGCTTCTGGAAGTTATAAAGGAGTGATAAGACACACTGGAATAAAAGATGTCTACACAATTTTTAATTCTATTTGTTTAGCGAGTATAGGTATAATAGTCATTATTTTAATTAATAGGCAAGTAGGTATGTTAGAGGGCTTTACTATAC
>CAZYRG010000472.1:0-1609 GCA_964650425.1 uncultured Flavobacteriaceae bacterium
TGAATAAATCCCTTTATGTTGCTACTATAGAGCCTAATAGTGGAAAATCGATTGTAATCCTAGGATTAATGAGAATGCTCTTAGGAAGGACTGCACGAGTCGGGTACTTTAGACCAATAATAGATGATACCCCGGAGGGAGAAATTGATAATCATATTAATACGGTTACGTCTTTTTTTGAACTAGATATCCCCTGTGAACATGCCTATGCTTATACTAGAAGCGAAGTCCTGGCAGCGCACAATCAAGGGAAAGGAGGAGAGGTTATTGATCGAATTATAACGAAGTATAAAAGATTAGAAGAAGCCTATGATTTTGTATTAGTTGAAGGAACAGATTTTTCTGATGACGTAAGTATCATCGAATTTGATATCAATGCGTTGATCGCCAAAAATATTGGAGCACCAGCCATTCTTGTGGCAAGTGCACTGGACAAAACAGTTACTGAATTACGAGGGAAATTAAAATTGGCCTACGATACGTTTAGAAGAAAAGATGTAGAGGTATTGGGGATCGTTTCTAATAAAATAGAAATGGATCATGCTATCGAAATTACTACAGCATTACAAGAAGAATTTGGCGATACCATAGAACTTATTGTAATTCCTAAAATCGACTCCTTAATCAATCCTACGATTAGAGAAATTGTCAAAGCTCTAGATGGTAAGGTATTATTTGGTAAGAAATACCTAGATAATCAAGCAGGAAGTTTTGGGGTAGGAGCCATGCAACTTCGTAATTATTTGACACATTTTAGAGATGATAGCCTTGTAATTACTCCAGGTGATCGCGCAGATATTATTTTGGGGGTATTACAAGCTAATTTGTCGGAAAACTATCCCAAAATATCAGGAATTATCCTTACGGGGAATATTATTCCAGAAGAATCTATTCTAAAATTAATTGAAGGCGTCAAAGAAGTAGTTCCTATAGTTTCTGTTCCAGAAGGGACATTTTTGGTCACGAATAAAATAGGGAATATTAGTTCGAAAATTTATGCAGATAACAAACAAAAGATAACAACTTCCATTGCCGTATTCGAAAAGTATGTTAATGTAGATCGATTGGCCAAGCGTATGATTACGTTCAAATCAGATATTCTAACACCCAGGATGTTTCAGTATGAATTATTGAAAAGAGCGCTACAACAAAAAAAGCACATTGTTTTGCCCGAAGGAGAAGATGAACGGATTATTAGGGCGACCTCTCGATTATTGGCTGTTGGTGTGGTTGATATTACCTTGATTGGAAGTAAACGAAAAATTAAAAAGAAAGCAAATAAACTCGGTATTCCTTTAGATATGGATAGAATGAACATCGTAACACCGCTCAAATCGCCCCACTTTGAAGAATATGTATCCACTTTTTATGAATTGCGAAAGCATAAGAATGTGAATATGGATATGGCTCGTGATATGATGAGTGATGTGTCGTATTTTGGTACGATGATGATTTATAAGGGACATGCAGATGGCATGGTTTCTGGAGCAGTACATACGACACAGCATACCATACGTCCTGCTTTACAATTTATCAAAACCAAACCGGGTGCTTCTGTGGTGTCTTCGGTGTTTTTTATGTGTCTCAAAGATCGTGTTTCTATTTTTGG
>CAZYRG010000473.1:0-1603 GCA_964650425.1 uncultured Flavobacteriaceae bacterium
GTACAGAAGCATCAATAATTGGGATGTCTTCTTCATCCAGCTCATCCATGTTCAACTGACCAATGTCTGTCAATGATCTATCATATGTTTTGTGTTCTATTGCTCGCCAAGCAATAAACAGCACCAAAATAAGTCCGATCTGAAGAAACAAACTGCTTCTTTTACTGAGATCTACTTTTGGATTCTTCTTAGGTTCCATAATTGTGTTTTAGTGTATGTTGCTAAAATATGTAATTTCTAGTGGAAATTAAAACTATTTATACCGATTTTAGATGGTATAGCTGCTTTTTTCCGATCCTTAATAAAAGTGCCGCCAAAACTATGCCACTTGTGTTTGCTATAACATCAAAAAGATCAGGCATTCTGTAATCAGTAAGTACTCCTTGTGCTAACTCCATGAGCAATCCCCAAAAAAAGGCAATGATACTCGCCCGAAGCACACTTTGTTTCCAATCTTTATTCAGTTTTTCTGAAAAAAAATAAAATCCGAACCATACGATTGTAAAACCACAATAGGCAATCGCATGTCCGATCTTATCTCCATTGGCAACAACCATTAGATTAAATGCGATAAAACGCCATAATGACAAGGCCGTAATCAGTAGCAAATATGCTACTGCCACGAACTGTAAAATCTTATGCGTTAATAAGCGCTTTATAATCATCTGCAGAGAGTAATTTACCCCAGTCTTCTGTATTATTGACTTTTATTTTTATCATCCAGCCATCTCCATACGGATCAGAATTCACCACTTCTGGATCACTTTCCAGCGCTTCGTTAAATTCGACAATTTCTCCCGAAAGGGGCAAAAATAAATCCGATACTGTTTTTACGGCCTCTACCGTACCAAATACTTCATCAGCTTCTAAGGTCTCATCGAGTGTCTCTACCTCTACATAAACGATGTCTCCCAGCTCACTTTGTGCAAAATCAGTAATTCCTACTGTTGCTATATCGCCATCCATTTGCACCCATTCGTGATCTTTAGTGTACTTTAATTCTGAAGGTATATTCATTTGCTAAAAAATTAGTCTTTTATAATTTCATATGATACTAATCGCAAATATATACAATACCCGACTTCCAATAAAAAATCTTTGCTTAATTAGTTCCCAAAATTGTATCGTAATGTAAATCCTCCTCTAATCGTTGTCTGCGGAAAGGCTGTAGATATGGCAAATGTAGAGAAGGTATGATCATAGAAAAACAAGGCTGTAAGGTTCTTGCTCAATGAATAATCTGCTGTAAAATTAAGACCATAAATACTCTGCCCTGCAGTTACCTCACTGTCATCTAGATCTATATAGCGTATCACCGTTTGGTTTTCTCGTAGCGACAGGTCCATCTTGAAATTCAAATCACTCTTTAGCATTCTTCTTTTACCTCCTACACGTAATGGAAAGGAAAGATCTTTTAAACGATAGCCTAATCCAATGATATATTCGTTTCCAAATATCTCTGTAAGCAAGTTATTATCAAAACTAAAAGAAAGTGCGCGATCTTTTTTCATCTCCGCCGAGACCTTAATGGATCCTTTTGTTTCCATATCAATTTTAAATAATGGACTGAATTGCTCAATCAAATTGACATTACTAAAAAGGA
>CAZYRG010000474.1:0-1593 GCA_964650425.1 uncultured Flavobacteriaceae bacterium
CAATGGACGGGATTCGCTATTCTTTTCTTATTCCTCACAAGTGTTCTTACGAGTTCTATAACGTATCGTTATATAGAAGAACCTACCAGGAAATATTTACGGAGTCGGTTTACTTAATGGAACTGCCTAGTGAAAAAACTATTTAGCTCCGTTTTTCATGCTTTCTTTTACTAAGCTATAAAATTCATCAAACTTTGGCGAAATCATAATTCTAGTCGAAGTCTCGATACTTTGTGTTCCGTATTCGCTTAGTCCTAAAACTTTAATTCTTTTTGGATCTACGGTAAATTCTGTTTGCAATGCTCTAGCAACCGCAGATGCTTGCAAACTACTCAAGTCCCAATTATCTTTCACATTACTAGGAAAGTTAATCGTGTTATTATTCCCTTCAACTACAATATGTAAATCTGGTTTCGAATTCAGCGCATTGGCTATTTTTCCTAAAACTCCTTTTGCCTGATCCGTTAACTTAATGCCTTTATCACTGCCAAATAAAAGGCCGTTACTCATCGTAAGATAAACAGCGCCTTCTTTGATCGCCAATTTGACTTCTTGATCCAAAGAACTTCCCAATCCATTTTTAAACAACGTCAATGTCGCTAGTTTTGTAGAATCTCCACTAGTCAATGCATCGTTAATCGTTTTTAATTGGGCATCTTTAATTTTAATCGTTTTTAAAGATTCTTCAAGGTTTTTAGATTTTTGTTCCGACAACTTTGTAAATCCACCCATGTTTGCCAAAAGTGACGCATTCGATTCCTTGAGATCGGTAACTTGCGCTTCCATGGATTGTAATTTGGTCATGTTGACACGCTCATTCCTCCGAGATTCATTCAATTCTCCTTTGGTCCCTTTTAGCTCTTGTTTTAGCTGATCTAATTCTGCAATGAGATCTTTTTTACTTTGCGCTGCTATAAAAGAGCTAATGCTCAATGCAACTATAAGACAAATATTGGTTATTTTCATAATTGGTTTTTATCAATTGCTAGTACTCCCAATGATTGAAAGTCCATTTTTTCAGCTGCTAAAATAAAATTTTTTTGTGAGAAAGCGTGTTGAAAACCCGAAAGTAGGGAAAGGAAGTCGAAAGAATCTTATAATTTCGTGGCTTCAACCTCTAATTACTCTTCAAAACCACCTGCACTACTAGCATCATTTTGACCAGATCATTAACATGGAATACGAGTCACTTTTCTTTAAAAAGTCTTTACGCAAAGTCATATTTATAAAAAAACACACTTAAATTCAAAACTCATGAAACTTAATCGTAATTTTCAATCAAATACATTTTTAGTTAAGTAACTACTGCTCGATTCACTATGGCATTATTAGAAGGTTATGGAATTGGTTTGGCCATGGTCATTTTTATAGGACCTGTGTTTTTCTTGCTACTGAATAGTACACTTCAACATGGTGCCAGTGCGGGATTAGCAGTGGCATTTGGGATTATCTTTAGTGATATTGTTTGTGTTTGGCTCTGCTATTTTGGTCTATCAAAATTTATAACCGCAACAACAAATCAATTTTGGATCGGAGTTTTAGGAGGATTAATACTCCTTGGACTTGGTATTGCCTACAGTATCAAAAAGGTGC
>CAZYRG010000475.1:0-1571 GCA_964650425.1 uncultured Flavobacteriaceae bacterium
TTTAACGCAGAAGTAAATTTTGGAACGATACATAGCTTAAAAGATAGCAGCTATAAACAACAAATCGATAAAATTTTTTTACTAAACTCACCCTAAAACATCATTCATATCCATGCGCTTTCTTCCATTCTAGAATTTCCACTTCTTCCTCGGGACTCAACTGCATTCTTTTTTTATCTGCCCTGTCTATACCATACAAAATGAGTACTATCCAAAACACTGTCCCTAATAGTAATAAAACAAATCGCTGTACAAACTGTATTTTGAATCCCTCATGCTGCAACTCAGATAAATCTTTCCCAACACTCCATCTTCTATAAATAATTAATGGAGCTACTGCAAAAATATAAAGCATTCTTAGTATCGAATAACTTTTTCTTTGATTTGGAATTTCCTTTTCCATGATTGGTAATTATATAATACTACCCAACAAATGTCAACGCTATAAACACTGCATAGGCCGCAAAGATCAAGAATCCTTTACCTCGTCCTATCGTTAGCTTTTTAGGCAAAAATGCTAGTGGCAATAAAATAAATGCAAAGCCTAACATCCAAAAAATATCTTTAGTCAACACTTCCGCACTTTTGACAACTATTGGCTGTACAATTGCAGTAAGCCCCAATACAGAAGCGATATTAAAAATATTGGAACCAATCAAATTCCCTAATGAAATTGCTTTCTCTTGTTTCATCGCTGCAATGACCGACGCTGCTAATTCTGGCACACTGGTCCCTATCGCAATCATAGTAACAGCAATCACTCGCTCTCCTACCCCCAAGCTTTTGGCAATATCTACAGCTCCCATTACTAAGAGTTCAGATCCACCGTATAATGCAATACCCCCTATCAATAACCATACGATCATTTTAAAGTTCGTTGTGCTCAACAAGGAATCATCGACCTCTTCTACATCAACTTGCGTTTGCTTACGAGCCCTGCGGATCAACAACACCAAGTATAGAACCAATGCTAGCAAAAGAATTCCTCCTTCTAATCGAGATAACACCCTATCATTACTTAACAGGAGATATAACAACATTGATAATAGCATCATTACAGGCCAATTGAACTTATAAAAATCCTTATCAATAGCCAATGGTCCTATCAGCGCTGTAACCCCTAAGACCAATCCTATATTTGCAATATTTGATCCGATCACATTCCCCAAGGAGATATCAGAAAAACCATCCATAGCAGCTTGTAAACTCACCAAAAGTTCTGGTGCAGAAGTCGCAAAAGAAACGACAGTAAGACCTATCACCATTTTGGACAAGTTCAACTTGAAAGATAGTGCTACAGATGCACGCACTAAAAACTCGCCTCCAACCACCAAAAGTGTCAATCCAATAAGTACAAATAAAATACTGATCATTTAGTCATTTTTTTTAATGTTGCGAATATAGGACAAAAGTTGAAAAGCTTTTACGTTTTTCATCCTAGTTCGTCGTATGACATCTTTCCTATTATTTAAAACAGTTTTTTTGCAACACTTTTTAAAATTCTATGTCTTTTTTCATAGAACTCATTTAGACTTTTCGCTTTTAAGCGAAAATTATTCATTTTTTGATCT
>CAZYRG010000476.1:0-1559 GCA_964650425.1 uncultured Flavobacteriaceae bacterium
CACGTGTCTCCAGGCTCTAGATAGTAGAGTAAAAGTTCATCCCCATCATTGTCATCTCTCAAGATTTTGATAGCTCCAGAAAGTATTAGGGGCATACCTTTGATGTGATCTCTAACTTCCATGAATTTATATCCAGCAGGAACTTCTTTTAAGGTGCCTTCTTGGGTAATAGCATTGATTAGTGGTTCTTCAAATTGTTGTCCATAACTGTTTTGGAGTTCTTGGATCATTGTTTAATACCTTAAATTATTAATTTTTAAAGTTAAACAAAAAATAGCTGATAAAATTACCGCTGTTTTTCTATAAGTTATGGATTCTAGATTGTTAATTCAACTGTCCTTCTTTAAGATCAGTAATATCCCTTTGCTTTAATTTGTCAATTAAATTTTGGTACATTTCTTTAGGAAGTCCGCAAGAAATAAGATATTCTTTCATCAAATTTTCTTCCTCTTTTTCGATACTGCCATCTGCTAATAGTACGGTGGCAGCTTGTGCCAGGATGTTCATCAACGATTCTGTCGAAAGTGCTATTCTAGCTTCATTCAGGTAATTAAATACTTGATTGTTTTTATTGGCGTGCACTTTTACATTTTCGTGAATGGTTGTCAAATGTGCTGTTAATTCAGGGAAACGAGCAATGGCGTCTTTAATTTCTCGTTCTTCCTCGGCTGCAAAATCATCATCAATGATCGCCATGTGAGTCATAGATGCGATCAATGCTTCCGCAAAAATTTTCTCAATAACTCTTTGATTTTTTTCGATGTCTTCCTGCGACTGTTGTAGTAATTCTTTGATACTTTCATTATACGCACTCTTACAGTTATCACATTCATAAAAACGATCTAAAACATCAAGTGGAATCAAGGGAATAAAGAACAGCGTAAACCATCTTCGGTATAGCTTATTTATAAGGTTTCCATTACTACAATTTGGGCATGAGTTAATTAATGGAGCACTGTCTTTTACAGTGTGTTTCCGTCCTCTTGTTCCGAAGATAATAAACATAACTATGGGAGTTTTAAATGATTAGAGATCCCAAATATAATCAAATTATCGACAAAAAGCGGTTTTTTACGATGTAATTCGTTTTTAATACAAGAAAGAATGCGAAAAAAGGAATTGTCAAAAAATTAAGAAGCCATCATCGCTGCTTTAATTTCTTTGACTACTTCAATATGGTCCATCCCGTATTCTGTCCATGCGAGTTGGCGTTCTTTCATATCTACATGTTTGACAATAGTGCCATAATCCGCTTTTTTGCTATCGATGGTTGGGTAACCGATTACATATATACTATCGGCTAATTCAACAGCTAATTCTATATCATGGGTAGAATAAATGATGGTATTAAATTCGTGGGTTTCTGTAATAAGCTTAAAGGCATTTTTGACATCCTGAATATTCCCGACATCCAATCCAGAAAAGGGCTCATCCAAAACCATATAATGTCCAGAACAAAATATTTGTTCGATGATTGCCGTACGTTGTCGTTGCCCTCCCGAGAGTTCATTTGGGTATTGATCTTTGACGCCTTCTAGTCCCCAATCTTTGAGGTATTC
>CAZYRG010000477.1:0-1556 GCA_964650425.1 uncultured Flavobacteriaceae bacterium
TGGACTGGTGATAATAAGGGTCGTTTTGCTCTCAATAAATTTCCGAAGCTTGAAAATGGCACGCTTTATTTAATAGATAAACCAAATGCGGCGCAATCGGAAATACGCATAGGAAAACGTGCCATGACCTATGACGCCACTGGCGAATACTACCGAGCAAGGCTGATGAACTACAATCTTGGTGGCGCCTTCAACAGTAGAATCAATCTAAATTTACGTGAAGACAAAGGCTACACCTATGGTGCCAGATCAGGTTTTAGCGGTGGCAAACACACCGGAAGGTTCACTGCCTCAGCCGGCGTAAGAGCAGACGCGACTGCAGCCTCAATTGTAGAGTTCAGAAAAGAAATTGGCGGATTCTATGATGGCGGAATCACTAAAGATGAACTTGCCTTCATGAAAAATGCGCTGGGCCAGCGTGACGCACGAAGCTATGAAACGCCCGGTCAAAAATTGAGTTTTCTGTCAGAGATCTCTGAATATAATCTTGATCCCAGTTTTGTTGATGAACAAAACAAAATCCTTGCGAACATCGATAGTAATGAAATAAACCAGATTGCGGGTGCTCAGCTTGATTTGGATAAAATGATTACAGTGGTTGTTGGAGATAAAGCCACAATCCTCGATAGTCTAAAGGAAATCAGCGACAATATTGTTGAATTAGATGTCGACGGAAAGCCCGTAAAATAATCTCAACAAATTTTTAATCGGGCCAAGGCCCCTTAACAATTCGGCAGGGAAGATCTCATAGTCTTACCCTGCCATTTTTTTAAAGTCGATCAATTGGACTAATCAGTAACTCTAAAAAAAGCTCGTTATCTCATCAAATTCCTTTCGCGTAATATCCGGCACACTGACCTTGTCTGCCGGATATCCAGCAACGATTAACATATAAGGCTTTTCGTTACTCGGCCGTTCTAATATTTCATTTAAAAATTTCATCGGGCTGGGTGTATGCGTAAGCGTTGCCAAACCAGAAATATGTAAAGCACTAATTAACATTCCGGTCGCAATACCGACGGACTCAGGCATATAGTAATTTTTATGTTTAGTACCTTTTTCGTCAACAGTGTTGCGCTGAAGAAAAACCGCTATTAAATACGGTGCCACTTCTAGAAACGGTTTATGCTCATCCGTTTCAAACACTTTTAGATCATCCAACCATGATTTCGGTGCTCGTCTATTATAGAAATCATGTTCTTCGGCTTCAGCGGCCTTTCGTATAAGTTGTTTAATCTCAGGGCTCTCAACAACGGCAAAATGCCAAGGCTGCTTATTAGCCCCACTAGGCGCTGAGCCAGCGGTTTTAATCGCATTCTCAATGACTTCTCGGTCAACAGCTTCATCAGAAAATGTTCTAACGCTCCGACGTCGGCTCATATTGGTGTAAAAATCACGAGAGGACTCCAACATTTTTTCTGGAGGTAGTTTTTTAAAATTTAATAGTTTTTGCATATTTAAAAAAATTGCCGTCATTATTTTGAGACTTAGGTTTGCTATTCTATTCAGAAATAGGTAGACAGATTGTATTATTTTTGGATATTAATTTTATCCTT
>CAZYRG010000478.1:0-1545 GCA_964650425.1 uncultured Flavobacteriaceae bacterium
CTTAAAGACCAGTCAAAGACAAATTTTAATAAAAATCAATCAAAAATTTATGCTGAAAAAATTTCAGCAAGGAATACCCTACACTAATTTTTAAAATCAAAACTATGAAAACAAATATAATAACAATCTGCTTATTTTTTCTAACACTAACGGTAGTTTCACAGAATATCACAGGTATTTGGAATGGCGCTATTGAAGTGGATAAAGACAAAAAAATCAATTTTATATTTAATATTGAAGAAGATGGAAAAACATATCAAACCACAGTCGATATTCCAACACAAAGAGTCAATGGAATTAAAGCATTAAAAACATTGGTCACAGCTGATAGCTTAATAATAGACTTTTCAAATGTGGGAATGAAATATAGCGGAATGATTAATGCCGAAAACAATACAATAAACGGTAAAATAGTTGAAGGCTTAAATTCCTTTTCCCTGAATCTCTCAAGGAATTCGGTGCTTGAAACACCAAAGCTTAATAGACCTCAAGAGCCACTAAAACCCTATTCTTACATCGAAGAACAAGTAAGTTTTGTAAATAAGGATGCCAATGTAACGCTGGCTGGTACATTTACACGTCCTAAAGAGAACAAAAAATATCCAGTTGCTATATTGATAAACGGTAGTGGTCCGCAAGATAGAGACGAAACCATATCACAGCACAAACCCTTTTTGGTTTTGGCAGATTACCTTACAAAACAAGGCATTGCCGTTCTGCGCTATGACGATAGAGGATTTGGTGCATCAACGGGCAATCATTCTAATGCAACTACTTACGATTTTGCTTTAGACGTTATTAGTGCTATGGATTATTTAAGAACAAGGGACGATGTTGATGTAAATAAAATTGGCCTGATAGGACATAGTGAAGGTGGCATCATTGCTCCTTTAGTAGCCAATAAAGTCAACGATGTTGCTTTTATCATTTCTTTGGCAGGCACGGGAATTTCTGGAACAGAACTTTCGGTCATTCAGTCCAAAACGATGCGTCCATTCCCTGTACCTGATGAAGCAGTTTACGAGAAGGCGATTAGAGAAGCAATTGAAATTGCAAAACAGAATAAGGATATTTCTGTAATAAAGCCAGAATTGATGGAACACTATAATGAGACTATTGCGCCTATACTTAAAAATCTTGGTGTCCCAGAAACTAAAATTAAAGAAGTTATATCTGGGCTAGTAGCTATGCGCACCACAAAATGGATTCGTTATTTTTACAACTATAATCCAGCAGATGAATACGAGAAAGTTAATTGTCCTGTACTATCGTTAAATGGTAGTTTAGATACACAAGTAAGAGCAAAAATCAACCAAAATGGTTTACGCAAAGCATTGATTAAAGGGGAAAATAAAGATTTTGAAATAATCGAACTCGAAGGCTTAAATCATTTGTTTCAAAACGCCAAAACTGGTAAAATGGATGAATATTCTGATATTGAAGAAACGTTCTCTCCAAAAGTTCTCAAAATAATTGCGGATTGGATTTTGAAACGTGTTTAAGGCGAAATAAACCATAAGATAATTCGTGTTAGTGATGTTTTTT
>CAZYRG010000479.1:0-1540 GCA_964650425.1 uncultured Flavobacteriaceae bacterium
AACCAGCTGCAAGTCACAAAACAACAAAAATCCAGAAACACAAAAATTCTTAGACAAAGTGAAAAGTGATTTTGTCTTTATAGAAGGGGGTACATTTCTTATGGGAAGTAATCGTTTCCCCGAAGCAAGTCCAACTCATGATGTAACAATAGACTCTTATTCAATCTCTAAATATGAAACTACTTTTGAAGAATATGATTTTTACACAAAAATCAATAAATTAGATAAAGTAGCTGCTAAATGGAGAGACCAAGATGGAATGGGACCAAAATACGCTGCTTGGAATATGACATGGAACCAAGCTCGTGAATATTGTCAATGGTTAGGGAAGCAACTAGATTTACCAATAGATCTTCCTACTGAAGCACAATGGGAATATGCTGCTCGAAATAAGGGCTTACCAGTTGAGCATGCAACAAACAATGGCAAAATAGAAGGTGGAGAAAATGACAATTATGCCTCTAAAGAACCTGTAGGTATTAAACCTCCTAGCCCTATAGGACTTTATGATATGTCGGGAGGTATTCAGGAATGGACGCTTGATTGGTATGGAAATTATCGTAGCAAACCACTAACGAACCCAACAGGAAAAGATATTGGTGATGATTATGAAGGGCAAGAAAAAGTAGTTCGCGGCTGGCATAACCTAACAAACACTACCGTGACTCGTGGTCATAGACCCGTTGAGAGCACAGGAACTGCAATTGGCATCCGTTGCGTCTGCAATCAAAAAACACCAATTAATTAGTAAAAACTGCGTTATGTTTTACTTTTATATCACTATAAACGATATCATAAATGGATATTAAACTATTTTATATTTTCATTTTACTGAATTTTTCTCTTTTTGGCCAAAAAACCACCTTCTACAAGAATGTAAGTTTCTCTAAAGAAGTTTCCGAAAAAAAAGCAAAATATAAAAAAGTAAAATTCACAGAAAATGATACTGTAATCACACATTCCATACGCATCCTGGATAATGTTTTATTGAAAGAAACCAAAAAACTACATGGCAAACCATTCGGCATATGGAAAACATACGATTCTTCTGGAGTAATAAAATCCCTAAGAGACTATAATGAGTTAGTATATTCTAAAAAACCTATTAGGTTCAACTGGATGACTGATGGTAAAGATGAAGATTATAAAAATTTTAAGCACGCAGTTTTTCCAAATGGAAAGCAAGGATTACAAAAATTTCTAAAAGAAAAAATCCAATATCCCGAAGAATTATCCTTTTCAGCAAAAACTCATATTAGATTTATCATTGACAAAGATGGAAATGCGGAACCGCACTCGATACTAAAGGAATTTGATAAGCATTTGGACATAGCAGCCTGGCAATTAATCAAGAAAATGCCAAAATGGAAACCTGCAACAAAAAACAACATTCCTGTAGTTTCTTTTTTGTTATTACCTATAAACTATACCCCTGAATATTAAAACAAAAGAACTATCTAACTATGTACATCCTACTACCCATCTTAGCCATATTTGTCAGTTATGGCATTATCATATACAACAAACTGGTCAAATACCG
>CAZYRG010000480.1:0-1529 GCA_964650425.1 uncultured Flavobacteriaceae bacterium
ACAATCGATTTTCCACTATTAGGCTCTATAGTAGCAACATAAAGGGATTTATTCATTGTGCGATTTTTTATCCTTTCTTACTTTCTTTCTTACTTTCTTTATTTTTTGCCTTAGATTTCCCTGGCTTGAGAATAATTATTTCGTCATTTTTAGAATTCTTTTTGACAGACGACGTTTCAGATTCAAGTGAAGCACCTTCAGAAGATTTCTTTACTGATTTTTCATCAATCTCCTTGTTAAAGGCGTCCTCCAACTTCGTCTCCATTTTCTTAATCTTTTCTTCTTGCGCAGCAATATAATCACCTGGTAATTCACCACCTAAACGTTCTCTTTCTAACTTTTCTTTCGCTGAACTAATTCGGGACCTTAACTTTTCGATCTGTCCGTTTTTCAAATTTGATTTAGCAGCAATATCTGTTTTTTCTAATCCCTTCTTCACTACATTATCCGAAGAAGAATTCGAAGCTTGGATCACCTCGGTTGGTGCTTTTTCTTTGTCTTCTATTACAGGTATATCCTGTGCAACTATGGTATTGAAGCCAAACAACAAGTATGCTATTGAGAAATAAAAATAATTTTTCATGTATTTCATTAGTATTGAGTTAGTTAATTAGTTTTAAAAAGTAGATTAATGTGATCAAGACACCCTTAATTTCTAAAGATACTAAATTTGATATATACACTACTAACATATCGTTTAGAAGCTTCAAAAACGCACTCTTTTTCATATTGTAAAAATTAGCACATAACACATTTATTTTTCACACATTTTTTGAGCTTATAAAAACTAATAAATTTATTGATATCACATTTTATCATACAAAGGGTATGCCGTATCTTTGTGCTCTGAATTCACAAAGACAATACACAGAATAAAAGTAGCTATTTATAAAGAACTCTTTTATTCAGATCAGATAAAACAACGAATAAATGAAAATATCATACAACTGGCTAAAACAATTCCTAAAAATTGACTGGGATGCAGAAAAAACCGGAGAATTACTGACCGACTTAGGCTTAGAAGTAGAAGGAATTAGTCCATACCAGAGTATCAAAGGTGGATTAGAAGGTATTGTTGTTGGACATGTATTGACCTGTGAGCAACATAGTAATGCAGATAAATTACGGGTAACAACTGTAGATATCGGAACAGATAGCCCTGTACAAATTGTTTGCGGAGCACCAAATGTAGCAGCAGGGCAAAAAGTACCTGTCGCCACTATCGGAACAGTGCTGTATGATAATAAAGGTGAAGAATGGAAAATCAAAAAAGGAAAAATCCGCGGAGAAGAAAGTCATGGAATGATCTGTGCCGAAGATGAGCTTGGACTGGGTACTAGTCACGATGGAATTCTTGTACTAGACAAAAAATTAAAGCCTGGTACCGCTGTCAGTGAGGTGTTTTCCATAGAAAATGACCAAGTTTTTGAAATCGGACTAACGCCTAATCGTGCAGATGCCATGAGTCATTGGGGGGTAGCTCGGGATCTAAAAGCCGGGTTGCTGCAACAAAAAATTAATGCCGAACT
>CAZYRG010000481.1:0-1518 GCA_964650425.1 uncultured Flavobacteriaceae bacterium
CAATGCCATTCAAAACGTTTTTGGGTGGCATTTTATGTTTACTTATTTTAGCACTATGATACTAGTAACAGGAGCTACAGGTTTGGTCGGAACACATTTGTTGATCCATTTGACTAAAGAGCAACAACCCATTCGGGCACTTTACAGAACAGAAGACAAGCGCCTTTTTACTAAAAAAATATTCTTTGAACATTTTGGTGACGATAAAGAACATAAAGAAGGTAAAACTTATGAAACCCCAGCAATTGAAACACTATTTGATCAAATACAATGGGTACAAACTACATTAGAAGATATTGAAGGATTAACTATCGCTTTTCAAAATATTCAAATGGTGTATCACTGTGCTGCATTGATCTCCTATGACACTTCAGCCTATAAAAATCTCAGAAAAACCAATATTGAGGGCACGGCCAATATCGTAAATCTATGTGTACAACATCAGGTCCAAAAACTATGTTATGTAAGCTCTATTGCAACTTTGGGACATCCAATTAATAATCAAGCTGTAGATGAAACTACAGAATGGAATCCAGAAGCATTGAATTCTCTCTATGCCATCACCAAATATGGCGCTGAACTCGAAGTGTGGAGAGGCTCCCAAGAAGGATTGGATGTTGTTATTGTAAATCCAGGCATTATTCTAGGTACTGGTTCTTATACCAGTGGAAGTGGTGTTATTTTTAGTAAAATATACAAGGGACAACCTTTTTATACCGAAGGCAGTACGGGTTTTGTAGGTGTAAATGATGTCGCAAAAGCCATGATCCAACTAACCAAAAGTACTATAAAAAATGAACGCTATGTGCTAGTCGGAGAAAATCTTAGTTATCAAGATGCTTTATCAAAAATTGCCTTGAGGTTGGGCAAAAAACCTCCTAAAACAAGGGCTTCGGCAACAATGGTTCATCTATTCCGGGTGATAAAATGGTTGGGAAGTGCCCTATTCCGTATAAAATCAGATTTTTCTCGGGCTATAGCTGCTTCGTTGCTTACCAATGTCACTTATGACGCAACAAAAATTAAAACAGCATTAGCATTTGAATTTGAGTCTGTAGATGCAGTAATTGCAGAAACTGCCGAGCATTTTTTAAAAACAAAAGCGTAAAATGAGAATCATAAAAAGTAAACAGAATACCCTTATTACTTTTTCGCTTTTTTCTTTACCTTTTGGCCCATACTTTTGATAATCGCTCCTTTCTGGTTTAGATTTCTCTTTACCAATGATTTTTTTCCACCCCGCCGTTTTACATGAAGACTGTCTTTTAGACCTTTCAAAGAATCTTGTATAACTAATTGTTTTTGTAATCGCGTTTTTCTTACTTCTAGTGTATCTCGGACTATGGTAAACAACTCCAAATACAGTTTTGGATTTGCGGCATACCAAGCATTATTTTCTTGATATATCGTACTATCAATACCGTGTTTCTTATAAATAAAATCACTTGGCGTAATACCCTTTTCTTTTATTGTTTTTAGATCAAAATCTTTTCCTGACTTCACTACTGCAATATCAAT
>CAZYRG010000482.1:0-1509 GCA_964650425.1 uncultured Flavobacteriaceae bacterium
GCGTAGCGAAAGCCTTTAAAAATTATATTGCTACTCCATTATTAACACAAATACAACTCAAGACAAAAGGTTTTGAGATCTATGATGTAGCACCGCAAAGCATTCCAGATGTTTTTGCCGCCAGACCGATTGTGGTCTATGGAAAATATCGAGGCAAGCCTGCTGGCGAATTGATGATAACTGGATATCAAGGCAAGAAAAGAATTAAGCAAACCTATGCAGTTAAGGACGGAGTTTTAAGTAAAAATAACAAAGCACTCCGCTACTTATGGGCACGTAAACGCATTGCCGAATTGGATGATTACAGTGGCTTGTTTAATGAAAATAGTAAAGAAAAAGTGGTAGCACTCGGATTGCAATACAATTTAGCAACTAAGTACACTTCTTTTGTAGCAGTAGATGAGGAAGTAGTCAATAAAAAGAGAGGGTTAAAAACAATAAAACAACCCTTGATGTTGCCTCAAAACGTATCCACTCTAGCTGTTGGTGCAGCAGCTGAAATAAAAGGAACTTCAAAAATAGCCATGCCTTATACTACTAAAATTATAACGACGAAAAAAATCACAAAAATGGAAAAGCGAATGTTAACAATGGGCTTCAAAGTGCTATACACAAAGTTGCTTCAGAAGCATTTGAAAGCGTATGGAAGTATACGCATAAAATTTAACAAAGAAGGAAGCATAGAAAGTGTTGAAACCTTAGAAAATGGACAATGGACACTTTTGAATGAATTACTAGCGTCTTTTTCCAAGATCAATACCCAAAAACTCGGAATAACTCAGGAAATAACTATTGAAGTTAAACAATAAACCTATGGACTTCCTCTCCTTTTTAGGAGAGGGCTGGGGTGAGGTAAACGAATTCTAGATCATTCCCTACGAATTCTAAAATACCCCCTTTTTTACTCCAAACCCGCCCTACTTTTGAAGTAACAAATAAAGTAATTAACGAATCTAAACGATTTTAAAAAATAAGAAAATGAAAAAGCTAGGAACCCTTTTAATCGCCTTAGTAAGTACACTACTCCTAAACGCACAAGAATTTGAAACGGCAATGAATTATGCCATTACAGAAGATGTTCAAGACAAAGGACAAGAGTATACACCGTATGACATCCACTTAGTAACTACAAATAGTGAAGAGTCATTGGCCACTTTTACCATTTCGGATCCAGATACGTTTGAGACGGTCATCATTTCAAGCTTGAAAAATCCAGGTTTAGAAGGTGTAGAAGAAGTTATCAAAGTAGAAATCGAATATTTGGCTTGCTGTGCATTTGTAGAAACACATTATTTCTTAGCCACAGAAGATGCAGATTTTATTGCTCTGCCGCAGATCGAAAACACCTATTGTGAAGAGACCTATACTGAACTCAATTATACGTTTCCAAATCAGGAATTCGGAGTGGTCAATAATATCCTAAAAACCGAAAAGCAATTCACAAAATTTGGAGAAGTGAAATATGTGGGGCTAAAACAAAGCTACGCTTGGAATGACGACGATTTCGGA
>CAZYRG010000483.1:0-1502 GCA_964650425.1 uncultured Flavobacteriaceae bacterium
AATGGGGTATTCGCTTTAGTAGGACTATTAGATAAAACTACTGGAAATATTATCAATGTTGACGGTGGTATGCCGACGGCATTTGTACGATAGTTTTTTTAGTTACCTAAGAAGCTTCCATAGTAATACTCCTCATGGTTTCTGTGGAGGTTTCTTTTTATAACCCTAAGCGGTTTCATATATTTACAAAGACCGAATTATTCCAACAAAGACAAATTTAATCGAATACCGATGACTATTAATAAAGAGCAACTACACGATATAAATAGTACAAATGCGACATCACACAATGAGCATTTCGATTTTTTAGCAAATCAATTAACGAAAAATGGGAGTGATGTTCAGGGAATCATTGATCGATTAGCTGATTTTCAGGTAGCAATTCCTAGTTGGGCTTTGGGAGCTGGCGGAACCCGTTTTGGACGCTTTGGTTTTCAAGGAGAACCTTCTAGTTTAGAAGAAAAGATTGAAGATATTGGTCTTGTCCATAGTCTTACACAAACTGCAGGAGCAGTATCCTTACACATTCCTTGGGATGTTCCGAGTGATTATAATGCAATCAAAGAATTGGCCGCTGCAAATAGTATTGTCTTTGATGCGGTAAATTCTAACACCTTTCAGGATCAAAAAAATGCTAAGGAGAGCTATAAGTTTGGTTCTTTGAGCAATACCAATGAGGCAGTTCGTGCACAGGCCATACAGCATAACATTGATGTGATTAAAATCGGAGACAAATTAGGATCTAAAAGTTTGACCGTTTGGTTAGCAGATGGTTCTAGTTTTCCAGGGCAAAGTAACTTCCAGTCGGCTTTGCAGAACACTCAAAATAGTCTGAAAGATATTTATTCGGCCTTACCAGAGGATTGGAAATTATTTATCGAATACAAACCCTACGAGCCTAACTTTTACAGTACGGTGATTCAGGATTGGGGGACTTCTTTTATGTTAGCCAATGAATGTGGAGACAAAGCCTATACATTGGTAGATTTAGGACATCATTTGCCGAATACGAATATTGAGCAAATTGTTTCGACACTAATGCTCAAAGGTAAGTTAGGAGGATTCCACTTTAATGATAGCAAATACGGAGACGATGATTTGACAGTGGGAAGTATTAAGCCGTATTCTTTATTCTTAATTTTTAACGAATTGGTGTATGGGATGGCGAATAATTCAAATAATCCCTATCCAGCGTGGATGATTGATGCAAGTCACAATATCAAGGATCCGTTGGAGGATATCATACAATCACTAGAAGCAATTCAGGAGGCGTATGCCAAAGCATTTTTAGTAGATCAGAATTTATTGCGACAAGCACAAAATGAAAATGATGTGGTCAAATGTCAAGAGTTGTTGCAAGGTGCGTATCGTACCGATGTACGACCGTTGTTAGAACGAGCGCGTTTGGAGCGGGGAGGAGCGTTGAATCCAATCGAAGCGTATAGAAAATTACAAGTGCGAGAACACCTTATTGAACAACGCGGGGTGAATGCTGTTGCATC